>JBGMRN010000051.1:0-2160 GCA_048061535.1 Thermoanaerobaculales bacterium | reverse complement strand
CGGCCGTGGCCGGCCGTCGCTGACCTTGCTCGTCAACGGGCGCACGGTGCGCGACCGATTGCTGGTGGGAGCGGTGCTGAGGGTGTTGCGCGAGGCCGGCGGTGGGCTCGGTGGCGCTCGGGTGGTGGTGGACCTGCGGCTGCCGGCCGACGAGGTGGATGTCAATGTTCACCCGGCCAAGGCCGAGGTTCGCTTCGCCCGCTCCGGCGCGGTTTTCTCCCTTGTGGAACGAGCTGTTCGCCAGGGTGTGGCGGCGTCTCAGGGGAGGGTGCCGGTTAACCGGCTCGAGGAGGGAGTGGCCGAGGCCCCGTCCGGGGGCTACGGCGACCTGTTGCGCGCCCGGCAAACCGCGGGGGCGCCGCCGCTGTTCGCGCACCCGGCCTATGGCGAGGATCGGGGCGTCGTCGATTTCCCGGCGCCGACGGAAGGCAAACGGCCTGCCGATGGCGGGAGCGACGCCCTGCCCCGCTCGGGCGCCAGGCCGGGGCCGTCCGACACGCCCTTCGGGCGCCTGATCGGCCAGTACCGGGACTCCTTTCTGCTCCTCGAGGACGGCTACGGGCTGGCGATCGTCGACCAGCACGTGGCCCATGAACGGGTCATTTATGACCGCATCCGCCGGCGCCTCGCCGGCGAGGAGGCCCCGTCGCAGAGGTTGCTGACCCCGCGCCTTCTCGAGGTAGGGGAGGCGCGAACGGCCGCCCTTTCCTCGGTGGAGGAGCTGCTCGGCCGGGTCGGCATCGAGGCGGAGGTCTTCGGGCCCGACACGATTCGTCTGTCATCGGTGCCGCCGGAGCTGGAGGCCGAGGCCGCCGACCGGGTGGTGGAGGAGATCCTCGATCGCGCCACGGCGATGGACGGGGTGCCCGAACGCGCGGTGGAAGAGCTCGAGGAGGAGCTGGCGGCGTCGCTCTCCTGCCGGGGCGCCATCAAGATCAACCACCGGCTGTCATTGCCGGAGCAGCGGGCGCTGCTCGAGGACCTGGTGGCCACCGACAACCCTTATCGCTGCCCGCACGGGCGGCCGATCATTCTCCGACTGAGCCAGGAGGAGATGGAACGACGACTGGGGAGACGTTGATGCAGCGAGATTATTGGCGCCTGACCGAGGGTTTGATCTTCGTCAACTTCGCGGTCTTCATCCTGACCGCGACCAACCCCGAGAGCCTGCGCGCGCTGGCGCTCTTCCCCGGTCAGATCGCCGCCCGGCCGTGGACGCTGGTGACGTTTCAGTTCATCCACGGCAAGAGCATGTTCTGGTTCTTCATCTCGATGCTCGTGCTGTGGATCATGGCGCGTCCGCTCGAGGAGAGCTGGGGCTCGCCGCGGTTCCTGGCTTTCTGGCTGATCTCGACTCTCGGGGCCTCGGGTACCGCCGCCCTCATCGGCCTGCCGCTTGCGGGGGATGTCTTTCTCAATGCTTCGCTGCTCTTCACCTTCGCGACCGTATACCCGGAGGTGGAGTTCCGGCTCTTCTTCATTATCCCGGTCAAGGTCAAGTACCTCGCCATCGTGGCCGGCGCCTTCCTGGTCTTCAGCGGCCTTTCCTTCGGCCTCGGCGCGGGTGCGGCATACGTGGTCGGGATGTCGGCCGGTTACCTCTTCTTCCTCGCCACCCGGAGGCTGCCGACGCGCCGAAAGCTGGCCTTCGAGTTCAAAAAGCGCCGCGCCACGGCCGCGGTCAACGCCGAGAACACCCGCACCGAGGAGCGCAACCGCGAATGGGACCCGAGGATTCGGACGGCCGAGGCGCACGCCCGGGAGCTGGGAGCCGTTGCGCCGGAGGACGAGGCCCTGCTCGCCGAGCTCGAAGCGGCCAGGGATCCTTCCGTAACTGTGTGCGCGCCGTCCGAGTTCGGCTTTGTCGACGACGATGTCTGCCGAAGCTGTTCGGGATACGCCGAGTGTGCCGCCCGGCACATTCGGATGGCGGCGGACGAGCGCGTTGCCGAACCGTAGCGCGCACCGTGGGTATCCCGTCTCCGTACCCTGCGCGCGTCCACGTCCGCGTCCGAACAATCGGCCGTCCCCACCCTGTCCGCCCGAAAACCCGTTGGTTTCGTGGTGAGGGCAACGACACTAGCCCGCATATCTCACCAGCTTCATACTGCGGCCGATGATGCACCGTGCCCAGCGGCGTTTTCTCGCCTCGGGGTGCTC
>JBGMRN010000050.1:9813-16895 GCA_048061535.1 Thermoanaerobaculales bacterium | reverse complement strand
AGCTTAAACTATTGAATCATATTGGTTTGAACATGATTTCGCGCTGGAACTTCGGGCTAAATACTACGAGATGCCGGCCGCTTCCTCGAGCATGGCGGTCGTCAGCGACTTGGGCCGCTCAATCGGATAGCCCAGCGCGCGGTCCCAGGTAATGTTGGTGAGCACGCCAAGCGCACGACCGACACCGAAGAGAACGGTGTAGAAATCCCACTCGGTGAGGCCGTAGTACCACTGGATGACGCCGGACTGTGCATCGACGTTGGGCCACGGGTTCTTGGCCTTGCCCTGTTCCTCGAGAACTCCCGGCGCCACCTGGTAGATCATGCTGATGAGCTTGAAGAGCGGGTAGTCGGGCAGGTGCTTGAGGCAGAACTCCCGCTGAGAGGCGTAGCGAGGATCGGTCTTGCGCAGCACCGCGTGACCGTAGCCGGGAATGACCTGCCCGCTGTTGAGGGTGTCCCAGAGAGCCTGTTTCACGAGCTCCTCGGTCGGCTCCGCGTCACCGAGCTTCTCCATGAACTTCATAGTCCAGCTCAGAACCTCCTGGTTGGCCAGACCGTGGAGCGGACCGGCAAGCCCGTTGATGCCGGCCGACAACGAGTAGTACGCATCCGACAGCGCCGACGCCACGAGATGGGTCGTGTGGGCGGAGACATTGCCCGACTCGTGATCGGAATGGAGGATGAAGTACATCCGGGCGACGTCGTCGTACGGTTTGTCGATCCCCATCTGATGGGCGAAGTTGCCGCCCATGTCGAGGTTCGGATCCTCGGCAATCTGGTCGTCATCCTTGTACTTGAGGCGATAGATGAACGCTGCAAGGACCGCAAGCCTCGCCATCAGGTTGCAGGCGTCCTCGAACATCGGGTCCCAGTAGTCCATCTTCGACATGCCCTCGTTGTAGCGCTTGACGAAGAGCGACTCGCGCTGCATCGCGAGGATGCCGGCGGAGAACATCGTCATCGGGTGCGTGTCACGCGGCATCGCGCGCAGGACATCCTTGACATAGTCGGGGAGCTGCCGCCTTGTCTTGAAGTCTTCGACCACCTCATCCGCCTGCTCGGCGGTCGGGATATCTCCGGTCATCAGGAAGTAGAAGAAACCCTCGACGTTCGGGTACTCCTGGCCGGCAACCTGCGGCAGAGCAGCGAAGGTCTCGGGGATGGTCTTGCCGCGGAAACGGATGCCCTCGAACGGGTCGAGGTAGGAAACATCGGTCACGAGGCACTTGACGCCGCGGGCGCCACCGATCGCCTGGGCGATCGTCACATCGCTCAGCTTGACGTCACCGTGCTCCTTGAGCAGCCGAGTCGTCCGCGGACGATGCTCCTCGATTTTCTTGAACAGGGTTTCCTTCAGAGTCGACATGATCCCTCCCCTTCAGTCTGCCGGTCGAACGTCCGTCGGCGTTTCCACGGTTGTCCGATGCGGCCGTCAATTGGTTTTCTCAACAACTGAGACACCGTCGCCGACGCCTCTCGCGACACGAAGTATAGAGCTTGTGAAGAATTGTGACAAGCTATTTATCACTTGCTCAGACCTGAGAGTTCGGGTGGTCGCCGAAGGCCGAACATCGGCCGAGGTTGACATCCCCGGTCAGGCACCCAAGAATCAGCGAATGCAGGGCATCGCAGGCAGTCGGCGTCCAACCCAGTTTCTTCTGGTGGCCGGCGACGCCCTCATTTTGATGGCGGCGATCCTGGCGGCAAGCTGGCTCCGTTTCGGAAGCGAGACCTTCAACGAGGAGCTGGGCCGGATCCTCGCCCATCCCGGCTTCATCGTCTACGCCGTTCTCGCACAGGTCGGTCTGGCTACCACCTTCAGCCTTTACAACCCCGAAAGCTGGCGGTCGAAGGAGGTCCTCCCCCTTCGGCTGGCGGCTCTTGCCCTCAGTCTCGGCATCGCGCTGGCACTCGGAGTCTACTTCGTCATGCCATGGCGGTTCGGCCGCGGCCTCCTGGCCCTGACGGTCTTCCTGGCCCTCCCGATTGAGGGGATGGTCAGGTATTTCTTGGTCTCCGGTCACGCCCAACCGAGCCCGAGCCGAGCGCTTCTTATCGGCGATGGCCCGATCGTCGCCGCTCTCGAGGAAGAGCTGCACCAACAGCCCAGCCCACCCATCCGAATCGTTCGCCACCTCGGTGCATCCGAAGCGTCGGACAACGGGTTCCTCGAAGACGAGGAGTTTGACGAAATTGACCTCGTGATCATCGCCTCTCTCACCGATAAGCTCACGACCGACCGTTTGGCCGCCCTCAATTTCCGCGGTACCACGGTGGTTGACTCTGCAGGCGCCTACGCAGCGCTCACCGGGCGCATTCCGGTCCGCCAGGTGGATTCCCGGTGGTTTATCGCGACCGGTGATTTCTCCACTCTCGCCACCTCCAGCTTCCACTATGTCCAACGTTTCCTCGACGTGTTGATCGCCACCGGGCTGCTGGTTCTCACAGCGCCGATCCTCCTTCTGGCGGCCGGCGTCCTCCTGGTTTTCGAAGGCCGCCCGGTCGTTTTCCGCCAAGTTCGCCTGGGCCGGTTCGGGCGACCCTTCGTGCTCAACAAGCTGCGCACGATGCGTCTGGACTCCGAGGACAAGGGCCCCAGGTTTTCGCACCGAAACGATGAACGGATCTTTCCCCTGGGGAAAATCCTCCGCCGGTGGAGGATCGACGAGCTTCCCCAGCTGGTGAACGTGCTGCGAGGTGAGATGAGCCTTGTCGGGCCACGCCCGGAGCAACCCGAGCTGGCCCGGCGCCTCGAGGCTGACATTCCCTTCTACGCCTTCCGTTACTCCGTGCGCCCCGGTCTCACGGGCTGGGCGCAGGTGAACGTGCCGTACTGCACCGACCCCGAGGAACATCTGGTCAAGCTCGAGTTTGACCTCTACTCACTCCGCCACCACGGTCCCGCCCTTTACGCGACAGTCCTCATGCGGACGCTTGGAGCATTGATTTTCCAGCCCGAGAGGTAGCCTGCTCACCTGCTCGTCTTGACACCTCTGATGCCTGGAGCGCATACTCCGCTTGGTTCTTTTTCAAATAACCTAAATGCGTTTCCGTGGGGGTGCCCGCGCTGCGGCGCCTGGCTGAGAGCATACCCCTCGAACCTGACCCGGATCATGCCGGCGGAGGAATCTGGAGACGCCCGAACCCATCATGTCGTGGCTGGCGTCGGGAGCGGGCTACCAGGGTCCGCGTTCGACAGACCGGACCGAGACCGGAGCCACGCCATGAATTGCCTGCGAACGCTCACAGCAGCACTGATCCTGATACTGCCGACGATTGCGGTCGGCGCGGCGGAGCTCCGGGGACGCCTCCTCGACGAGGTGACCGGCACGCCCATCCCAAACGCCGAGGTCCACGCCACCGCTTCCGGCATCGATCTTCGCACCCGCACCGACCTCGAGGGCAAGTTCATCCTCACAGTGCCGGAGCCGCCGCCGCTGAACCTCCGGCTGGTAGTGACCGCCGTCGCCTACCGGACGGTCGATCTGAACCTCGGCGATATTTCTCATGCCCCGTTTCTCTCCCTCACCACGCGACCCCTGTTCTCAGGACAGGTGGATGTCGTCGGCCTACGGGCGGTCGTCGGGGAAACCCCGGTGACGGTCACCGATATAACCGCGGAGGAGATTGAACGCGGCTATTGGGCACAGGATGTCCCCATGTTCCTGTCGCAGGTACCCGGCTTCAACGCGTACAGCGACAGCGGCAACGGCATCGGCTACACCTACTTCTCCCTCCGCGGGTTCGATATGCGGCGTAACGCCGTGAGCCTCAACGGCGTTCCTCTCAACGATGCCGAGTCGCATGGCGTCTTCTTCATCGATCTCGCGGATTTCCTGTCCACAACCGGCAGCGTGCAGGTTCAGCGCGGCGTCGGGACAACCCTCTATGGAGGCAGCGCAATCGGCGGTTCGATCGATCTGGAAACGAGGGCGCCCCTCACCGAGCGCCGGCTCCGTGTCGAGACGCTTTACGGCGCATATGACACCTCCAGGCTGACGATCGAGTACGACACCGGCCTCATCGACGACCACTGGGCAGCGAGCTTTCGTTACTCGAAGGTCCAATCCGACGGTTACCGCGATCAGTCCTGGGTCGACATGTGGAACTACTACGCCGCGGTGGAGCGCTACGGCCCCCGAAGCACGCTGCGCCTGCTCCTCTTCGGCGGGCCGGAACGGACCCATCTCGCCTTCGAGGGCGTCCCCAGGGCCTACCTCGACGGCGAGATCACCGGCGATCGTCTGGTTGATCGCCGCCACAACCCGCTGACTTACCCGCGGGAGATCGACAGCTTCTTTCAGCCCCATTACCAGCTCCTGCATTCCTTGCAAATCACCAAGGACCTGGTGCTGCAGAACACCCTTTTCTTCTTCCAAGGCGACGGCTACTTCCAGCAGTTCAAGGAGGACCGGTGGCTCCCGGAGTACGATCTGCCGCCCTTCCCCGGCCCGGGCGGCGAACCCATCCTCACCACCGACCTGGTGCGGCGGCGCGAGATCGACGAGTGGGACGGCGGTTGGATCCCCTCCGTCGAGTGGCGTCACGGCGGGGATCGCGGAAACCTCCAAGCGGGAGCGGCGATTCGCTTGCACAGTGCCCGCCATTTCGGATTCGTGCAGTGGGCGCAGTACTACCCGCCCGATCTCCCACCCGACCACCGCTACTACGACTACAAGGTCGACAAGAGCACCTACCAGCCCTTCGTGCAGGAGAGCTGGCGTTTCGGCGCCCGCTGGAATCTGCTGGCGGGTCTCACCTGGTCGTACCACCGCTACCGCATGTACGACGACCAGCGGCAAGGCGTTGAGTTCTCCGAGACCTTTTCGTATCTCCTTCCCAGGCTTGGCCTCAACTTTCGTCCTTCGACGCGCTGGAGCCTGTACGGCAACGTGTCCCGCGGCGGACGGGAACCCGCCTTTCGCGATATCTACGACCCCCAGGACTTCTGGTCGCAACGGACGGATCTCAAACCGGAGGAACTCACCGACTTCGAGCTCGGGGCCACCTTCACGTGGCCGACCGGCTCGGCGGCTCTCAACCTCTACTACCTCGATTTCGACAACGCGATCGTGTGGGCCGGCGGCCTGGACAACAACGGCGTCCCGACGACCGCGAACGGCGCCGTCACCAAGAATCGAGGCATCGAGCTGGATCTCGACTGGAATCCACAGCCCCGGTGGGGCGCACGCCTGGCCCTCGCTTACTCCCGCAACACCTTCACCAAGTTCATGCAATACGATTTCGAAGGCGGTTTCGCAGACCACTCGGGGAACCGCATCGCCGGCACTCCCGATTGGCTCGGCACTCTCGAGCTTCGGGGAGGGGCGGGCCCGCTGGATGCGTTCCTGCTCATTCGCCACGTCGGCGCCTTCTACCTCGACAACACCCAAGACCTCCGCAAAGACCCGGAGGGGCGGGCCGAGCCGGGCTATATTCCCCGCGTCAATGACGCCTACACCATGATCGACTTGGGGATCGACTCCAACCTCGGTCCGTGGGTATCCGGGCTCATCGGAGCGCGCCGAGTGGGTCTTTCGTTCCGTCTCAACAATCTCGCCAACGCGCTCTTCACCACCTTCGGCTACTACGACGGAGAGCAACCGGTCTGGATACCCGCCGCGACCCGTAACGCCTACGCCGGACTGGTCTTCGACTGGTAGCCAGATTCCCTTCGCCCCCAGTTCCGCCGGTTGGGAACAGCAAGCAGGATGCGGGGAGAAAGGCACAAGGTACAAGGGCCCTTGGACATTGAGCCTTGAACCTTGACACCGATGCCGCACCGCGACATGCCGAACTGAAAGAGAGAGGGTAAGCTACGGTATACAACCTGCCGATTTCTTATCGGTGGTTTCAGTGGAACGGAGAATGATCAGGTCGCTCCTCGCTTTCGCGTTGCTGCTCAAGGTCCACATTTTCAGTCGGCTGTTCTTCCGGCTCGAAAACGAGTGGATCGGTGGACAGCCGGAGAACCAGTGGCGCGAAACGCGGGTTATCGCCTTACTCAACCACACCAGCCTCTACGAGCCGCTGATCGTCGGTTTTGCGGAGATCCGCCTCCTGTGGAAGTTCGCCCTCCACGGGGTGCTGCCGGTGGCCGAAAAGACGATGAAGCGCAGAATCGGCCTGTTCTTCCGATTTCTGGTGCACAACGTCGTGGTCGTCACCCGCCAACGCGACAGTACGTGGGCCCAGGTGCTGAACAGGGTGGACTCCAAGGCGATCGTGATCATCCTTCCTGAAGGGCGCATGATGCGGGCCGACGGGCTGGACGCCACCGGCCGGGCGATGACCATCAGGGGGGGCATCGCCGATATCCTCGACGTCCTTCCCGACGGGCGCATGCTGATCGTCTACAGCGGCGGACTCCACCATGTCCAGGTACCGGGGGAGCGGTTTCCCCGGCTCTTCAAAACCCTCAAGTGCCGGATGGAAATGGTGAATATCATCGACTACAAGCGGGAGATCACCGAAGAATATCCCGATCTCGGTTTCCGCGGAGCGGTCGTCTCGGACCTCACCCGGCGGCGTGACACCCACTGTCCCACCATCAAATCCAACCCCTGAGCTGCGCCAGCAGCAGCACGGCAAGGGTCTTGCCGTCACGGATACCGCCCTCGCGGGCAGCCGCCAGCGCCTCCTCCAGGGACAGGGTCACCACCTCGAGCACCTCGTCGGGATCGGTCTGCACGTCCTCGGCCGGTTCGAGGTGGGTCGCCACGAAGGCGTGTAGGATCTCGTCGGAGAACCCGGGAGTGGTAAAAAAGGCACCGAGCTCGTGGATCGCGCCAGCTCGCCATCCGGTCTCCTCTTCGAGCTCCCGGGCAGCGCAGTCGCGAGCCGGCTCTCCGGGCTCGAGCTTCCCCGCCGGCAGCTCCATGAGCACCTCTCCGGTCGGATAACGGTACTGGTTGACCAGCACGAGAAAACCATCGGAATGGATTGGAAGCACGACAGCGGCGCCCTTGTGCCGAACGACCTCGCGGGAGGTCTCGGTTCCGCTCGGCAGCCTCACCCGATCCACCTCGAGGTCCAAGATCTTGCCCTCGTACACCCGCTCGCCCCCGATCCTCTCCTCGA
>JBGMRN010000050.1:0-9713 GCA_048061535.1 Thermoanaerobaculales bacterium | reverse complement strand
GCCCCATCCTCGCCGCTCTCGCTCTGCTCGGAGTCACGGCCGTATGGGGGTGGACATTTGTCGTCGTCCAACGGGCGGTGGCGATCTACGGCGTCATGGCGTTTCTCGCCCTCCGCTTCCTGATCGCGGCCGGCGCATCGGGCGCCCTTTGGGGACGCCACCTCCGCCGTGACACCCTGCGGGTCGGTCTCGGCATCGGAGCGGTGCTCGCGGCCGGCTACCTCTTCCAGACCTGGGGTTTGCGCTTTACTACCGCCACCAACTCAGGCCTCATTACGGGCCTCTTCGTCATCGTTGCTCCGATCGCCGACCGCCTCCTCTTCCGCGTCCGGCTGGCACCGCGGACCTGGATTTTCGCAGGTCTCAGCCTCCTCGGCATGACCCTGCTCACCGGCAGGCTCCCCAGCCATCTCGCTCTGGGAGATTTCTTGACCCTTGGTTGCGCGGTGGCCTTCGGGGTGCACATCGCTCTCCTGTCGCACTTTGCCGGAAGCCATGACCCCCGCGCCCTCGGCACCGCGCAGATGATCGGCGTCGCCGGGATCTTCCTCCTCCTGTGGCCGCTCACAGAGACCCTGGAGGCGCCCCCTCGGGCCGTCTGGCCGGCGCTGGTGCTCACCGGTCTGGTGGCGTCGGCCCTCGCCTACGTCGTTCAAACCGCCGCCCAGCGCCATCTCTCCACCACCCGTACCGCGGTTATCCTGACCACCGAACCGCTTTTCGCGGGTTTCTTCGGCTTCCTTCTGGCTGGAGAACGGCTCACGGCACCGCAAATGGTCGGCGCAGCACTGATCTTCTTCGCGATGGTTTCCTCAGAGGTGTTCCAAACTTCAAAAAGTTGAACGGCCAGGAAGTGGCGGGGCTAGCAGGACTCGAACCTGCGACCTTAGGTTTAGGAAACCTCTGCTCTATCCACCTGAGCTATAGCCCCGCGCGGGGCCTCGATGCTACGGATCAACGGAGTTCGTGTCAATCGGAAGCGCGGAACCGTATCCGGAAGAAGGAGAAAAGCGGATTGAAGAACGAACCCCGCGGATTCCTTCGACCCACCCGCTCCTCTTTCCCTCTTTCCCTCTTTCCCTCTTCCCCTCTTCCCCTCTTCCCCTTTTCCCCTCTGCTCCCGGGCTCCTCATCGGGGCGCCGCCGGTCCGTCCACCCACAGCGTGCCGGGAAGACGAAGGGCGAAGTGCAGGCCCTCGGCGTGAACGTTCGGGATCCACAGCGGCCGGTTCGACCGGGCGGCAAGCCCGGCCAACGCCGTCACCAACAGGCCGGCCGGCGAACCGACTCGCATGTCTCTGGCCACCCATCCAGGTATTCTGAGAGCTACCGCATTGCCCGCCCGCTGGACCTCCGCCGGGGTGAGCACCTCTTCCGCCATCGAGATTCCACCTTCACCGTGGAGCTCCCAGCAACCCGGTGGACCGTCCGAACAGGGAACCCCCAGCCAACCGGAGGAGGGGTTCTTGACCGTCCCGATTGTCCACGAACCGACCAATCGCCCACTCGGAAGCTCGTGCACAGGTTGGGCCCGGATCTGAACCGGCGCCCCTTCCCTCGCGCCCAATAGTGCCGCGTACACCGAGGCAAGAACATCCATCCCCCCGACGAGCACCTCATGAACCGCGAGATTCCGGCGGAGTCGATCGTCCTCGGTTCCCAACCGGTCCCATGCATCGGTGATGCGCTCCCGCAAAAAGCCGGCCACCACCAGCGCCGGCCACGGCACGATCGCCGGCGGCGCATCGAGAGCATCCGCCAACCGGGCGAGGTCGGCAACCAGCTCCCGATCACCAAGTTGGCGGCGCCAAAAAGGGGTGTCGGCAAAGCTCACGACCAGCATTTCTCCGGCGGCTGCGCCGATGCTCTCCACCAGCTCCGGGCGCCAGCTCACCCTCGGTTCCGGTGCCGACTCGGCAGCCGTCAGGGCAGCCTCGGCGGCGGGCGTCGAGGGCGGAAGCCGCAAGGCGCCGCCGATCCCCAGGCGAAGGGCGTCGACCAGGGACTCGTCTCGGGTGGTGGCGAGCACGCCGCGGGCCCTCTCCGCAGGAGTCGAGACCGACACGAGGCGCAGCCACTCCCGGCTCGGGTCATCGACCGCAATCCACGAAGGGGACGGTGCGCCGTCGGCAAGGGCGCCTTCAACCGCACTCTCCAAGCCCTTGCGAACCGGATCCGACGCGAGAGGGCGGTATTCAGGCATTGTCAACCAATCGTGAATCCTGGACCGAGGGCCGCACCCGGCTCATCCTCGATGTCGACCCGGGTCACTGCCGCCCACCGCGGACCTTCGCCGAGCTTGCCCTCGAGTTCTGCCTGGGCCCGCTCCGGGGCCTCGACAAGGAGCTCCACGGTACCGTCGGGGTTGTTACGGACCCACCCGGCAAGCTTGAGCTCGGTCGCTTCACGCCATACGAAAGCACGGAAACCTACGCCCTGCACGCGCCCGTGAACGACATATCTCCGAACCGGCATTCGCACGCTCAATCTTCCGGGGTCGTCTGCCGGTGAGCGTGTCGCCCGAAATGATGGATCAACCAGAACCCCCCGACCAGGAGCACGACGAATGCGATCGAGATCCAGTTGAACCAGCGGAAGAGGAACCCCCGGATCGACTCGCCCATGAAGTAGAGGAGCACGCCCTCGGCCATGAAGCGCAGGCTCCTGGAGGCGAGAGAGGCGAGCAGAAAGATCTTGAAGTTGATCTTGAATGCGCCACCGGCAATCGTGAACACCTTGTAAGGGATGGGGGTCAGGCCCGCGATACCGGTGGCCCAGGCGTTGTACCGGTCATAGAGTTTTTCGACAGCGTGAATCTTGTTTTCGGAGAAGAACTTGTAGAGGACCGGGCGGCCGCCGTAGAGCCCGATTCCATAGCCCAGCATGCCCCCGAGAACGCTGCCGGCGGAGCACACGAAACCGTACCAGATGGCACGCTCGGGAGACGCCACCCCGAGGGTGACGAGGAGAACGTCGGGCGGTATCGGAAAGAACGAGCTCTCCGCAAAGGCAAGGAGAAAGAGCCACCACCCGGGATGGGGCATGGCCGCGAGCTGGTCGATGAACGCGAACAGTTTTTCCTTCATCTGGGCTCGTCCTTCCACCCGAAGCGTCCGATCAGGGGAACAAAGCAGGCGCCCTTGAGCTCCGAGGCGACGGTCCTTCCCCCGCGCCGCTGGACGACCTTGAGTACCTGCGTCTCCCGGGGGCCGACCGGCACCACGAGGCGTCCGCCGTCGGCGAGTTGTTCCACCAGCGGCGCCGGTACCTCGGGGGCGCCGGCCGTGACCAGGATGGCGTCGAAAGGCGCCTGCGCCCGCCACCCGAGCGTTCCATCCATGGCTTTGACGCTGACGTTGTCCACACCCAGGAAGTCGAGCACTTTCTTCGCTTCGCGCGCAAGAGAAGCGACCCGTTCGATGGTGAAGACGAACCGGGCGAGCCGGGCGAGCACGGCTGCCTGGTAACCCGAGCCGGTGCCGATCTCGAGAACCCGATCCTCCGAACACACCCGCGCCGCTTCAGTCATCAGAGCCACGATACGCGGTTGCGAGATGGTCTGGCCCTCGCCAATGTGGATCGAAACGTCGTCGGAGTATGCCTGGTTTCGAAAGGCCTCCGGGACAAAGATATGACGGGGAATCTCCGCCATGGCGTCGAGCACCCGCTGATCGCGGATCCCCCCCCTGCTGAGGCTTTCGACCATCTGCGACCTCCGGTAGGCGTAGCCGTCCTCCCTACCCAAGGTCATTCCCCCGCCCCATCGAGGGCGTTCAACCAGGACGGACGCTCCTCTCGCAGACGATCGAGCGATCGCCGGTCGGTCATGTCCAGGTGGAGGGGGGTCACCGACACATAGCCCGATCCCGTCTCGTGGAAATCGGTGCCGGGGATCGGTTCCCACACCGGCCGACCGCCGCCGATCCAGAAGATCTGCCGCCCACGAGGATCGGTCGCCTCGATGACGCCCTCGGTGTAGCGGCGCACGCCGAGACGGGTGAGGCGCACCCCCAGCGGTTTGCCGAGGGGAACGTTGACGTTGAGGAGGGTCTCCGGCGGCAAACCGTGGTCGAGGATCCAACCCGCGAGCCCGGCCGCGAAGTCGGCCGCTAGGTGGAAGCTCAGTCCCTCCCCCACCCCGAGGGAAATCGCCATCGCCGGGACCCCGACGATGACCCCCTCGAAGGCCGCCGACACGGTCCCCGAATAGTGGACATCCGCGCCCATGTTGAACCCGAAGTTGATCCCCGAAACCACGAGATCAGGCGGTTGGCCGCCCATCAAATTGGCTATTCCCAGGGCCACACAGTCGGTGGGCGTTCCATCGACTGCGATCCGCCTCTCACCGAGCTGCTCGATCCGCAACGGCCGATCGAGCGTGAGGGCGTGCGAGACCGCGGACTGCTCGCGGTTGGGCGCGACCACCCAGACCTCTCCCAGCCCGTCGAGAGCGTCAGCGAGGATCTGGATGCCCTCGGAGGTATAGCCGTCATCGTTGGTGACCAGGATTCGCCGGGGTTTTGCCATGCCGGGGATTCTATACGAATTCGGAATTCGGAATTCGGAATCGGCGACCATTTTTCTCGCTTTCTTCAGTTCATGGCTTCGAGCCCTGAACTGAAGAAAACGACATCGAACGCCCGAGATCTTTACGACGCACACTGTTTTGTGCAATACTTCACAAGCGCAGTCGGCACCATGTGCCTCGCCACTCCGACCTGCGAAAGGAGCCCATCATGGATCAAGAAATCCTGCTCGGCGACGAGGCAATCGGCCTCGGCGCCATCCACGCCGGGATCAGCGGCATCTACGCTTATCCCGGGACGCCTTCGACCGAGATCTTCGAGTATGTAGAGCGCAACACCAAGAAGACCGGCGCCGTCCATGCCTTCTGGTCCACCAACGAAAAAGTGGCCTACGAGGAAGCGCTGGGGATGAGCTGGGCGGGAAAGCGTGCGCTGGTCTCCATGAAGCACGTCGGCCTCAACGTCGCCGCCGACGCCTTCATGAACAGCGCAGTGACCGGAACCAACGGCGGACTGGTTCTTGCCGTGGCCGATGATCCGGGAATGCACTCCAGCCAGAACGAGCAGGACAGCCGTTTTTTCGCCCAATTCGCACTCATCCCCTGCCTCGAACCGCGCAACCAACAGGAGTGCTACGACATGATGATCGAGGCCTTCGATCTTTCGGAGGATATCGCCCTGCCGGTGATGGTCCGTCTCGTGACCAGAATCGCCCACAGCCGGGCGGCGGTGAAGACCAGCGCTGCCAGGCCCCAAAACGACCTCCGCCCGTCGCAGGAGAGCAAGAGGTGGACCCTGCTGCCGGCCAACGCCCGAGCTCAGTACGAACACCTCACCGAAAAACAGCCCCAGCTCCTCCGGCTCGCAGAAGACAGCATCCACAACGAGCTTCAGCTCTGCGGACGCTCGGGAGTCATCTGCTGCGGCCTGGCCGAGAACTACCTCCGCGAGAACCTCGAGCCCGGGCATGATCTCTCCATCCTCAGCATCCACCAATACCCCCTGCCCTCGGGGATGGTGCACAAGCTCGTCGACCACGTGGACGACCTGCTGGTGCTCGAAGACGGCTATCCGCTGGTGGAAAACATGGTTCGCGGACTCTTCGGGCTCGAGGGCGTGCGAGTCAAGGGGCGGATGACCGGCGAAGTGCCGCGAACTGGGGAGCTCAACCCCGACCTGGTCCGCGAGGCCCTCGGGCTGCCGCCCCTACCGACCGCTCATGAGGCCGCACTCGAGCTCGCCAACCGGCCACCGGCCCTGTGCAAGGGTTGTCCGCACACCGACAGCTTCCGCGCACTCAACGAAGCGCTGAACCGGTTCGACAGCCCGAGAGTTTTCTCCGACATCGGTTGTTATACGTTGGCCGCGTTACCCCCGCTCGAGGCTGTCCACAGTTGCGTCGCCATGGGCGCGAGCATCGGCATGGCAGCCGGCGCCGCCCACGCCGGCTACAGTCCTGCGGTTGCGGCAATCGGTGACAGTACCTTTTCTCACGGAGGCATCACGCCGCTGCTCTCCGCGGTCCAGCAAGGCGTCAACATCAACGTGCTGGTGCTCGACAACAGCACGGTGGGAATGACCGGAACCCAGCGCTCGATGTCGACCGGCCCGACCCTCGACCAGCTCATTCTCGGGACCGGCATCGAAGAGGAGCATTTTCGGATTATCGAACCGACGCCGCGCAACCATGAGGCCAACGTCGAGGTCCTGCGCGAGGAGCTCGCCCACGACGGGCCAAGCGTCATCGTCACCCGCCGCACATGCATCGAAGCCATCAAAACCAAGGCAAGTTGAGGTCAGGACAATGGAAAAGAACATCATTCTCGCAGGGGTCGGCGGTCAGGGGATTCTCTCCATCGCCTACGTGATCGACAACGCGGCGCTCGACGCCGGTTTTCATTTCAAGCAGGCCGAGGTCCACGGCATGGCCCAACGCGGAGGTGCGGTTCAATCCCACCTGCGCTATTCCGATGATGAGATCCACTCCGACATCATCCCCGCCGGGAGGGCCGATCTGGTCCTCAGCGTGGAACCCCTCGAGGTGCTGCGCTACTGGCATTTTCTGGCCCCCGGCGGCTGGGTCGTCACCAGCGTGACGCCCTTCGCCAACATTCCCGACTACCCCGATATGGCGCCACTGCTCGAGGAGCTCGCAGCCTATGAAAAAATCATCATGGTCGATGCGGCCGGACTCGCCAAGGCCGCCGGCAGTCTCCGGGCCCAGAACATGGTCACGGTGGGTGCGGCGTCGATCCTCCTCGACTTCACCCACCAGCAGCTCTTGAAATACGTCGAGCAGCTCTTCGCCCGCAAGGGCCAGAACATTGTCGAGGTCAACCGCCGCGCTTTCAGCTACGGGCGAGCCGCCGGACTCTTCTTCCGCACCCTCGCCGAAGGAGGCATGCCGCGGCTGGCAGCTTTCGAGCTGTGCTCGAAGATCGACCCGGCGACCTTGGACCCGGCGCACGCCGGAGCCTGGGCGAACGCCATCGGGGACGACCGGAATAGACTGGCGAAGGTGCTCAGGACGAAGGACGAGGTCGCCTGCGATCAGGTCGGCGCTTTTGTCTAACAAGCTGGGAAGAGCCGGCATGTCCGCCGTGGACTTCGACGCTGTCGAACGAGTCTTCGCCGACGCCCACCACGAGGGACGAGTCGGGCTTTTCGAACACGAGTGTTACAAGCTCTTTGCGGCAACCGGCGCCGAGGCGGCGCCGATCAGCCGATTCATTCCGATCGGGAAGCGGCCCACAGAGGACGATCTCGAGGCGCTCACCGGCGACAAGGTCGTGCTCAAGATCGTCTCCCCGGACATCACCCACAAGACCGAGGCTCGCGGCGTTCGCATCGTCGCCCATGACATCGGAGCGGTGGAAGCGGCCTTCGATCTCATGATGAGCGAGGTGCCGGGAGCTTACGCCACGTTTCTCGGATCCCACAGCCGCGAGGCCCCGGCGGCCCTCGCCGGGCTCCATGGCGAGGAGCTCGAGCGGCAGCTGGCCGACCGCAGGGTTGGAATCCTTCTGTGCAGCTTCATCCCTTCGGACGCCCACGGCTTCGCCACCGAACTCTTTGTGGGCATTCGCAACACCGACGAGTTCGGGCCGATCATCTCCGCCGGCCTCGGCGGCGTCGAGATGGAGATCCTCGCCCGCCGGACCAAGAAGGGTGCTGCGGTGGCCATCGCCCCCACGGCGACCGTCAACGGCTCGCGGTTCCTCGAGATCTTTCGTTCCACGCTGAGCTATGAACGCCTCTCCGGCGCCATGCGCGGCTCCGGGAAGCTGGTTGAGGACCCGATACTCGAGGAGTGCTTCCAGGCTTTCATCGACCTCGCCAACCACTTCTCTGAGGTCAACCCGGATGCCGGTTTTCACCTGGTCGAGCTGGAGGTCAACCCATTTGCGGTCTCTGGCGCAAGGCTCGCCCCACTGGACGGCATCTGCTCGTTCGCGCCGGCCACAGCGTCTTCCGAGTCGCGTCCCATCTCCAAGATCCATCAGCTCCTCAAACCGGAATCGGCGGCCGTGATCGGTGTCTCCGAGCGAGGCATGAACATGGGCCGGATCATCCTCAACAATCTCTTCGAAGCGGGTTTCGACCGCCACCGAATTCACGTGGTCCACCCCACAGCCGAGCGCATCGACGGCGTCCCATGCGTACCCGGAGTCGCCGATCTGCCGGAAAAGGTCGATCTCTTCGTGGTGGCAGTCGGCGCCGCGCAGGTCCCCGATGTCGTCACCGAGCTCATCGAGTGCGACGGCGCCAACGCGGTGATCCTCGTCCCGGGCGGTCTCGGCGAGAAGGCGGGCAGCCAGAATCTGGAGTCCGAGCTCAAGGCGCGCATCCGCAGCGCCCATCTCAGCGAGGGCGGGGGCCCGGTCTTCCTCGGCGGCAACTCGCTCGGTGTGATCTCGCACCCCGGGCGCTACGACACCATGTTCATCCCCGAGAGCAAGCTGCCGAAGTCGCGAGGACACTCGACGCGCAAGCTGTGCTTCCTCTCGCAGTCCGGCGCCTTCATCATCTCCAACCTCAGCCGCATGCCGTGGCTCGACCCTGCCTACGCTCTCAGCCTCGGCAACCAGATCGACCTCACCGCCGGCGATCTGTTGGCATGCATCAAGGACGATCCCGAGATCGAGGTCTTTGCGGTGTACATGGAGGGCTTCAAGCCCGGCGATGGGCTCGCGTTTGCGGCCGCCGTCTCCGAAACGGTTGCCCTGGGCAAGGACGTCGTCTTCTACAAGGCTGGACGCACCAGCGAGGGGCGGTCGGCCACCGCAGGCCACACCGCCAGCGTCGCCGGCGACTACGCGGTCTGCGAAACCGCCCTCGTGCAGGCCGGCGCCTTCGTCGCCGCCGACTTCAACGAGTTTGCCGACCTGCTGCGGGTCGTCCTGCCCCTTCGGGACAAACAGGTGCGCGGCAATCGCCTGGCCGCGATCTCAAACGCAGGTTACGAGTCGGTCGGCATGGCCGACTCGATCCGTCAAGACGGCGCCGAGCTCCGTTTGACACCTTTCTCCGCCGCCACGACCGCTGCGATGCGCGCGACCCTCGCCGAGCACCGCCTCGACGGCCTGGTGGACGTCAAGAACCCTCTCGACGTCACCCCGATGGCCGACGACGCCGCCTATGTCGCCCTCGTCGAAGCCGCCTTGGGCGATGCGGAGGTGGACTCCGTGGTCGCGGGGATCGTACCGCTCACCCCGGCCATGCAGACCCTTGCCCCGGGAGAAGCTCATCGCGAGTCGATCCTCGATCCTGGTTCGGTGGCGCGGCGACTTCCCGAGGTGGCCGCCGCCAGCCACAAACCGCTGGTTGTCGTCATTGACTCGGGGGTTTTGTTCGATCCTCTCGCCGGACCTCTCCAGGCCGCCGGCCTGCCGGTCTTCCGCTCCGCCGACCGCGCGGTGCGGGCGCTGTGCCGCTGGATCGACTTGAAGAAATAGAAGGAACATACATATACCTATCTCAAATTCTCGGCGTTTGCTTTCGTCGAAACTACGTTACGCAGAATTCCAACCCCCCAACGAAAGCAAACGTCGAGAATTTGAAGATCAATAAGGAAAAGAGAGGTTAGTTTCGTGAAGTCACTTACAAAAAAACTAGTGCTCAACATTCCCAAACGCATGGACTTCGTCAACATCACGACACAGGTCGAGGACGCGGTGCGGGAATCCG
>JBGMRN010000049.1:0-16933 GCA_048061535.1 Thermoanaerobaculales bacterium | reverse complement strand
GTATCACCAGCGATACTTCGAAAAGAACGGCGCCGGCGCCTGCCACCTCAGCTGACCGGCCTTGCCTCCGCAAAGAGACACTGACTCCTCGCCCGTCCGGATTCTGGATGCTGGACTTGTTACGGCGTTGCCCGAAGGGCGGAGCTGGATGCCGGATGCTCACTGACACCGCGCGCGCCTGGGGAGCCGGAGCGACAGCACCGGCAGGTGTCAGACGAGGCCGCGCTCATTCTTTCTTATATAGGACCGCTTCTCGAAGTACGACTTCTCCTACTTCGGCGACGCACGGGTGGCGGGTTACCAAAGCGGGCTTGTTACGGCCGAGAGGGCCGAAGCCCTGCATCTCAACTATGGGTTCAACTTCGACGACGTGCTCCGGCTCGAGGTACGGGGGGACGCCGTATGGGCAAACGATCGAGCCACTGACCTTGATAATGAGCTGCTCGCCGGGCTTGGTTTCAGCGGGACAGTCATGGGGCCATGGCAGACGATCGTAAATTTCGATCTGGGGGTCCCCGTGGCTGGACCAGCAGACGATTTCACGATATTCATCGCGTTCCTCAAGCTCTTCAACTAGTGAGATGAGCTTCTGAATCGTGATAGGACCTCGACCGCACTCGCTTGTGTTTCACCTTTCGCCATTCGAGTTGGCGGAGAGCAGTCTGCTGGGCACCGGTAATGAGCCGAACCATGACTCAGCTCGCGATTGACGTAGTAGGCCCTCTGTCTTAATCTCAATAGTGACATGGTTGAGACCCTGGCCAACCGAGTACTCTCCCTCGCACAAGACGACGAATCATTCCGGCGTCGACCTCAACCCTGGGTTGTCGACATGGTTGGCGACTGTGTGGAGGAATGGATCGAGGCCCCGAATCAGAACAACCTCCGCCGATTGGTGGGCGATGAATTTACCCTCGTGACGGCCCGCCTCGATGCTGCACGTTCGCTCGACTCTGAAGAGCTTCATCGGGGCATCGAAGAGGTGTATGACGCAGTCCTAGGTGCTGTTGGAGATCGACAGCTGATTCGCGTTTGGAACTTCATTCCGGGTATCCTTGAGCCCTTGACTGAGTTCCGCCATCGATACATGGTGTTCAATGCCGGGCGTTTCCACGCCTACTCGCGGTGGTATAAAGGAAGAGATAATTTCGACCGCCGGCTTGCCACCGCCTCAGGAGTCGGTGTTGACGATGACGACTTCACCGTACACGCGCTCGCGACAGGGAATGTGAACGTCCCGGTCGAAAACCCTCGCCAGGTTTCTTCTTACTGCTATTCGGAGAAATACGGGTCACTCCCTCCGTGCTTTGCACGAGCAACCCGGGTTGAGTTCAAAAAAAACGCGTCAGCTCGCCTTCTTGTTGGGGGCACTGCCTCCATTTGTGGCGAAACCACCGCCCACCGTGATGACCTCCACTCTCAAGTAGAGGAAACTCTCCGCAATCTAGCATCGGTCGTAGCATCTGGCGTCGGTGGCGAGAACTTTGACGTCAACCGCGGACGCCTCCGGCAAGCGATGCTGGCACGGTTTCGTCACCTGCGAGTTTATTGCCCACACCAAGAGGACCTCGAGATTGTGATGGCACAGCTGCCACAGGAATTCGAAAACGCTGAGAGACTCGAGTTCATCAGGTCGGATTTATGCCGCGATGGTTTACTAGTCGAGATCGAGGGCTGGGCCGACGTTGGTACCTAGGCGAGGATCATGACGTTCATGCCACATCTTTCCGATGGTCAGATCCGGACACTTTTTTCTCCGCCAACTATGGGGCCGTTCGCCCTGAGGTGGTGCGATGGTTCCTGCGTTGCAGATTTCCCCCCTGTGTGGAAAAATGAATGTGTGGCCAATCAAATCCGTTCTGAATTGAAAACAGAAATTTATATTAGGGGGGCATCATCATGAGGTGGACACGTCGCTTCGTTTTATTGATCCTGATCGCGTGTGCGGTTCCTACCGTGGCTGCCAAAGACCGGGCGTGCACCGAAATAGGTAGGCAGATGGTAGGCGTGATCTACATTGCTAAGGAACCGCTGTACGACACAGTGATTGGTTACGACGGAATCATAAAACTCGAACGAGACAAAGAGGAAATCCGAGCTGGAGCAACCTGCCGCGTGAAGGATGTCGAATGTGGGAGGAAGAAGGTCGAAGTGACCTTGAAGCAGGTGGCCGGTGGGAGAGAATTCAACAAGGTGGAAATTGTCTTCAGGATTGGCGATCCTGAGCGGAACACACCGGAGGGCATGGAGGCTTTTCAGAAGATGCTTTCGTATGTCCTTGAAAAGCCCGAGGCTGACAGCTCTACAGAAACCACGAAAGCGGGACCTTCCTGAAGGGGCCTGCCCACACGGCTTCGAAAATAGAAACTATTGGGGGCGCTTGGGGACCCCTGGCGCCAAAGTAATTCCCTGCGCCAAGGTGGATTCAACCTCAGTTTCGTAGCCTCTTAGAGCCGATCGGTTCAGGACGGAACCGAGTGAATGGAGTCTCTTTGCCCGCTGATCGCACCTCGAGCGAGGGGAAATCAAATCGGAAGTTAGGATTTCTGCGCCCCGGCCATCCTGAGCCTCGTATTCTTCCAAACGAGAACCCGAGGATCCCCGAACTTGTTTACCGGCTGACCACCGAAGGGCAGGCACCAGGGGCGCAAGCCGCGGCAGTTGGACTCGGGGTTTTCATTGGCTGCATTCCCCTGTTTGGTTCTCATATTTTCATCGTTCTCTTGGTGGCCAGCTTGGCGCGGCTCAGTCGAGTGAGAATGTATGCTGCCACCTGGGTCTCAAACCCCGTCTTGGCGCCTGCACTCGTGTGGGCCGAGTTGCAGGTTGGGCACATGGTCTTGCACGGTCGGATGGCGACCCATTCGCTACAACAACTTAGCGAACTGGGTGTTGGGGGTTTCGGTTGGGCGCTTGCCGTAGGAAGCATGGTGCTTGGTGCGGTTCTCGGCATAGCCGCTGCGGCGGTGGTTTGGGCCTGGATCCCCAAAGGGATCGAGGCAACGCAGCGCCGTCACGCGATTGAAGCGGCAGCCCGCCGATACTTGGACATCGGGATTTTCGCTTGGCTCAAAGCTCGTTCCGTACTATATGGGAATCCCCATCTGGCTGACATGGCGGTCCGCGGAGATCTCGCACAGGGGACCTCTCTCGTTGATCTCGGGTGTGGAGAAGGTGCTCTTCTGGCTCTGTTGCTCGAAACCAAGGATCCTGGACCGCCGGTTTGTTATATAGGTGTGACGTCGATTTCCGAAAATGTGGCTCGGGCACGCAGAGTGCTTCAAGATGAAGCGAGGGTAGAGTTTGCGGACCCGACGACGTACCAACTTCCACCAGCCGACGTAGTGGTGGTCTGGAAGTCGCGACGCCGGATTGCGCCCGTGGTCAACGACAGACTCGCCAGGCGACTTCGTACTGCTCTCACACCGAACGGTATCCTCGTGATTTCGTGGCCTCAAGGTCGACTTACCGGTAACAGTGGCGAAACCGTCGACAAAAGGCTTCGAAGTCTGGGAACCGCGGGATTCTCTATAGAGCGCGTCACCCGGTCAACCAGTTGGTTTGGCCGCTGGAATATGATCGTCGCGCGAGCCTGAGGATTTGGCAATGGTAGATCCCCATCCCTCCCTCGATCACCTTCTGCCCCATCGTGCCCCTGCGCTGTTGGTTACCGCAGTGGTGGGCCAGACAGACCAGACGATTGTGTGCATTGGCCAAGTCCCGATGAATCATCCGTGCGTCACGAATGGGGTTGCTCCGGCAATTTTCGGTGTTGAATTAGCAGCGCAGGCGGCGGGGATCCTCATGGGCATTCGCCGAGCCTCCGATACTCCTGAGGCTTCGCCACCAGGTCACGGGTACCTGGTGAGTCTGCGGAACATCACGATCGAACCGACCGTCATTCCAGCGGACCATCCCCTCGAGGCCCAGATTCAGCTGGAGGCTACTTTCGGGGATGTGGCGATGTTCTCGATGAGAGTCGATCTGGACACGAAATGTGTGGTTGAGGGCCGCCTCGGACTTGTCGTCCCGTCCAACCCTGGCTGATCGAGATTAGCGATCTAGTCCTTGAAATCACGATTCCTCGGACTGGGGCCAAAGCTCACGAAAGCAGAACCACTGATGCGGGGCTTTTCTGATGGCCCACTCCACCTCGTCCGCAATACACTGGAGGGCCCGGCGAATATCTGACCTTCGATCGCCTAAACGCCGCACCGTAATGGGTGCCCGAATGAAGACCCGGGATTGGAGGCGACTCTCGCGAAAGACAAACACCGGCAACAGAGGTACCTCAGCGGCGCGAGCCAGGGCAGCCGGCCCTACCGGCAACTCGAAAGGCCGACCGAACAAACGAACCACCTCTGTCTGGCCGACAGCTCGTGGGCGATCTCCCTGCAGGGCGACCACATCTCCTTTCCGGAGGGCGGCGAGCAACCCTGCGCCAAATGCGGGATCGGAATCGTCGGCGAAGTGCACCTCGTAACCACCACCCGATGTCCGCCCCACGAGGTCACGTATAAATTCCCGTGCCTTTGGGTCCACCTCTGGCTCACGAACGACGTGAATGCGCCGGAAACCGTGAGCCAGGGGTAGGCGCGAACCGATCTCCCAGTGACCAATGTGGGCTGTCACCACGATCAGTCCCCGCCCGGTGCTGGCGACGCTGCGCCAAGTGTCTTCGCCCTCGGCAGCGAACTCGGTTTGCCGATCCGCAATCAAGGCCTCGTACCGCTCTGACAAACACCAAGCGAACGTCAGCATGGTTCGCCAGATTCTCTGCTGCCGGCACCACCAACCGCACGAACCCAGCACCGCCTCGAGGTTGCCGGCAATAGCTACGCGGATCCGTCGAAGGGCGAAAAAGAAAAAGGCCGTAAAGAGGTTGTTGATTATATAAACTCCCCACTCTGGGAGAACCGATAACCCCCAACAGTGGATCTTGTACCAGAAAACCCCGGTTACGTGGAACGCACCCAGTAGCTTCCTGAGGCGGCCGGTGGTGTCGGGAGCGTGAGGTGGTATTGGCGCTTGTGCTTCGTTCATTCTCGACCCCGTTTTATCGCGGCCATAGCCGGCAACACTGCGAGCGTTGCGAACAGGCAGGACCCGATACCGGCAGGCACAAGGATCGCCGCCGCTTGGAGCGCCGGCAGGTGAGAAAGGGTCAAACTACCGAAACCAATACACGTTGTGAGGGTTGTGAGTGCCATGGCTCTGCCGGATCGGCGGATGGAATCATCAATACCCACAACGCCATTCTCCTTGGCGCCATGGGTCGCGTATAGCCCATCGTCGATGCCCAGTCCAAGCATGACAGGTAGAACCGCAAGACCGACCAGGTCCAATGATCGGCCCAGGAAGGACCACAAACCAAGGGTCCAGACAGTTCCGAGCACCACAGGCACCAGCGCGAACGCCGCTGGTTCCAACCGACCGCGAAATGACACGAGGACCACACCGACTACCAGGAGGAGGGAGAGTACTGACAAGCGGCGCAGATCGTGAGCGGCAACGCGACGAAGATCGACACCAAGCAACGGCACCGAAGCTATCATGGCGCCAGGTGCGGCCTTTTCGACAGCGGTTCTCAACTCGATCGGCAGGCCATGAATCCAGGACCCTTCGGGCACCCAGACTGTTACGACGGCCCAAACCTCGCCGGACGGATCGAATCGCAGCTGGTCATCCCTGATAGGTAATTCCTCGCCGGGATCTCGGCCTTTGGCTAGAGCCTCGAGGGCATCAAACCCTGGTGCGAACGCCGAAGGGTTGAGGCCTGCAGAACGGAGTGCGGCGCGAAGGGTTTCGGCTGCTTCAGAAAAATCCAAGGCGCGAAGAAAGTGCAGCCGCCTCGCCACTTCTTCTGGCCCAACAATTCGATCGGCAGGCGACATGATCACTAGATCCGGCACAGATTCTCTCAAGACCCGTCCAACTTTTCGTGCCTGGGCTAGCGCCTCATCAAGGTCTCGACCTCGAAGGAGAATCGTAAGGGTGTCCTCCCCGATACCAAAGGTATCAGCAAGGGCACGTTCTGCTTCAACGACCGGATGGTTCGATGGCCGTAACCCGCTGAGATCCGGCTTCAACTCGATGTCAAGGGCCGCCGGTAAGGCAGCGGCGGTGAGGAGAGCAGCGCTCGCGAGAACGGCTCGCGGGTAACGACTTGCCGCGCCAACGACAGCGTCCACCCCCCATTCCAGCAGCCCCCACACTCGATTGGGGGGCCGCGGCTTTCCCATGAGGAGCAGCGCGAGAGCCGCTCCGAGGGTGGCCGTCGAAAAAACTACCGCCACCATGCCACCTGCCACCACCGCTCCGAGTTCGCGCAGAGGGGGAAGATCTGAAGCTAGAAGCACGGCAAACGCCGCTGTTGTGGTTGCTGCAGCTGCGATGACCGGTGGCCCGATGCTCCTGAATGTGCCGATCAGCGCCTCCCTCTTCCTTTCCCCTGCGAGGCGCAGGCTTCGAAGCGCTGTGCCACCGTGGATAGCGGCGTCAACACCCAATCCCACTAATACCGCGGCAAAACCCACAACTACCGCACTCACCCCACCCGAAGTGATGGCCAGCCCGGCTGCGAGCCAAGTGAGACCGGCTCCCAACGCGGCAAGCCCGGCGATCGGGATTCCGATACCTCCGAACACGGCGACAATCAACACACCGCAGGCGATCGCCGTGGAGAACAGCGTGCGTTTCAAGTCGCTGCGGATCACCTCCTCATCGTGGGCGGCATACAGCGGGCCACCCACAGCACGTACTTGAAGATCCTCTCCGAACTCCCCTTGTACCCTCGCAGTCGCCTCCTCAATGGTCGTTCGTAACCTCCGGCCCGCTTCGGCGTCCAGTTCCGCCCCCACCGGCTCGACCAACACGAGTGCGGCCCGGCCGTCATCAGAGAGGAATCCAAGGGTGATCGGATCTATCAGCTGCCCGAAGCCTGGCGCTTTGAATTGAGAAAGATCTTGCGCAAACCCTAGAGGGTCGTAAATGGCCAGCCGCTTGGTGGGACGGGGGATCGGTGAGAGCAGCGCCGTACGGATCTCCCACACGCGATCATGAATGGCCGCACGATTGAGGCGCGCCGCCACTCGATCGAGCCAGTCGTCGCCCGGGAGCAGGAGCGGCGCCCGACGAACAACCCCAGTCAGGAACGCGTGCTCGTCTTCGTCATTGAGACCGGCCCGCGCTTTGACGATCTCACTGCTCTCCTCGAGGATTTCCGCCATCCTGGCTCCCGCCTCGGCAACTGAAGATGGCTCTGCATTGGCATCGTCCCCGATCCATTTCACGATCACGAAAACCCTGTCCACCCCTCCGAATCGTTGGAGGTATTCCATATATGCCTGAGCCGCAGGCGACCCGTCAGGGAGGAGGGATGCCAGGTCAAGCCGCAGCTGCAGATGGGAGGCGGGAACGAGCGCCAGAATCCACAGAACAAGAGTGATCGCGACGACTGTTCTTGGACGGCGGACCACCAGGGCGGCGAGGTGGTTCATGTCAGTCTAGGCCGAAGTGCCCGCATCAACGGGTAGCGATTGGCCGGTAATGCCGGCCGCCGATCTAGAGAGAAGAAACGCGATGACTTCAGCCACCGCGTGAGGGGTAATCCCATCCGGCAGACACTCCCTTGCACGCAGTTGAGCTCCTGCCTCCTTGGGCAGGCCCGCAGTCATATCAGTGGGTACGAGACCAGGGACGACTGCATTTACCCTGATTCCAAACCGGCCCAACTCTCGAGCCAAACAGCGGGTAACCGCCAACAGCCCAGCCTTCGAGGCTCCATATGCAGAGTGCCCTGCAACTCCGTGGAGAGCCGAGAGGGAGGCCACATTCACGATGCAACCCCGGCGATGCCGTACCATGGAACGCAGCACCTCTCGACTCATACGAAAGGCCCCGCCGAGATTGATGTCGAGGATGGTGTCCCAGGAATCGTCCGAGGTGAGGGCCAGCAACTCGCTGCGCTCGATCCCGGCATTGTTCACCAAGCCGGCGATCGGGCCCATCTCCGCTTCCACTTCTTCGACGAGGACCCGTGGGCGAGCCCGGTCAGAAAGATCGAGGTGGAAGGCCCGAACCGTTCCGTCGGTCGCGTCCTCGATCTCTCTCGCACGCGTCTTCTCGGATCGCCACGTGAAGGCGACTGTTTCCCCGGCCCTCGAGAGCCGTTCCACCACAGCGCGGCCGATTCCACGGCTGCCTCCGGTCACCAAAATAACCTCCTTCGATAGGTCCATATCACCTCCCAGAAAACAAGACTATCGTGGAAGCCCTCAGTCGTGGTGACATTCGGGTGTTTCGCCCGAGAGCCGGGAGAACCTGAGGTGGAGAGGGGCGGCCTAGAGCCGAGGGTTCCGGCTGTTTGAACGCCCATACCGCGCAACCACAACGGCTCTGGCGATGCGTAGGCTGTCAATTACGGGCCTGTAGTGACTCGTGCACCGGCCGTCCGAAAAGCCAAGATCCACGGGAACCGAAATAATCTGAAACCCGCGGCGCGCTGCGCGCACGACTACCGCGCTTTCGGCCTCGAAGCGGTCCTCGGGAAAGCCTGTGGCCTCCAGAAGGGGTCGTGAGTAAATTCGGAATCCGGTCTGGATATCGGCAAGGCGAATTCCAGCAGCGAACGAAATCAGCCGCGAGGATATGCTGTTACTGGCTCTCCTTAGCCACACCATTTCCTCGAACAGGTGATCGCGGCCGCCGAGCACAAGATCAGCACCCTCGTCCCAGGCTTTGAGGAGGCGCGGTATCTCCTCGGGTAGGTGCTGACCATCGGCGTCGAGGGTCACGGCTCCTTGGTAGTCACGATCCCACAGGACGGCGAATGCCGTCCGCAGCGCTGCACCCTTGCCTCGATTGATAGGATGAATGATCACGTCCGCGCCAGATGCCCTCGCAGCGCGAGCCGTGTCGTCAGCCGACCCATCGTCAACGACGATGACGTCCTCGAACAGAGTGCGTGTCCGGCATACGACATCTCCCACCGACGGTGAGGCGTTGAAGGCCGGAATAACGGCGGCGATCGGCCTCGGCGAGTTCATTCTTCGGGGGCCTCGAAAAGTGCCCATCCGGCTGCTCCTCCAGCCGCGCACGCGGTGAGAAGGGTGCACAGAGGTGGAGGAAGGCTGCGCCCATCGTAAGGGGTCACGCCCACCTCCGGATCCGGCTCGCGGAATCCTGGCGTCGGCCCGAAGGGCTTCCCAGCGGCGGCGAGAATGGCTGCCGCCAGAAGTGACCCGCCGTAGGCACCGCTTGTCGCTGCCGGGGCGAGGATAGGAGGAAGCTCCGACTCCTCGAAGATTGCCCGAAGGAGGCGGGCCTCGAGGCGATCCGCCCCGCGGTGGCCGCAGGCGCTACAGACCACTCGGTCCACCGTCGCCGGGCCCCTTCGAACGCGATGCAAGAATTCACGCAGAACACTAGCCAGCAACGCAGGGTCCCTGCCCCAGCCGTTGCGAGGACTCTTTGGGTCAAAGGCACTGCCCGCCGCCAATAGCCGGGCAAGTACGGGGGCATGACGTCGCCGGGCGGAAGATTCCGTTTCCAGGAGGGCTACCACCGCCCCCTCCGCCGCGAGCCACCCGTTGCGGCGTCGGTCGAAGGGGCGGGCCCTTTCAACACCATCGTGATCCGGTTGCGCCAGACCCCGAAAGCGATCCAGAATCGCGTGTAACAGCGGAGTCATCTCATCCACCACACCAACCAGTACCCGTTCGGCGCGCCCTGTCTGGAGCTCCACCAAGGCGCGGGAGAGGGCGACAGGGACACCCGCTTGCCGCTGAGTCACGGTCACGTTAGTCCCACGTGCATCCATCGCAAGGGCGATCTGCGCCGTTGGGGCGTTTGCTACCGACTCTGTAAAGAGGGCCGGTGACACAGTATTTGGCCCGTCGAGGAAGATCTGACGGAGAATGCGTTCGCTGAAGTCCGCGGCCCCGTAAGCAGTTGCGAGTACCACCGCAGTGCGACCTGCGAGGTCGTCTGGTTCCAGCCCTGCATTCTCGACCGCCATCTTGGCCGCACACACCGCAAACCGTGAGGCTGCGCTCATCCGCCGCGCTGCGAGCGGTATCAACCACTGCTGCTGAGGTTTGGGGTCGACCAGGAGAGCACATCGCGATCTACTTCGCTGGTGGTAACCCGCCGATCGGTCCACCTCCACCGGCGTGGGGCTCGGGTTAGCAAAAGCGGCGGCTGCCCCGTCGATTCCCCAAGCGCTCGCGTCCACCACTCCGAGACCGGTGACTACTGCCATGTCGTGGCGCATCACTATCGGGCTTCCACCCACGCCTCCAGCACCAGAGCAGCGTTGGCGCCACCAAAGGCGAGGTTTGTGGAAATCCCGATCATCTTGTCTTCAAGTGGCCGTTCCTTGCCCACAACGAGATCCACACCGAGGTCGGGATCCGCTGCCTCCTTCCCTGGCGTGGGGTGGATCACAGCTTCGACCAGCGCGATAACCGTGGCCACGGCTTCCAGGGCTCCCGCAGCTCCGAGCACGTGGCCGACTAGCGCCTTCGTGGCAGTCAGGGGAACCTCCGCGCGACAGTTACCAAGGAGGCGAGAATAGGCGCGAGCTTCGGCCGAGTCGTTATGTGGGGTCCCGGTACCGTGACTATTGATAAATCCCAACTCGGAGGGCTCCAAACCGGCTGCGGAAAGGGCGTCTTCCATGGCTGCGAGGATCCCATCACCCTCGGGATGGGGTGCAGTCATGTGGTGGGCGTCGCAGCTCGCACCAAAACCCCTCACCTCGGCCAATGGGTGGCCCCCCCGCTTTTCGGCATGATCCGGGGTTTCTAGGACCAGCACACCCGCCCCTTCACCGAGGCTCAAACCCGCCCGATCGGCTCGAAACGGGCGGCAGGGGTACCCGTCTACCGAACGCAAGGAGTTGAACCCCCCGTAAGTGAGCTGGCACAGAGAATCAGCGCCACCCGCAATCGCTGTTTCTACTTCGCCGATTTGCACGGCGTCGACAGCGGCCCCAATGGCCAACCCGCCCGAGGCGCAAGCTGAAGAAAAGTTCTGCACGGGACCTGCCACACCCAGAGCACGCGCCACGGCATCTCCAGGCCCGTTGAGTTGTTGGGATCCTAGAAGCCGCAAGTGGGGAGAACCTGGTCGCACGTTGAGTACACGTGCGATGTACTCCTCACACTCAAGCATGCCCGCGGTGCTCCCGCCCCAGTAGACACCACAGTGAGGCCCCTGCACCGCGAGATCGGCATGCCGTAGCGCTTCCTCGGCTGCAGCCACCGCAAAGCGGTCAGCCCGTGAAAGGCGAGCCCAGTCGTGGATCGAGGATTGGATCTCTTTGGGGGCAGCTGGAACCTCTCCAGCGACATGAGTACGGTGTCTCGCCGTGTCGAAGTCTTTGGCATCGCCGATAGCAGTCTTGCCCGACTGCATTCCTGCTTGAAGCGAGCCAACGCCCCATCCGAAAGCGCTCACCGCACCGATGCCTGTGACCACGACTCGACGGTTAGTGCTCATGCGAGCTGTTTTGTATCGCTTGCACCGCGCATTTGCTCGATGAAAGCTGCCAAGCTCGTCACAGAGGTGAAGGCCACACGGGTCGATTCATCGCCCTCAATCCGGATATTGAATTCCTTTTCAAGGGCAACCACAAGTTCTAGGGCATCCACAGAGTCCAGACCAAGGCCGTCACCGAACAAAGGCATATCGTCCTCGATCATCTCGGTTGTCATCCCGTCGAGGTTGAGGCTCTCGATGATGAGTTCTTTCAGTCGCATGCTGGTAGTCGACTGTGTCGGCACTCTCACACCCCCAAGCGACCGCGATCACGATCGCCGCCCAGTCGGCCGAACGATGCCGCAGGTCTTCAAACTTCGCCGTAGTATATTGCACCCGTAGTCGTATCCGGCTCCAGGGATCCTTCTGCACCTCCTAGACATGGACCAAGATCCAATTCTTGCCGCTTTCGATCACCTAGTCCGCCAGCGGGGGGATAGGGTTCTGGTCGTTTCCCCACAGCGGCGAGCCACCGTTGCGGAGGTGATGGCTCTAGCAGATGTTGTAAAGGACCGCGTCGGCGGAGTTGGCCTTCCCTTCGGGAGTCTTGTTGGGTTGACTGCACCAAACGGTTCTGCATTTTTTGCCGGGTATTTAGGGTTGCGCCGCGCTGGATTCCGAGTATTGCTCATCGATTCGCCTGTGCCATTCGTGGAACTCGACCGTATTGTGCTGGCAATAGGGGCTGTGGGTTCGATGGTAGTCCGGAGAGCATGGCCGGATCGTGCAGAGGATTTCGAGTTTCGGCCAAGTAGCCGCGCCGAAAGCCTGGCCCAGTTGCCGGCGGCGGTAAGTACTGTGCGTCTTTCCTCGGGTTCTACCGGTCAGTCTTGCGGCATCGCCCACACCTCTGAGGCCTTGTTGCTGGACGACATGGCGTTGCGCCGTACCATGGGGCTCAAAGACGAGCGGGTTCTTGCCGCGATCCCATTGTCCCACGCCTACGGGTTCAGCAGCATCTTCATTCCGGCGATCACTGCCGGTTGGGTCGTGGTCGTGCCTGAGGGTGGTGGGCCGTTCGACCCGATCGCCGCAGCCTCATCGGAGGAGGTCACGTTCCTGCCCACCGTTCCGGCCTACCTGAACTCGCTACTCAAGCTGGCCGAGCCGCCGGCTCTTCCACAGTCTCTGCGTCTTGTCATTTCTGCTGGCGCACCACTCCGGCCGGACACGGCCGTCCGCTTCCGAGAAACCTATGCGCGGAGCGTCCACGTCTTCTATGGGGCATCGGAGGTAGGCGGTATCACCTTCGATCGTGTGGGTACTGCTGCGGAACGAGGCACCCTTGGTTCGGTCGTCGAAGGCGTCAGTATTCAGTTGATCTCCGAGGCTGATGAAGAGCCCGGCACCGGTGTGGTAGTGGTGGAGTCACCCTCCGCCGCGGTGGGCTACTTTCCTGAGCCTGATGACAGGCTACAGGGCGGCCGTTTCAGGACGTCGGACCTCGGCCGTTTTGATGGCTCGGAACTTGTGCTTCTTGGTCGGATGGACGACGTGATCAACATTCGCGGCAAGAAGGTGAGCCCACGCGAGGTCGAGGCGGTACTGGAAGATCTGCCGGGGGTGGATGAGGCGATCGTGGTCCGGCTCCTGGCCTTGGATGGATCGGGCGATGTGATTCAGGCCGTCGTGACGAGCCGCGAGGAAGGGTTAACCGACGCCGCGCTAATTGTTGCGTGTAGATCTCGCCTGGCTGCGCACAAGGTACCGCGGCGAATCCGCATCGTCGGAGAGATTCCGCGCACCTCGCGCGGCAAGATCGACTTTGAGATTGTGCGGTCACTCCTCTTGGAGCCGGGAGCGTGACGAAAGCAGACCATTCGTGGCGCCCATCCGCGTTCCTGGTTTTCTCCGCGATGGTCTTCGGCGCGTCTGGCGCAGCCGTTACCCTAAGACCCAGCCTGTGGAAAATTGTGCTCACCGCTCTCGCGCTTGACCATATCGCTCTTGTGACGAGTGGCCTCATTCCAAGGTCACCCTTGCTGGGTCCCAACATCTCTCGCCTCCCATCGAGGGAGGCAGCTGCCGGCCGGATCGCTCTCACCTTTGACGACGGCCCGGATCCTAAGGTCACCCCTCGCGTGCTCGAAATCCTCGCAGAGCGCCATGTAAAGGCCACGTTCTTTTGTATTGGCAGCCGTGCAGCAGCCCACCCGGAGCTGACTCGCGCCATGGTCCAGGCGGGACATGTCCTTGAGAATCACTCATGGAGTCATTCCCATGCGTTCTGGTTTCTTGGCCCTACGCGCCTTGCTCGCGAAATAGACTCAACCCAGTTGGTACTGAAAGATCTTGGCGGGCACCTCCCTAGATATTTCCGGGCCCCGGCTGGCATTCGCAGTCCACTCCTCGAGCCTCTCCTCGCAAGACGAGGGATGACGTTGGTATCCTGGACCCGCCGTGGATACGACACCGTGATTCGAGATCCTCAGCGCGTCCTGGGGCGTCTCGTCCGCGGATTGGCACCCGGAGACATCCTCCTCCTCCACGACGGATCGGTTTCTCAAGACAACGGTGGCAGGCCGGTCGTGCTCGAGGTTCTGCCTCGTCTCCTGGACGAGTTACAGGCCCGGGGATTCAAGGCAGCGCCATTGCCTCGAGCGTTTACCCTTCCTGATTCCCGGTGACGGAGGGCAACGTGTACGGCCGAGCCCAGATGCTTGAAGGTGTGCTCGTCCTTAGCCGTCAAAGAAATCACCAACTCGAAGAGACACCAGAACCACTTTCACTCGCCAGTCAGAAATTACAATCTCGCGACCCGAATCCAGTCGCCTGAATTTGAGCCCCCACCGGCGATCCCAACGGGTTATCCTTCGCATTTCTTGGCTGGTCGTTTGTTCAATCCACCCGGGTAGCGGCGACCTGCCCCGGGGCTCCCGTTTATCAGCACACCAACAGGCGCCGATCTCACCCCCACAGTTCTCGCGGATAGTCACGGTACATGTTTCTGAATCCTCTGTAGTACCGCCGCTCAGCCGTTGCGACACGGACTAAGTCGAGGGGTGGGGCGGGGTGGCGGTTGATGCGCATTGGGGTCTTAGCTGTTCCGTCGGCCGCCTGGTCGGCGAACAGGCGCGCAAACCGGCGCAACGGGATCGTTGTAGGCGTCAGGGGGTGCATGCAGTCGTGCAGATCGTGCGGATTGTCGACCCAGATCCTGGACTCCATCTCGCGGTAGTCGGGAGTACCGGGGGACGGCGTGCACACGGTAAAGCTGCACTGGACTGGAGGCATCGATCTGACGTAGTCCCGCAGCCGCTGGAACTGCTCCTCGGTGTGCTCCGGACGAACCATAAAAGCCGCGTGTACCGCCACTCCCATGGCCCGGAGGGTGTCGAGGGCGCGTTCGTTGCCTTGTACCGTTCCGCCTTTCGCAGCTTGCTTGAGTTCAGCGTTGGTTGGAAACTCGAAGCCGAGGAAGGCCGAGTCGAGACCTACTCCACGCCATTTTCGGAGCAGTTCCGGCGACCTGTTTACCGTCGTCGATCGGGTCCAGGCGAAGTACCGTTTCTTGACCCCCCGAGCCTCCAAAGCCTCGGCAAGCTGCCATGCAAAGTCTTCGTTGATGAAGTTCTCGTCATCTGAAAAATAGATATGATCGGCCGGGAGAGAAGCAATCTCGTCGACGACAGAGTCAACCGGTCGGGGTCGGTGTTCCCCCGCACAGAGAAATGGCACGATGCAGAACGAACACTTCATTTTGCAGCCCCACGAGGTGCGAACCATGCTCACTCGAGGGAATAGGGGGTGCCAAGCAGGAAGCTGCTCGCCAGTCCACACTGAACGGTATTGATTCGGGTCCCACAGGTCTCGCCGCGGCACGGGCAAAGTCGCGGGGTCTGGAAATCTAGGCCACTCACCCTGGGCAGACATCTGGGACCGCTCGCCTGGGACCACCACGTTGGCGATGTTGGTTAGGTCATCTCCAGACTCAAGGCGAGCTACGATCGCGCGAAAGGGCGCGCATCCCTCACCGCGAACGACAGCATCGATCTCTTCGATCTCGAGATCCTCGGGTGCGACGGTGGCGTGGTGGCCTCCAACCACGATTCGGGTATGGGGGAAGTGCTGGCGAACCAATCGTGCGAGCTGCTTTACGATCGACCCCTCGTGGGTATATCCGGTAAAACCCACAAGATCTGGCACAAACCGCCGCAAGGCAACCAAGAACGCACGGTTTTCAAAACGTCTCAGGCGCAAATCGAGGATCCGCACGGTGTGGTTCGAAGGAATCGCAGCTGCCAAATAGCCGAGCTCAAGCGGTTCAAGCATCTGGAAGGCTTGCAGACCAAGCACCGTCTCCAACCGAGCCTTGGGTTTGACCAGCAGTATCTTCACGTTGCACTTACCTTTGACGAAAACCTTCCAAGCATACTTGGCAATAGTATCGGATCTTACCGCCCACACTGCGTGTGGCAACCCGATCTGCGGTGAAACGGGATCCGCGGGCGGAAATTGCCCCTTCTGAGGGGCAATTCCACTCTCATCTCGGCCCACTCCCTAGCGAAAGGTGGCCCGTCACGCTACAGTGTCGCCGTGGATCAACAGGCCACTTCTCGGCCCGATTCGGTCACCCCTCACCCACCGCTCGAGGACTATTACCAGGACGCTAGTCTGCGGCGTGATTGGGTGGATCGGATGTTCGATCGCACTGCCCGCCACTACGACTGGATCAACTCAGTCATGTCGTTCGGCTCTGGAGTGTGGTACCGGCGCGAGGCCCTGAAGCGTGCCGGCGTCAAGGCCGGCTCCATCGTTCTCGATGTCTGCACTGGGACTGGCCTGGTAGCCCGGCCGGCGGTCACGTTGGTTGGCCAGGCGGGTCGAGTTCTGGGGCTTGACGCCAGCGTCGGGATGCTCACCGCGGCCCAGCGATCGCTGAGCATCCCGTTTGTCCAGGGCTATGTGGAGTGCCTGCCATTCTCTGACAATAGCGTCGAGTTCGTGACCATGGGCTACGCCCTTCGCCATGTAGCCGACCTTAGAACAACCTTTGAAGAGTACCTCCGGGTCCTTCGCCCTGGCGGCACAGTGCTAGTCCTTGAGGCAACCCGCCCGACGTCGCACTGGCGCTTTGTGTTCATTCGCATTTACCTCCGTCGCATCGTACCCGCGATCGCGCGCCTGGGCGGTCGCGATGCGAGCACGATCATGCGCTACTTCTGGGACACCATCGAGAAATGTGTCACCCCGCAGACGATAGTCGAGGCGCTGGAGGATGCGGGATTCGCTGACGCAAAGCGGAGAGTAGTGTTCGACCTGTTCAGCGAATACACGGCCGTTAAACCTCTGGGCTAGTACCGAAATTCCGAACCCGGGAGAATCAATCACCCGATTGATGTTCCCTTCTCGGGGAGGACGATGACAATGGCTCAAGCAACTTTCGGCGCAG
>JBGMRN010000048.1:4065-17111 GCA_048061535.1 Thermoanaerobaculales bacterium | reverse complement strand
GGGAACGGGCTAAGATGAACCGGATGGTCATTGTCCGCCGACTCAAAGATTCCCTCCGCCGGCTGACCGAGTGGTTGCCGAGCGTGAGACGACGCAACCTCATGGTGACGATTCCCGTTCACATCCTGGCCTTCGGACTGCTATACCTGGGCACGATGCGGATCGTCCAGAGCGAGATCCTCCACAGCCACAGCACCGAGGCCCGCCGACTCCTGGCCGAGGCGGTCCACAGCCTCCATCCCCTCATGTGCTCCGCCGACCAAACGGACATCGTCGGGGCGATCAGCCGTTTCGCTGCCTCTCATCTAAACCTCGAGCTCAAGATTTACCGGCGTAGCGGCGCCTTGATGGAAGAGGACGGCGCCATCGATCCCCGGATCGCAACCTTCCTGGAGGGTGAGGAGAAGGAGAGCTTCCACTTTGAACACAACGGCCGTTTGAGGCTGTTGAACGCGGTGTTCCGCCTCCGTTCCGAGGGCACATGCACCGAATGCCACCAGCCCGGGGCGGTTCTCGGCGCGGCGACGATGCGCCTCGATCTGACCGAGCAGGTGGGCGCGGTTCAGCTCCGGCTCGGCCGAAACCTCGGGATGCTGATCGCCGGTTGGCTCCTCCTTGTCGCCCTGGTCAATCTCGGGCTGTCTAGAATCACCCGGCGTTCCCTCGCCCGGATGGAGTTGGATCGGGATCGGGGCTTGCCGCCGGGAGGTGGGCGAACCGCTCCGGGCCTGATTCTCGACCCGGTTTCGGCTGAGCTCTATGACTCGCTCCGTGACCTCCTCAAGCAGCAGCACACCCGGGAAGCAGAGGTCGACAACCGGCTTCACCGCGCCGAGCGCATGGCGTCCGTGGGACAAATCGCGGCGGGGCTCGCCCACGAGATCAAGAACCCGCTGGCGGGCATTCGCGGCGTGATCGAGCTCATGCGGGACGACAGCGAGGATGCATCCCAGCGCGATCTCTACGAGCAGATGGTCACCGAGCTCGACCGAGTGAACACGACCATCCATTCGCTGCTTTCATTTGCCCGTCCCGTGCCCCCGAAGCTGGTCGCGACCGACGTCGAGACACTGGTCGAAGACTCGCTGAGGCTGATTCGTCCGAACCTCGAACGGCGGGGCATCGCTCTCGAAATCACGATTGCGCCCGAGGTCGGGCTTTTCCGGCTCGATCCGACCCACATGCGACACGTCCTGATCAACCTGGTCAACAACGCGGCCGAAGCAATCGAAAGCAGCGGAAAAATCGCGGTGCGTGCGACGCTTTCTCCTGGCCGTGACGGCCTGATCATCGCCGTCGAGGACGACGGGCCCGGAATCCCCGAGGAAAGTCAGGCCCAGGTCTTCGAACCGTTCTTCACCACGAAGTTCACCGGCACCGGCCTCGGCCTCGCCGTGGTCTGCAGCCTGGTCAAGCGGCATGGAGGACGGATTGAGCTGAAATCAGAAATCGGTCAGGGTGCCACTTTCTTCGTCATCCTCGCCGAGGCAACAGCCGGGGTTGAGCCCGGAAAAGCCGAAACGGAGAACTGACAGATGGCACTGATCCTTCTGGTTGAAGACGAGAAGCTCCTCCGCTGGTCGCTCCAGCAACGCCTCGAAAAACAGGGTCACACGGTCCACCCCGCGGGGTGCCTTGCCGACGCTGAAAACCACCTCTCCACACATCTCCCCGACATGGTGCTGCTCGACCTGTCGCTTCCCGACGGCCACGGCCTCGACTTCTTCGAGAAGAACTTGGGAAAGCTCGAGGATTCCGTCGTGCTCGTGATGACGGCGGTCGGCGAGGTCGAAGACGCGGTGCGGGCGATGAAGCTCGGCGCTCTCGATTTCCTGTCCAAACCCGTCGAGCACAAGGCCCTGATCGAGCTCGTCAACCGCTCCCTCGAGGTCCGCGCATCGCGACGCGACGCCCAGGTCGCCAAGAACCTCCGGCGCAGGAAGATCGACGTCGACATCATCTCCAACGCGTCCCGCACCAAGGAAACCATCGAGATGGCCCGCGAGGTCGCGCGCTCGGAGGTGGACACGATCCTGCTGCTCGGTGAAAGCGGAACCGGAAAGAACGTGATCGCCCGCTTCATCCACGCCAACTCCTCCCGCGCGGAGAGACCATATCTGGAAGTCAACTGCGCGGCCATCCCCGAGCAGCTACTCGAAAGCGAGCTCTTCGGTCACGAAAAAGGCGCCTTCACCGACGCCAAGAGAAGTAAGCCCGGCACCTTCGAGCTCGCCGACGGGGGCACCGTGCTGCTCGACGAAATCGCCGAGCTCAGGCTCGATCTCCAGGCCAAGCTGCTCCATCTGCTCGAGAACCGCACCTTGCGACGGGTCGGGGGCATCCGGGAAATCCAACTCGACGTGCGGATCATCGCGGTGACGAACCGAAACCTGCGAGCCATGGTCCAGGAAAAATCCTTCAGGGATGATCTCTACTACCGCATCAGCGTTTTCCCCATCGACGTCCCACCGCTCCGCGATCGACACGAGGACATCCTGCCTCTCGCCCGCTCCTTTCTCCAGTTTCTTCAGGTCAAGTCCGGCAAGCATTTCGAGGGGTTCAGCCGCGAGACCGAAAACATGCTTCTCACCTACTCGTGGCCGGGAAACGTGCGCGAGCTGCGCAACGTGGTCGAACGCTCGGTCATCCTGGAGAAGGGTCCGCAGATCTCCCCCAACTCGCTGATCCTCGACACCATTCAACCTCAGTCGACCGCTTCGACTCCTGCATCCAATGGGTTGCCGGGAGGCATCGTCCCGCTCGAAGAGGTCGAACGCGAGATGGTGAGCCGCGCCATGACCGCCACCGGCAACAACCAGACCCGGGCCGCCGAGCTCCTGGGCGTCACCCGCGACCAACTCAGGTATCGGCTGAAGAAGTTCGGGTTCTAGCCCGCTTTTCTCACCGCCCCCCAATTGAGCGGTCGCGGCAGCCGGGAAACTCGTAGATGGGGGGGTGGTGAGAAAAGCGAGAGGTGGTACACCTCTTGCAAGCTCACACTCAGAATACGATGACGAGACTGCTCCTTGTTGACGGTTCCGACTTGATGAGATGGCAGGTGTCGCACCTCGTGCCATACGAGGTGGAGGTCGTCCGGGCAGCGAGCTTCGCCGAAGCGGACCGATTCCTCCGCGAGGATCCTCCGGACGCTGCTATTTTCTGTCTGACCCCCAGCCGCTTGGACTGGCGGACCTTGCTCGGTCACTGCACGGACCACCAGCCGGTGATCCCGTTTCTCTGCTGTTCCGCTCTCGAGATCGACGAGGACATCGACGGCCCGCTCCCCTGCCGGCCGGAGGATTACTTCACCAAGTCCATTTCACTGAAGGAGTTCAGACAACTCCTGGATCATCTCGTCACAGAAGCTCAGGCAAAACACACCGAGCGGTTCTCGCGCGAGCAGGCGCGATGTGGCGCTCCTACCGACCGAAGACCGGCTTGAATTGACGACCCCTCGATCGGTCCGGAGCGCCGCTCGACAACCGAAAACGAGATACCGGGGCAAACGACAGCCTCGGCTCCTCTATAATGACTGCTGCGGAAGCAGAGGCCAACAACGACCTCCGCCAGGGGTGTAGTATGCGGAATATGACCCATAACCGGATCCTCATTGGGGCTGCAGCCGCAGCTCTCGTTTGCATAATGTCGCCTTTGAGCACCTCTGCCGCGACCAGGCACCCCCGACTCGTGAGCGTGGAGACCACCAAGTGCGGAACGTGTCACGGCAAGCTCCTGCGCGGGGCGACCTACATCCATCCCCCGGTCGAGGACGATTGCAGCTCCTGTCACGACGTGACCGTCGCCGATTCGGGTACGACGGTCGAGCTGGCGGCTCCCGAGCCCGAGCTGTGCATCATGTGCCACGACGACAAGGCTGCAGCTGCGGAAGGGGAGCTGGAGGCGCCGCACGCCGCGGTCATGGATTCGTGCCTCTCGTGTCACGAACCCCACGCATCGGCTGAGGAAAACCTGCTCATGGCGCCGCCGTCCGAGCTGTGCACCACCTGTCACGACGTCGACGACTTGGAGACGGCGCACGGGGGTCAGATCACCCGCCGCACGGACTGCACCTCCTGCCATGCGCCCCACGGGTCCGCAAACCCGTCGATGCTGATCGCCGCCAACCGGCACGCGCCGTTCGCCGACGGCTCCTGCGATGCCTGTCACCGCGAACCCTTCGCCGGCCGTATTCGGCTGCGCGCTCGCGGCGCCAAGGTGTGCACCGCCTGCCACGGCGAAATGACCGACGAGGCCGGTGATCACGGAAGCGTCCACGCCGCGTTGGTCGGCACGCGCACGCGCGCGGGCTGCCTGTCCTGCCACGACCCCCACATGAGCCCCAACAAGACCCTGCTTCGAGACCAGGGTCCGGGCCTGTGCGGCGCCTGCCACGGCGGGGTGCTCACCGCCGCCGACGCCTCCACCGGCCACCCGCCGGCGGCAGAGGACTGCCTGAACTGCCACCTGCCTCACGCCTCCGAGCAGCAGTCGCTGCTCGTCGAATCCACGCCCGACCTGTGCGTGATGTGCCACGATGCCGACGATCCCGCTCTCGCGACCGCCCACCTCGGCGCCCCCATGGCATCTCTCGACTGCGATACCTGCCACACGCCCCACGGCGCCGGTAACGAGCACCTGCTGGCAACCAACGTTCATGCCGCGATCCTCGACGGCTGCGGCACCTGTCACGAGGGAAGCTACAAATCCGTCGTCGAAGACGGGGAGTCGAGCCTCTGCCTCGCCTGCCACGACGATATCGGCGAGGCCGCCGCCAACGCCCCATTCCCCCACCCTGCAATGGAGATGGCGCGGTGCGCGGATTGCCACAACCCGCACGCCAGCGCGCAGGCGCACCTGATCAAAGAGCCGGGAGGCGGCGAGTGCACCACCTGCCATGAGGACCAGGCCGCCGGAGAGAACGAGATGGCTCACGGCGTGATCGAAGTGATCGGCTGCCGCGCCTGCCACGAGCCCCACGGCAGCGCCAACGAGAAGCTCCTCCGCACCTCAGGCAGCGAGCTGTGCCTCGGGTGCCACGATTCGGCAACGGTTCAAATTCCCAAGGACGCGGAAACCTTCGAGCTGCTCGGGCGCTTCGAGGTCGCGGCCAATGTAGCCGGCACCGCCGCCGCGCTGCAGCTCTCGCCCGACAAGGAGCACGGCCACCCGATACAGGGCCACCGCGTGCTCGGAGCTCCCACCGAAGAAGAGTTCAAGAGAACCGAGACGGATTTCAGCGGCGAGCTCACCTGCCTGACCTGCCACGACCCCCACAAGGGGGCATCGCGGAACCTTTTCCGGGGCGGCGCTTCATCCCGGTTCGAGATGTGTGCGGCCTGCCATAAAAAGTGACAGAGGAATTTACCGAAATGAATTTTCGCAGAGCGCTCGTCTTCGGCCTTGCCACCGTTTTCGCAATGTCGTCACTCGTCCAGCCGATCGAGGCGAAGAAGAAAAAAAAGAAAGACCACGCGGAGGATCCCTACGCGGCGTTCGTGTGGCCGCCGCCGCCGGACGAGCCGAGAATCCGCCTCGTCGACATCATCGACGAACGCTCCGATGTCGAGGCCGAGTCGAAGCTCAAGAAAATACTCATCGGCGCCGGTCCCCAGAATCCCTACGATCACCTCAGAAAGCCGTACGGCGTGGCCTACGATTCTCAAGGCAGGCTTCTGCTCACCGACACCCAGCTCAATGCGCTGTTCCGGTTCGACCTGGCCGACCGTCGTCTGGATGTCTTCGGCACCACCGGGGCCAGCCGCCTCGCCATCCCGCTGGGAGTCGAAGCGACTCCGGACGGCCTGATTCTGGTCGCCTCGAGCGGCAATCGAGAGGTCGTCGCCTTTGACGACAAGGGATCGGTAGTGGCCGTTTACGGCCGCGACAACGACCTGAAAAACCCCACCGACATGGTCTTGCATCCCAACGGGAGCACCCTGTACGTGGCGGACTCGAAGGCCCACGAGATCGTGGTCTTCGATGTCAAGAGCAGGAAGAAGGTGTTCGCGTTCGGTCGTCGTGGAGAGGGCGACGGCGAGTTCAACTACCCGACCGCCCTCGCCTTCGGGCCCGAGGGCAACCTCTTCGTGGTCGACCAGCTCAACTCCCGCGTGCAGCTCTTCAGCGAAGAGGGCGAGTATCTGGACCAGTTCGGCAACCTGGGAACGGGGTTCGGCAGCTTCGTCCGGCCGAAGGACATCGCCGTCGACGAGCACGGCTTGATTTACGTCACCGATGCGGCCTTCGGCAATGTCCAGATCTTCGACATCGACTTTCAGTTGCTCACGTTTATCGGTACTGGCGGCCGGGGACCAGGCGAGTTCCAGATCGCCGCCGGGATCGCCGTTCACGGTGACGATTTCGCGGTCATCGACCAGCTCAACCATCGCGTCCAGCTCTTTCGCTTCATTGCGGCCCGAGATGGGGAATAGTCCGCAGAATGAGCCCCTCACTGCGTGTTTCCACACGGGGAATCCAATCTCAGGGGCCGGAATCCCGGGTGACCAGGAGCGCGCTGCCGACCCGGCCCGCGCTTGGCGATGCCTGCAGGTTGCGATCCGCGACAACCGCCCGTTGTTCGCGGTATACTCAACGAAGTTGGTACGATGATTGCGTAAGCAATAACACGAAACCGCTCCCGACGGCGCGGTAAAACATCATCGAGGAGGATGACATGAGAAAGATTCTGATCATTGTAATAGCCATCGTCGCCGCCGCCGGCGTGGTGAGCGCCCAGACGGTCGTCGGCACCGCGCACGACCTGAGTTCCACCGGACCTGGCGCGACAACCAACGTGACCCGCGTCTGCGTCTTCTGCCACACGCCCCACCAGGCAACTGCGGCCGCGGGACAGGATCCTCTCTGGAACCACACCGTTTCGACAGTGGCAAACTACGGGGTCTATGCCAGTGACACGATGAACGCGACTCCGACCGACATCGGCGGCGCGGCCGTCGGTTCCCAATCGGTGTCGAACCTCTGCATGTCCTGCCACGACGGCACGGTTGCGGTCCATTCACTTTACAACGAGCCGAACGAGCTCGGCGGCGCCGCCATTACGATCACGGCAGGGGGAAACGTCAACGCGACGGGCTTTATCACCGGCACTCCCCTCCTCGGCACCGACCTCACCGACGACCATCCGATCAATTTTCTGTATGACGCGGCCCTCGCGACCGCGGACGGTGGATTGGTGACTCCCTTTTCAACGGCGTGGGTCGTCAACGGGACGAACGTGCCCCTGTTCGCCGGCACGGTGCAGTGCGCTTCCTGCCACGATCCGCACGACGACACCAACGACCCGTTCCTGGGCATCAGCAACACGGGCAGCGCTCTCTGCACGACCTGTCACATCAAGTAGCACGACGAGAATTCAATCTCTGATATCCTGTGGCGGGGGTGGCAGCACCCCCGCCCTTTTCGGAAGAAGGCAGATGAGAACCCACCTCCTGACGGTTGCAGCCGCCTCAGCCCTGTGGGCTGTTTTTTCGTCGATGACCATGGCGGCCGATGCGGAACCGGTAGCCCGCGTCGGTACGCGGTCGGTTTCGCGAGCGATGCTCGACGACGCGGTGAGTCAAGCCCTCAACAAGGGCTACTACCACCGGAACCTGACGCCGGAACGGCGCCGCACGCTGGAGATCGAGCAAATCCAGGAGCTGATCCGCCGCGAGCTCAACCTCTTCGGGGCCTTCGAACGCGGGATGGAGCTTCCCCAAGACGAGGCCGAGGCCCAGCGCTCCGAGATTGAGAAACGCCTCGGGAAGGAAGCCTACGAGGCCGCCCTCAAGGGTGCGGGCATGACAGCAGCCGACCATGCGAGAGCCCTCGCGGAGACCCTCCTCGCCGAACGGGCGTACCAGCGATTCGTCGTGGCGCCGTCAACCGTCGATGAGGACGAGGTCCGGAAGGCATTCACGGCGGCGCCGGAGCGCTGGCGGATGCCCGAGTCGGCTCACGTCCTCCACATTCTCTTGAAGGTCGCCCCGGATGCGGACGCCGCCATGGTTGTGGCCGCGAAGGAGCGCGCCGACGAGCTGCTTCAGAGAATTCGCGACGGTGAGGATTTCGGGGCCGTGGCCGCAAATCACTCCGAGGATATGTATCGGGTCAAGGGCGGTGATCTCGGTTGGATCCATCGCAATCGTCTTCTGGGGCCTCTCGAGACCGCCGTCTGGTCGGCTGAGATCGGTGAAGTCGTCGGTCCCGTCCGCAGCGACGAGGGCTTCCACATCGCACAGGTCGTCGAGCGGCGGCCGGCCCGGCAGATGGAGTTCGCCGAGGTGGCGCCGATGCTCCTCGAGGAAATGACCAAACAGAGGCTCGAAGCGACCGAAGCTGCATGGTTCGCGGGCCTGCGAGAGCGGCATCCGGTGGTCATCCTCGATCCGGACCTTCGCGAGGGGAGCTGATCGGGCGTGAGCCCGGCCCGGCGGACCTCCCGGCTCCTCGGCATCCTGATCCTGTGGGCATTCACTCCCCAAATAGTGAACGCTCAGCAGTACGGCCAGTGGACGTGGGATGCGGTGCTCCAGGCCAACGGCAGATCAAACGACAACTCCCTCGACGGCCAGACGATCTCCAGGTACCAGAACCGCGAGCTGCGCCTGTCCCTGGGACTCAACGGGTTCATCCTCCACCCCTCGGTCGCCAGATTCCGACTCCAGCTCGACACCTCATACAACCGCTTTCTTCAAGGTGCCGGCGCCGACAACTTTCGCTTCGGCGGCAGGGCGAACGTCGGTCTCTTCGAGCGCGGCGCCTTCACAGTTCGATTGTTCTACGCTCAGCAGCAGTACGACTACACGAACCTCGGTGGGGAGGACCCGATCACCCTGGCCTCCGGCCTGCCCGACAACCTCACGAGCTGGGGAATCCGGGCGAGGGTCCGACGCGGTGGCTTGCGCGGCTTGATTCTCGGGCTGAACTCCTCCGAGCTCACCTTCGTCGGGCCTGATGACGGCTCACAGATCACCGACAACGCCTTCGTCGACTGGTCCCGGGCGGGCAAGAAGCTCCAGCACCGCGTTCGCCTGGCCCGCGAGGTTCGAGACTTCAGGAGGCTTGATTACTCACTCGACACCACCACCTTCAACTGGACGGAAAGCGGCTGGCTGGCCCCGACCTGGCGCTGGGACATGTTCGCGATCGGGATCCGCCAACGCTCGGATTTCGGGGGCGTCGCCGCGATCGACACCGACACCGCTCGCCTCCGCAGCCAATTCAGCAAACGGTACCAAAGCGGCGATCTCCTGACTCTCACTTACGGCTTCGGCTATGCCGGTATCCAGAGTGGCGGCGGCAACACCGACCATCAGCTCGACGTGAGATACCGGTGGATCTTCGAGTCCGGCTGGGAGCTCTCACCCTTCGCAGTCTATACGGTTCAGAACAGAGGCGTCGTCACGGTATCGATCCCTCAGGGGGGTGTTGCGGCAACCTGGGCTGGAAACCTCGGCGCCGTCGATGCCCTCTTCTCGGGCCATGGAGCGTACGGCGCGACGATAGCGTCTTCCGACGCAGGTGACGTGAACGTCCCCTTCTGGTCCGGTTCGGCCAGCTTCACCCTCGGCCACGGTAACGCGCAGGGACTTCGGAAAGAGTTCGAGGTCACATCGTCGCACAACGAGGTGCGAAGCGCCGGGGACGCGATCGACAACCTCCCCGATCTGGGCGTCAGCTTCGCCGCGGCGGCGACTCAGAACGCCTCTCGGGCGCGACTTTCGCTCATCCACAACTGGCCCGGAGGCGGGCTGGACGGTTGGCTGGAGTGGCGTCGGAACGAGGCGGAGAGCGTCGTCAGTCAGACCCGGCTCACCTTCGAAGGAATGCTCGCCACCGCCCAGCTCAGGTGGGCGAGCTTTTCAGTGCTGGCGAACGCGGGCACGTCGCAAATCGACGACCTCCTCGGACAGGGCCAGGAGCTCTCGTACGCCGGTGCGTCGATCGGATGGCGACCGTGGCGGTCCGTCAGGCTGAACGCATCGTATCGGAAGGACCGCCGTCAGATCGTTCTCGCTCCGAATGTGGACAGCGACCGGATCCAGGGGACCGTGGAGTTCGGCATGGGCCGCCTTTTCTTCCGCGCTGAAGCTTTTCAGTACACTGAACGCTCCCTGGGAGGCGTCGAGCGCCGCAATACCGGCATCCTCTGGACCGTAGGCCGCGGCTTCGGCGGATGGTTGCCGATCGTGACCGGGCCCCAACGACGAGGAGTGATCCGATGAGACCTTTCGTTCTCTTGAGAGGCGCCGGCTGGTTGGCTCCCGCGGTGGTGACCCTCCTTGGATGTCAAACCGGTGGGATGGGGCCAGACCCGGAGCGTGGACGGAATCCAGCGTGGCCGCCCGAAGACCCGAGGGTCCGGTTCGACCGCGCGCTGGTCACCGAGCGCGACGTGAGTGGTTCCGGTTTTTTCTCCCGGCTTGCAGGTAAACAACCACAACCGCTCTTCGAGCGGCCTTTCGGAGTGGCCTGGGATGGTGACGACCTCGTCGTCACCGACCCTGGCGCCGGCCGGATTGTCCTTCTTGAACAAGCGGGGAAGATCCGGCGGTCATCTCCGGGTCTGCTCTCCGGTCCAATCGGGGTTGACGTGTGTACCGCCGGCATCGTGGTCGCCGACGCCAGAAGCGGGCGGGTCGGCCTCCTCGACGATCAACTGCGCCTGATCCGATGGCTCGCAGAGGACTTGCAGCGGCCAACCGGCGTCGCCTGTATTCCCGAGGGGGTGGCGGTGGTGGAGACCGGGGCCCATCGCGTGGTGATCCTCTCAGAGGACGGCTCGCTCCGGTCGATCGGTCACAGGGGAAGTGCTCCCGGTGAGTTCAACTTCCCGACCGCGATCACCTTCGACGGTGATTCCTTGTGGGTGGGCGACACCCTGAATTTTCGAATCCAGACGATCGACCTTCAAACCGGAGCGGCGGAGGAGCGCTTCGGTCACATTGGAGACGCCCCCGGCGAGAACCCGCGAATCAAAGGCATTGCAGTGGACACCCTCGATCGCGTCTGGGTGTCCGACGCCCTCCTCGATGTCGTGGCTCTTTTCGACACCTCCGGGAACTACCTGATGAGAATCGGAAACAGGGGCAGTCAAGATGGCCAGTTCAGCTTTCCGACAGGAATCGCGATCCATCCGGACGGCAGGGTCGCTGTGGTCGATTCCCTCAATCGCCGGATCCAGATCCTGCGTATCACCAAACGGGAGGACGCGAGTCGTGAAACGCGGTAAAATCCCAATGATGTGGATGCGAAAGGCCCGTGGCGATCGCCTGGCCGCCCCTGTTGTCATTGTACTCACCGTGGGCGTGCTGCTGGCGGCGACCGTCGGCCAGGCACAACAAGGCGCGGTCGCGGAAACCCTCCACAACCTCTCGACCTCCGGGCCGGGCGAGATCAGGTCATCGACCGAGACCGAGATCTGCAAGTTCTGCCATATTCCGCACAACCCGGTCGAACCGGAGCCCCTGTGGGGCCACAAGCTCTCTGCCGTATCGAGTTACGACACCCCGGAAATGAGTGCCGGGCGCGGCACGAGAGCCCTCGCTCCGCAACCGGACGGCTCGTCAAGGCTGTGTCTGTCGTGCCACGACGGCACAGTTGCCCTCGGTGATATTGCAGGAGAGCCGCAACCGATCGCGATGGCGGGGGCGCAGCGCCTCTCGCGCGGTCGCCGGGGCTTCATCGGCACCGACCTCAGCGGCAGCCACCCGATCTCCTTCGTGGTCCCCGACCAGGCGCCTGACGAGGCGGGACGGGATATGGGTATTCGACCGCTGAGCGCTATTCAGACCGATCGGGATATCAAGCTCGATGGGCGGGGCAAGATGCAGTGCACGACCTGCCACGATCCTCACAGTGATGCGAATTATCGTCCGGGGCAAGTCCCTCATTTCTGGGTCAAGCCGACGGTCGACGGGGTCTGTCTGACATGCCACGAACTGCGATAAAACATCTCCTTCTCGTCTGGATGCTGCTGAGTCCGAGCGCCTTCGGATTCGAAGCCTCGGTGAACCCCCACGTCGACCCGAGCCTGAACCTCGGGGGCTGCCGGTCGTGCCACCAGGGTCACGGCCAGTCGGGCTCCCCGATGTTGCCGTCCGCCCAGCGCGAGACGTGCTTCAATTGCCACGGTTCGCGGGCCCAGATCCAGGGGATGGTTGCGCGCGGCCTCCTCTCAGGGACAGCGCGACCGACTCAACTCGACACCACCTTCGATCTCCCCTACACCCACCCCATCACAATTGAAGCGTATTCTCGGCGCGAAACGGGGGCCGTCACCTGCACGTCGTGTCACGCACCGCATCGGGGCAGCCAGCGAGGTCCCGGATCGGCCGAGCCGACCGGCGAGCGCCGGCTCTCTCCGCGCAATCCCAACCGGTTCGAGTTCGAGCTGTGCCAGGACTGCCATGGCAGCGGTGGGGCATCGACTCAGGACCTCACGGATATCAGCCGCCTCTTCGTTCCGGAAAACCGCTCGTTCCACCCGGTTCAGGCGCCGAGCGCGGATTCTTCGCCGTCGGTGATTCCCGAGCTGGCCGGACGGGAGATCAACTGCACCGACTGCCACGGCAACTCCAATCCGACCGGCCCGCGGGGACCCCACGGATCGGTGGTTCCTTTCATGCTGCGAAAAAACTACTCGACGGTGGATGGCGCGCAAGAGAGCCCTTCCACATACGCCCTGTGCTACACGTGCCATCGACGGGAATCGGTGCTTGATTCGAGGGTCTTTCCGGAGCACGGCAAGCATATTGTGGATGAAGATGCCTCGTGCGCCACCTGTCACAATCCCCACGGCGCGGTGACCAACCGGGCTCTGATCCGGTTCGGCGAAGAGGTGTTCGTCGCCGGAGTTTCCCCGTCCCTGAGGACCGGTCGCCTCGAGTTCATTTCGGACGGACCGGGTTCCGGCGCCTGCTACCTCACCTGCCACGGCGAGGATCACTCACCCGAGGCCTACGGATCGATGAAGCTCCTCCTGGAAGTGGCGCCGCCTCGAATCAGAGCGCCGGGCGGTCGTGTGTCACCGGACCGAGTCCAGC
>JBGMRN010000048.1:0-3965 GCA_048061535.1 Thermoanaerobaculales bacterium | reverse complement strand
GATACGCCGCCACCGCAGCGCCGAGGACCCGCATCGCACGAGCGAGGGTCTCGGCGTCGTACATGAAGGCCAGCCGCACCTCGTCGACTCCGAGTCCCTCGGTGACATAAAAGCCCTCACCGGGGGCGAGGCACACGGTCTCACCGTTGTGAACAAAGTCCCGCAGCAGCCACACTGCGAAGTCCTCGCAGCTCTCAATCGGTAGCCTGGTCATGGTGTAGAACGCGCCTTCCGAACGGTGGGGACTGACGCCGCCGATGGCGGCCAGACCCTCGTAGACGGCGTCGCGGCGGTTCTGGTACTCCGAGCAGAGCCGCTCGGAGTAGGCCCGCCCGTCCTCGAGCATCGGCACCACCATGAGCTGCTCGGCGGTGGGGACCGAGAGCCGCGCCTGGCAAAAGCGCAGCGCCACATCGATGATCTCGCGATTATGGGTGGCGAGACAGCCAATGCGCACGCCGCAGGCGTTGAAACGCTTCGAAACGCTGTCGACGACGATGATGCGCTGGGCGAGGTCCGAGAATTCGGTGAAGGTCCGCACCGTGCCACCGTCGAAGACGAACTCCCGGTAGACCTCGTCGCAGATCACGAAGAGGTCGGACTCCACCGCCACCCGGGCCACCGCCTCCAACTCATCCCGTGTATACACAGTACCCGTCGGGTTCGACGGGTTGCAGAGCAGGATGGCCTTGGTCTGCGGAGAGATGGCGGCGCGCAGGCGATCGATGGAGCCGAAATGGTAGGCGTCCTCGACCTCGAGGGTGATCGGCGCCATTCTGACGTCTGCCTGGGCGGCAAAGCTCAGGTAATTGGTGTAGCACGGCTCGAAGACCAGCACCTCGTCGCCGCCTCCGGCCACGATCGACAGGATGAACGTGAGGGCCTCGCTGGCGCCCGCGGTGACCAGAATCTCATCGGCGGCGAAGCCGATTCCCCAGCTCTTGAAAAACGCGCTCCACGCCTCCCGCGCCTCGGGCAAACCCTCGCTCGGGGCGTAGGCGAGGCGGGTCAGCGGCAGATCGTGAAGCCGGGCCAGCATCTCGGGCGGCGTCGGCATGTCGGGCTGACCGATGTTGAGGTAGATCACCCCGACGCCCCGTGCCTCCGCGGCCCGGGCGTGCGGCGCCAGCTTGCGGATCGGGGAGGCCTGGAGCTGTGCTGACTTCGGCGAAAGTGACGGCATGGAAACCTCCCGGCGAGAATACCGCGCTCCGCTGGTGAAGATTGTAGCTCAGTAGGGTGGGAAGATCGTACAATCGAGAAGCTGACCCCAACCGTTGTGGGAGACCGGATGCACCTGTTCCGAAGCTGGAAAGAAAAGTACGGCAAGCTGACCCTGAGCACCCTGTGGGACCTGTTCATGGTGTGGGTGGTGATGATCAACCTGGGTCTGATCCTCTTCGACCTCAGCTACCTCTGGCTGCGGCCGATCTACTTCCAATATGTTCCGATCGTGACCAGGGTCTGGGACCCGGTCTTGGGCATCGAGCCCCACCCGCTGACCTCGGCGCTCATCGTTGAGACCGAGACCGCAAGCCGGCTGCTCGAGTTGGACCCCGATTCGCCGAAGCTTTCCGAACAGCTCGAGAGCCTCAGGGAGCTCACCCTCCGCGTCTTCGAGGAGAACCCGTTCGAACGCTCGGGCCAGACCAACGATCTCGACGTCGTCAAGGGCATCATGATTCGGGAGACCGGAAACGACGCCACCAGCCTCAACAACCCCGTCGTGCTCGCTGAGACCGCCGATGCCTATTGGACCGGGCCAGCCGAGCTGCTGCGCCATCGTTTCGACCTCTTCAATCGGAGCATCCGTCCGAGCCTGGCGGTGAACTACTTCCGCGAGTTCGATCTCAGCGGCCGCCTCACGAACAACTTCTGGAAGATCGACCTGCCCTTCCTGGTCCTGTTCTGGATCGAGTTCATGGTGCGGTGGCTCCTCGCCATCCGACACCGAAGCTACGCACGCTGGTTCTTCTTTCCGATCTTCTACTGGTACGACCTGCTCAGCCTGATCCCGGTCATGTCCCTGCGCCCGCTGCGCCTGCTGCGCCTGGTCTCGATCTACATGCGACTGCGACAGTCGGATCTCTCGAGGGTCGGTAGAGATTTCGCAAGCCGGGGGGTCGCCTACATCTCCAACATCATCACCGAGGAGGTCTCCGACCGCGTGGCGGTGCGCATCCTCGACGAGTACGCCGAGGAGATCCGCGACGGTACCCACGTGCGCATCGCCCGCGCCACGGTCGAGCCTCGCCGCGAGGAGATCGAACAGGTCCTGGTCAACCAGATTCGGGCGATTCTCACCCACGAGGCAACCATCGAGCGATTCCGGACCCTGCTCCGCCTCAATCTCGAAAATGCAGTCGAAGATTCTGAGAGCCTTCGGGCCCTGCCACTGCCCCACGTGATCGTGAAGCCCATCGTGCGCGCGGTCGGAGAGGTCGTCCTCGACACCACCCTGGAGACCATCGCCGCAACCCTCGACAGCGAGGAGGGCCGCGAGGCGGTTCGAGGCGTCGCCGCTTCGGTCTTGGACGAACTCTTTTACGGCCCCGGTCTGGTCGAGCTCGAATCGCTGGTCAAGGAGATCAGCCTCCAGGTCATCGAGCACATGAAAGAGGTCGTGTCGGTCAGGAAGTGGGCGCTGCCCGAGGATGAGAATTCGCGCCCGCCGATGCCGTGGGAGGAAAATTCTGAATTCTGAGCCCTCGCGCTCAGAATTCAGAATTTTTGTTGGGGCGTACGGCGGAGGCGCATGGTTTCAGCCCGGCGCTCGCCTACTCTAATTCGACGGTAATCTCGCCGCCACCAGGGACGGCCACCTGCCGAATCGACTGCGTGCCGTCGGGGGCGACGGCCTCGATCCGCCACGGGCCCTCGGGCAGGCCGAGGGTGAGACCGGACGCCGGCACCGGCGCCCATTCACCGCGGCCGGCGTTCATCCACCCGAAAACGGGCAGGACGATGCCGGTCGCCGCATCGCTCAGGCGCACCTTCCACGCCACCCCGACATCATCTGCAACCACCTTCAGGGCGATCTCGCCGGGCCGGCGGAGGGCGATCGGAACCTCGTCGCTCGGGGCATCGACCTCCACGAGGGCAACGCCGGCGCCCATAACGAGCAAGGTCCAGTGGCCCGCGGGAAGCTCGGTCAGCTCGCATCTCCCACCGGCCGAGCACGACACACTGATGAATGGGCCAATGACCCCGTCACTCACACTCAGAATGCCGATTCCCGACGGCGGGCTGCCGTCGGGGTTGCGAACGACCAGCACCGTCGTTTGTACCGTCTCCAGCGAAAGAATCACCTCGGGAGCGACGCCGTCTCGAAGAGCAACCATGTCCCGAGCCGGCGATCGCCCGTGAACTGTGGCCTCAACAGCAAGGTCTCGCCGGGCGCCACCAGGCGATGCGCCACCGCCGGCCGCCAGTGCCGCCGGTACCGACGCCACGAGTCCGCCGAGATTTCGCCCCACACCACAACCTGTTCGGTCGAAGACTCCCCCGGAGAGACCGTCATCGATACGGCTTCCCCTGTTCGCAGCCATGCCGGCGGCAGGTTCCGCTGCTCGTCAAGCACGACCTCGAGCGAAACAGCACCGTGGCCCTCGGCGGAAAGCTCCACAAGCACCGGCAACCGCGCTTCACCGAGACCCGCCGAGAATGCCTTGCCCGGCGCGGAGACGCCCTCAAAGACCGCCTCAAACTGCCATTCGGGGTGCTCGGCGATCTGCTCACCGAGGGCCCAGACCTGGACACGGATCTCTTCAGCGGCGCTCTCGGTGAAGGCGATGCCCTCGATCCGAAGAGTCTCCTCCGCGGCGGAGGCGCCCGGCGCCAGGTTCAAGACAAGGAACGCCGCGATGAGCAGACGTCGCATCGACCATGCCCTCCAGCTCTAAACCCGCATTATCTCACCATCTTTCTACTGTGGGGCACAATACACAGCGCGTGTCTGCGCTTTC
>JBGMRN010000047.1:0-18567 GCA_048061535.1 Thermoanaerobaculales bacterium | reverse complement strand
GTCGACGCGGCGTGGAGCCAGGTCGAAAACGTCTATCAGCGCCGGGCCGATTTGATCCCCAACCTGGTGGCGACGGTGAAGGGCGCGGCGGACTTCGAGCAGGAGACGCTCCAAAACGTGGTCGAGGCCCGGGCGAAGGTCGGCCAGATGAGCTTCGACAAGGCGCCGACCGCCGCTCAAATGCAGCAGTTCCAGGCCAATCAGGATGCTCTGTCGTCGGCGCTGTCGCGCCTGCTGGTCGTGGTCGAGCGTTACCCGGACCTCAAAGCTGTGCAGGCCTTTCGGGATCTTCAGGTTCAGCTCGAGGGCACCGAGAACCGGATTGCGGTGGAGAGGCGGCGGTTCAACGAGACCGCGCGGCAGTACAACACCGCGCGGCGGCGTTTTCCCGCGGTACTGATCGCGGGGATGCTCGGATTCGAGGACAAGGCGTACTTCGAATCCAAGCCCGGGGCGGAGGAGCCGCCGCAGGTCGACTTTTCGGGATGAGGTTATGAGGCACAGGGAAGCGGAAAAGAAATGAAGGATCTCGGGCTTTTCACCGAAGAATGCTTGGAGGCGATCCGGCGCGCGACCGTCGAGGCGGAGAAACGGACCTCGGGGGAGATCGTGCCGTATATCGTGGAACGGGTCGACGATCATGACGAAGCGAGGTGGCGTGCCTCGACCCTCGGGGCGCTGCTGGCGGCCCTGCTGGCCGGCGGCGTGCACGCCCTTGGAGGTTTCTGGGGTGGCGCCGGGGTGTGGTGGATCACGCTCCCCGCGTTGGCAGGCGGCGGGCTTGGCTACTTTTTGGCCGGGTTCGAAGGGATCGGTCGGCGCCTGATCCCGTCCGATCACCTCGATCGGAGGGTGCAGCTTCGGGCCGGTGCCGCCTTCCTCGAGGAGGAGGTCTTCAAGACCCGCGACCGCACGGGTATCCTGATCTTCCTTGCGCTCTTCGAGCGCCGGGCGGTGGTCCTCGCCGATGAGGGGATCCATCGCGCGGTCCCACAGGACCAGTGGCAACAAGTGATCGATGACCTGGTGGCTGGAATCAAGGCTCGGAAAGCGCCCGAGGCCCTCCAGAAGGCGATCGGTCGCTGCGGCGAGCTGCTTGCCCTGCACAAGGTCGATCGCCGGCCCGATGACGAGGACGAGCTCGACAATGCGCCGCGGGTCAAGAGGCGCTGAGATGGGAGCCATGAAGGCGTTCCTGAGGACGGCTGTCGTCGGTTCCACGTTGGTTGCGGCGGCCACGGTGGCGGCGCTGGATGTGCCCTATCTGGCGGGCCGAGTCAACGATCTTGCGGGCCTGCTGAGTGAAGGGGCGAAGGCGCGCATCGAGGAGAGGCTCGGCCGGTTGGAGGAGCAGACCGGCGCCCAGGTGGCGGTGCTCACCATTCCCACTCTCGAGGGCGATCCGATCGAGGACTTCTCGGTGCGGGTGGTCGAGACCTGGAAGCTCGGTCGCGAGGGTGAGGACGACGGGGTGTTGGTGCTGATCGTCCGCGACGATCGCCGGATGAGGATCGAGGTTGGCTATGGTCTCGAGGCGGCCCTGACCGACGCCCAGAGTCGACGGATCATCGATGGGTTGATGACCCCGCGCTTTCGGGAGGGCGACTTCGACGGCGGCGTCGAGGCTGCGGTCGGAGCGATTTCAGGGGCGATCCTCGGCGAGCCCGGGGCGATTCCCGAGGAATCTCCGCAAAGGAGTGGCCAACGGGGGCGTTCCAATCCCGGAGCGTTAATCTTCTTCCTCATTTTCGGTCTCCCCTTCATCAATGCCGCACTGTCGTCCCGTGGGGCGGCAGGATGGTTCATGTACCTCTTCCTGGCCCCGTTTTTCTTCGCCTTTCCGGCAGGGTTGTTCGGCGTGACGGCCGGCGGCGTCGTGGCCGGGATTTGGCTGCTGGTCTTTCCGTTCCTCCGATTGATCTGGCCGAAGGCGGCGTCCGGCAGCGGAAGCCGGTCGCGCGGTGGCGGTTTCTGGGGACCCTTCATCGGTGGCGGAGGGGGCGGTTTCGGCGGCGGCAGCTTCGGCGGTGGCTTCAGTGGCGGAGGGGGCAGCTTCGGGGGCGGCGGTGCAAGTGGTGGCTGGTGAGGAGTAATACGCGGCGGGCCGGGAGCATGATGAGCGGGCTCGTGGTTGGAATCCGACCCACCGCGTGACAGTGATCGGACGATGAGAACGGCGAAGCGTTGACGACGATCAGTTCTCAATTCTCATTTTCTTAAACTAGCAAAACTGTCCGATGTGTTACCGTTACAGTGCTTTCCACGGCCTCCAGCGGATCCCGGCATGATGCAGATCATCGGACTTGGACGATTCTTGGGGGCGTGGAATCTTGGTTGGCGCCGACGCGTTAACTGATCCGGATGGGGTTGAACGATGTCGATTGGAAGAGTGAGAATGAGACGACTTCTTGCTGTTGGCGGAATGGTCTCGGTGATTCTCGGCGTGGCTCCGGGATGGGCTCGGGCCCAGCTCGTCGAACAGGTCCCGAAGGCTCTCGAGGAGGTCGGTGTCACCGAGCACCTCGATGCCAAGCTGCCCCTGGACGTTGAGTTCGTCGACGAGTCCGGCAAGGTCGTCAAACTCGGCGACTTCTTCGACGGCGAAAGGCCGGTGATCCTGACCCTCAATTACTACCGCTGTCCGATGCTCTGCGGATTGATGCTCAACGGCGTGGTCGACGGACTCGAGCAGATGGAATGGACCGCGGGCCAGGAGTTCGAGTTGGTTACGGTCAGCATCAATCCGCTCGAAACACCAGCTCTGGCTGCCGAGAAGAAACAGAATTACCTGAAGCGCTACGGGCGCCCGTCGGCCGCTACCGGTTGGCACTTCCTGACCGGGCGAGAGCCCGAGATCAACCGTTTGGCGGAGACGGTGGGATTCTCCTACGCGTACGACCCGGTTCGGAAGGAGTATGCGCACGCGGCGGTGATCTTCGTATGCACTCCGGACGGACGCGTCGCGCGGTATCTTTACGGTATAGAGTACCCGCCCAAGCGGCTGAAGCTGGCGCTGCTCGAGGCATCCGAAGGCAAGATCGGCACCACGCTTGACCAACTGATCCTCTACTGCTATCACTACGACCCGTCAAACCGCCGATACTCGCCGGTTGCCATGAACATCATGCGTCTCGGAGCGGGAACTGCGGCGCTCGTTCTGGCTTTGGGCCTCGGGCTCTTCTGGCTCCGCGAGTGGAGGCGGCGCAAGAGGGCGGAGAGGGCAAACACTGAGAGCTCTGAGATGAGGAACCCGGCGTCATGATCGCAAAGCACCTGGTATCTATGATCCTGGCACGGCTCACCTCGCCGGAGGGAGATGGCGGCTCGTTCTGGATGCCGCCGCAGGCATCCACAACGGCCCACAGCGTCGACTGGCTCTTCCACTTCATTCTCGCTATCTCAGTTTTCTTCTTCCTGTTGATCGTGATTGTGATGTTGGTCTTCGTGCTCAAGTACCGCCGTCGGGAGGGACAGGAGGCGGAGCGGTCGCCGAGCCACAACTTGGCGCTCGAAGTCACCTGGACGGTGATCCCGGTCGCCCTGGTGATTGTGATCTTCTTCTTCGGCTTCAAGGGCTTCCTCGACATCGCAACGCCTCCGGCCAATGCCTATGAGGTGCTTGTCGAGGGCCAGAAATGGAATTGGAGCTTCACCTACCCGAACGGGTACGTGGACGAAAACCTGCACGTTCCCGTGAATCGCCCGGTGCGGTTGGTGATGTCGTCGGCGGACGTCATCCACAGCCTCTACGTGCCGGCGTTCCGCATCAAGAACGATGTCGTGCCGGGGCGCTACTCGAAGGTGTGGTTCGAGGCCACCGAGCCCGGTGAGTACGACCTCTTCTGCGCCGAGTACTGCGGCACCAGCCACTCGGACATGGTCGCCCACGTCATCGTGCACCCGGTAGGGGGATTCGAGACCTGGCTCGAGAAGGCGTCGAACTTCCTCGAAACGATGAACCCGGTCGATGCGGGCCGCAAGCTCTTCCAGGCGCGCGGTTGTACCCAGTGTCACAGCATGGACGGCAGTCCCAAGACCGGCCCGACTCTCCTCGACGTCTTCGGGCGGACCGAGACCATGACCAACGGCGAGGTCCTGACAATTGACGAGAACTACATCCGCGAGTCGATCCTCGAACCCGGCGCCCGGATCGTGGCGGGCTTCGAGGCCGTGATGCCCACCTACCAGGGCCGTCTCAAGGACGCCGAGATCATGGCGATCATCGAGTATCTCAAGGCCCCCGTCGGGGATTCCCAGGAGGAGTAGGAGCCAATGGCTGACGCGAACTCAGTTCTTACCGGAGACGGACAAGCCGCCGGAACCGGGCCTCGGGACAACTACCTCAACCACGGCCGGGGCGTGCTGTCCTGGCTCTTTACCCTCGACCACAAGCGCATCGGCATCATGTACCTGGTGGTGATCCTGAGCTCGTTCTTCCTCGGTGGGGTCTTCGCGATGTTCCTGCGAACCGAGCTGTGGACTCCCGGGCAGACGATCATGACCGCCGACACCTACAACAAGATGTTCACGTTGCACGGCGCGGTGATGATCTTCCTCTTCATCATTCCGGGAATCCCGGCGACCCTCGGCAACTTCGTGCTTCCCCTGATGCTGGGGGCGAAGGACGTGGCCCTCCCGCGGCTGAACCTCGCGAGCTTCTGGCTGTGGCTGATCGGGGCGTCGGTGGCGGTGGTTTCGATTGTCGTCGGTGCGGTCGACACCGGCTGGACCTTTTACACTCCGTACTCAACTACCACCTCTACTGCGGTGGTCACCATGACCCTGGGGGCGTTCATCCTCGGTTTTTCGTCGATCTTCACCGGGCTGAACTTCATCGTCACCATCCACAAGATGCGCCCGGAGGGCATGACCTGGTTCAAGATGCCTCTGTTTTTGTGGTCCTTGTACTCCACGGCCATCATCCAGGTGCTGGCGACGCCGGTGCTTGGCATCACCCTGCTCCTTTTGATCGCCGAACGCACCCTGGGCGTCGGCATCTTCGATCCCGCCCTGGGCGGAGACCCCGTGCTCTACCAGCATTTCTTCTGGTTTTACTCCCACCCGGCGGTCTACATCATGATTCTCCCCGCGATGGGCATCATGTCGGAGCTGATCTCGGTCTTCTCGGGCAAGCACATCTTCGGCTATCGCTTCATCGCCTGGTCGTCAATCGCGATCGCTCTGTTCAGTTTTTTGGTATGGGGCCACCACATGTTCACCAGTGGACAGTCGAACCTGATGAACATGATCTTCTCGGCCCTCACTTTTTCGGTTGCGATTCCGTCGGCGGTCAAGGTCTTCAACTGGTTGGCCACGATGTACAAGGGGTCGATCCGGTTGGCGGCGCCGATGCTTTACGCTCTGAGCTTCCTCTTCCTCTTCGCGATCGGCGGCCTGACCGGGCTCTTCCTGGGATCGTTGTCGACCGACATCCATCTCCACGACACCTACTTCGTGGTCGCCCACTTCCACTATGTGATGTTCGGTGGCACGGTGATCGCCTTCCTCGGCGGGATCCACTACTGGTGGCCCAAGCTCTTCGGCCGGATGTACTCGGAGCGCTGGGCCCAGGTGTCGGCGCTGCTGATCTTCGTCGGCTTCAACCTCACGTTTTTCACCCAGTTCGTGATGGGCAGCCACGGCATGCCGCGGCGCTACTACAATTACCTCGAGCGCTTCACCGCCTACCACCAAGCCTCGACCGTCGGCTCCTTCATCCTGGCACTCGGTTTCCTGATCATGGCCGGCTATCTCGCCCACTCGTTGATGCGGGGCGAGCGCGCGCCGGCCAACCCGTGGGGCGCTGCCACCCTCGAGTGGGAGACCGCGTCGCCCCCGCCGCACGACAACTTCAGGCACGAGCTCCTCGCGGGTGACCCGTACGATCTCGAAGGGCTGAGGTGGGAACCGGCGATCAACGGTTATGTGCGGCGCGACCCGAGCTCGATTCTGTTGACCACCGCAGGAGAGGCCGGCTGATGGCGATGCACGGCCACGAGGACGGGGACGGTCTTCGGGTCGATCACCACTTCGAGAACGCAGACCAGCAGTACCAGTCAGCCAAGCTGGGGATGTGGGTCTTTCTCGCCACCGAGGTCCTCTTTTTCGGCGGTCTCATCTGCGCCTACACGGTGTATCGCGTCAACCATCCCGAGATCTTCGTCTTCGGGCACCATTTCCTGGACAAGAGCCTGGGCGCCCTCAACACGGTGATTCTGATCTGCAGCTCGCTGACCGCGGCATGGGCCGTGCGGGCGGCACAACTCAGGCAGGTTCGCATGCTCAAGCTGATGTTGGTGTTGACGATGCTCTTCGCCTTCGGTTTCCTGGGCGTGAAGGCGGTGGAGTACAACAGCAAGTGGAAGCACGGACTGCTGTGGGCCCGGCAGTACAACCCGCAGATCCGTCAACCTGCTGAAGAACAGGCCTCCGACCGCGAAGCCGAGAGCATCCCAGAGAAATCGCCGACCGACGCTTCGGCGCCGGTTCCCGCCGAGGATCCGGACCGCTCCAAGATCGCCCCGGCGGCCGAGGGCCCGTCGGGTCTGGCGCCGCCGGCTGCGGAGGCGTCGAGCGAGCCTGTCATTGAAGCCGAGCCCGCCAACGCCCAGACCTTCTTCTCGATTTACTTCCTGATGACCGGCCTGCACGGCGTCCACGTTCTGGGTGGAATCGGCGCATTCATGTGGCTCTTCGTCGGCGCTCGCCGCGGCGACTTCGACGGCGGTCACTTCACCCGCGTCGACATGGTCGCTCTCTACTGGCATGTGGTGGACCTGATCTGGATCTACCTGTTTCTCTTGCTTTATCTGATTGACTAGGAGGCTGTGGGGCATCGATGACGAATGGGTTGTGGAGGGCCGTGAAGTGCCGTTTGAGGCGCGTTCGAGGAGCAGCACGCGGAGTATGGGCTGAGAATGCAACGAAAAAGGGCCTTCATTGCAACCGAAAAGCGCCGTTGATTCCATGCCCCACAGCCTCCTGGAGGGGCATTTCATGAGCACTCACGAAGACAGCGGAGTCCACGTCGCGTCGGTCAGGCTGTTGGTGATCGTCTGGATCGCCCTCATCTTCGGGACCTGGCTGACAGTATCGGCGACCTATGTCGATCTCGGCGTGTTCAATATTTGGATCGGCCTCGCGATTGCCACCGCCAAGGCGGTGCTGGTGGCCCTCTACTACATGCACCTGCGCTGGGACAAGCCGTTCAATGCGCTCGTTTTCCTCGGCGCGTTTTTCTTTCTCGCGATATTCATCGGCATCGCCATGATGGACACCCAGGCCTACCAACCGAACCTGATCCCGGGCTACTCCCCGGCCATGGGCTCGCACCTCGGGTGATGACTCGAAAAAGGGGAAAAGAACCCCTCCCCACATTCACCACCGAGCGGATTCCGGTGCGGACGCCCGCGACCCCGGCAACCGAGCATGTCGATGCCACTGCCGAGACGACCTCATACGGCCGTTTCGGCATGTGGCTCTTTCTTGCCTCGCTGAGCATGCTCTTCGCCGGTTGTATGGTGGGCTACCTGGTGGTCAGGCTGCGCGCTCCCGAGTGGCCGCCCCCGGGCTCACCAACGCTGCCTCCAGGGCTGTGGCTCAGCACCGCCGTCCTGGGTGTGCTCAGCGTGGTGCTCCTGCTCGCCCAACGGGCGGCCCGTGAAGGCCGGCGGGAAATCCTGACGCGAACGCTCACCGCATCGGTGCTCCTTGCGATCGCCTTTCTCGGCGCCCAGGTCGCGAATTGGATGCGGATGGTGGCGGCGGACAACTTTCCGCAGCAAAGCCTTTTTACCTTCGGTTTCTTCATTCTGACCTTCCTCCACGCCCTCCACGTCCTCGGCGGGCTTGTGCCGCTGATCCTCGTGGCTGTGCGCGCCCGACGTCACCGCTACACCGCCACCGGCAACGAGGGCGTGCAGCTGATGGCCATGTACTGGCACTTTCTCGCGTTCGTATGGTTGACCATACTCGCAGTTTTGAGTTTTTAGTTTTTGGTGGTCTTCGCTCTGGAAGCGCGCCTCCGAAGCTCGGCGCGATCTTCTGCCGTCGGCGGGTGTCAGGCAAGGGTTGCCGTCCCGATTTGGAACATCCACGCGCTGAACTCCCCTTGGCGAACTGCCGTTTTCCTGGCACGAGTGTTGCAACGATGAGGATGCGGGAGATATGATGCCGTCGGATCACGTCAGGTTTTTGCCTCGTTTCACCGGGGCTCTGGGCGACTCGCCGTTGCGTGTCGTCTCGGTCTTGGTTCTCGGTCTGTTACTGGCTTCTGCGGTCGCTGCCCAGATCACCAACGGTGGTTTTGAAGATGGGGATTTGACTGGCTGGACGGTCACCGGGTTGGGCGGCGCCGAGGTGCTGCAGGCGGGCAACCTCACTCCGCCCATCGCGGCGCCCGAGGGGAGCTTCTTCGTGCTCGTCTCAACCGGACCCAATGACCGACCAGGTACCGCCGATGCAGACATCGATGACAACGGCATCATGGATCACGACATCACCACGCTTCGGCAGAACTTCACGATCGCCAGCCCAGGCCAGACTTTGAGCTTCCGCTGGGGCTTTCTGACTCGCGAGGCCGACCAGCCGGCCCAGTACGACGACGTCCTGCAGTTCACCACTGACACCGAGCCCCTCATCGAGCGAAGCGTTTACAAACCAGGTGGCCTCTCCCCGTTTCCGGACACACAACCGTATGACGGCACGCGCTACGACGTCTCCTCTGCCGGCACCGCAGACAACAGCCGTTTCGACAGTGGCTTCACGGGCTGGCAGGACTTCTGTATCGCCTTTCCGGAAGCCGGCGTCTACACCCTGGAGTTCCTGGTCGCCGACGCGTCGGACAGTCTCTACGATTCGGCCCTCGTCATCGACGACGTGCAGGCGCCGTCGACCTGCCAGGGAATCGTCCAGGTCACCAACACCACTGGCTCGAGCTTGGAGGCGAAAAGCGGGGCACTGGTCTGGACTCCCCACCAGAGCCGGTCGGTTGTTACCTCGAATAACGGTTCGGTGCAGGCTTTCGTGTCGTCAGGCGACTACGGCACCGGCAACCCGAATGCGCAGAGCCAGGTCTTCGCCTTCAACGGGGCGTCGTACGAACGCCTCACGGCCATGGTTGACGGCGAGGTTTCCCGACCTTCGCTCAGCGCAAATGGTCGCTATGTGGCATTTGCTGCCGCCGACAATCCGTTTGCAGGACAGGCGACCAACAATGACGACCTCAATTCCGAGATCTTCCATCTCGATCGCGTGACCGGCGTGACCACCCAGATCACCGCAACCTCCGGATGCGCCAACACCGATCCCAGTATCGGAGCTGGAGGAGGCGCCGCCATCGCCTTTGCGAGCGATTGTACGGACATTCCCGGTGTCTCCAACACCGACGGGAACAAAGAGCTCGTCGTTTGGGACGGATCCGTTTTTCAATCCATCTCGGACACTGCGGCCTGCACCAGCCGCAGCCCCGAGATCTCCGCCGACGGACTCTCGGTCGCCTTCGTCTCCGACTGCAATCACGACAGCAATTCCGACGGGAATTTCGAGGTCTTTCAGTGGAACCTCGTGACCGCCACGGTTGTGAACGTTACGAACTCGTCAGCCGCCGGCGGTGATCTGAGCGACAGCGTTTCGACCAGCGGTGACGGCGGTGTGCTGGCCTTCGTCTCGACTGCCGATCTCGACGGAACCCATCCCATCGGCAACGCTGACGGAAGCCTGGAGATCTTTACCTGGGAGCGCGCCGGCGCCACCTTCAGCCAGCTCACTGAGGGCGATTTCTTTTCCCTTAACCTCACCGCGCGCATCGACGACTCGGGCGCCTTCCTGGGCTGCGAACGGCTCAACGCGTTGACCAATCAGTCCGAGATCTTCTGGATCGAGCGTGCCACCGGTCTCGAGACGCCTGTCACTCCATTCGGCGATTCCAAGCTCCCGGACATCGGGATCGACACCGGTTCGCCGGTTCTCTACTTCGAGTCCCGGGGGGACCTCACCGGCAACAACGGCGACGGAAACATCGAAGTGTTCCGCAGCCTCAACGTATTCCGGCCGACGGAGCCTGTCTGCAGCAATCCCGATCTGCCGGTCCCCAACAACTCGACGCGCTCGGATACGCTGACGTTCACCGCCGCCGGCACCGTTGCCGACCTTGACCCACTTGTCGAAATCACCCACAGGCGGGTGCGCGACCTCGTTGTCGAGCTGGAGCACGAAGCCAGCGGAACCCGCATCACCCTCTTCGACAACATCACCACTCCCACCGGTGGCCGATGCAACCGTGACAACATCTTTGCGGTGCTCGACGACGAGGGCGATCGTCCGATCCAACAAGAGTGCCCGAATCAAGACCCCACCGTCGAGAGCCCACCGACCTTCATTCCGCTCGAAGCGCTGGGCGCGTTCGACGGGGAATCGGTCGCGGGTGACTGGACCCTCTGGGTAACCGACGTCCGCGGCGGTGCGAGCGGCCGTCTGGTTCGCTGGTGCCTCTACTTCGAGACCAACTGATGAATGCAAAAACGCTTTCCCCGCGGTGGATCTCGTGCGCCCTCGCGGCCGTTCTACCGCTGATGGTCTGCGATCCCTCGATGGGCCAGGAGCGCACACTGACCTATCCCGTCATCGACCGATACGGCTATGCGATCTGGGACCACACCACCGCCAATTGCGCGCTGGGCTTTGTCGACATTCATGCCACCGGCGCCCCCCTCGGCTTTGTCGCAAGCGGGACGGATCCGGCACTGGACGAGGGGGGATCGGTAGTCACGCTGGCTGCGCCGTTCGAGCTGTACGGCGAAAACGTCACCGAGTTGGTGGTTTCCACCAACGGCTACCTTGCCGCCGTCGGAAACCTCGTTCTCGACTCGGGAGGGGATTTCTCGAATGATTGCCCGCTGCCCGCGGTCCCCGAGCCCGGCCCGGGAGTCTCTGCACGTCTGGCGGTCTTGCACGGTGACCTTTCGGGAAGCACCGGCGTGGGCAGCGCTCAGGTGGAGTACTTCGCGAGCTGTCCCCGGCCGTCGGAAGCGATAGGGAACGAGGCCTGCACCGTTATCCAGTGGACCAACTGGGGACGGCACGGAATCGCCGGTTCCTTCGATTTCCAGGCGCTGCTCTACCACTCCAGTTTTGAGATCGTGTACCAGTACGGTCCTGGGTCAGACGATGCATCGGCCACCCTCGGGCTGCAGAACCGGGATGCGTCGGTGGGACTGACGGTCTGGTGTAACACGGCCTTTCTCGATCCTGCGGGTCACGCGCTGTGCATCTTCGATCCGCGCTTCCCGTCCGACGGTCCGAGCTCGGACCTCGAGCTCCAGATTGAAGAACGCCCGGTTTTCGCAGTTGCCGGCGGAACCGTTGTCTACGTCGCGTCTGTTACGAACCATGGTGCCGGCCCGGTGACCGGCGCCCACATCACGGCCACAGTGCCGACCGAGCTCGACTGCACGTGGATCTGCTCGGGTGGGCCCCTGTCAACATGTTCGGCGGCCGGCATCGGTCCGATCGACGACGCGGCAACTCAGCTCGATCCCTTCGGCGTGATCTCCTATGAGATGGAATGCTCGGTCGCATCCGAAGCCACGGGTTCGCTCATCGTCGGTTTTGCAGCCGAGGTTCCGCTGGGTGTCACCGATCCGAACCCGGGGAACAACTCGAAGAGCACGGTGACGCCGGTCATCGATCCCTCCGGTCTGATCTTCAGCGACGGATTCGAGAGCGGCGATATGGGAAGGTGGACGGTTAGCCACCAATCCTGATCGAGCTTCGGAAGCGCGCTTCCGAATTTCGACTTCGTCTTTCGCGATTTTTCAAACTGCGAAGTGAGCAGCGTTGATTCCAAAGGACTCGGGGTCGATGCAGCGCACAATGGAGTTGGAGGCGTGTTCAGGGGCGGCCAGGTCGATCACGTCGTCAGGAATCGGGTTCCCACGCGTGTCGGTGGCCAGCCTGATCTTGGGACGGTGGACCCCTGCAGGATCCTGATTGGGCTCGCAGACGACTCCCACTTCGCCGTTGCTCAGCAAGACGGTCGACCCGACTGGGTAGATGCCGATGCACGCGACGAATGCCTTGACCAGCAGCGGATCGTACTTCGCACCTGACACTTTCTGTATCTGGGCGAGCGCCTCATCGGGCAGGAACTTGCGCTGGTAGACGCGTCGCGTGGTCATGGCGTCGAACGCGTCCACAATCGCCACGATGCGCGCGTACAGGATTGGATCGGTGCGCATTCGCGTTTTGGGATAGCCGCTGCCGTCGTAGCCGATATGATGTTGGAGTGCCACCAGAACCCGCAGCACGGCGTCGCGATCGGTGGCGATCATCGGGAACAGTTCACGGGCGCCGAACACGGTGTGATTGCCCATTACCGCCCATTCCTCATCGGTCAACGGCCCGTGCTTTCCGAGAATGTCCAGTGGAATTTTGAGTTTGCCGAGGTCGTGGTACAGCGCGGACAGGCCGAGCCGGGAGAGCTTGTCGCGGGCGAGCCCGAGACGCTGGCCGAATGCGATCGCCAGAATGCACACGTTGACCATGTGGTTGAAGGTGTACTGGTCGTGGCCCTTGATGGCCGTCAGACCGAGCATCGAAAATCCACCTCCTCCCTCGTAGCTCAGATCGACGAGCTTGTAGACCACGCGTTTCGCCTCGCGCACGTTGACGTCGGCCGGGGACTCGAGGTTTGTCATGCAATAACGTAGGAAATCGAGAGCCTGTTGGTAGGTCTCGATTGCCCGCTGGCGGCGATCGGTCGGTGGTTTCTCCTCGTGCCGACGTGGAGGCAGCGCAAGAATCCCGGTGGCGCCGGCTTCAGTCAGTCGGCGGTTGAACTCTGAGGTCGGGTCTTTCGAGTCGTCCGGAGCGCCTCCAAGAAGACGGAGAAAGACACCGATCGCCTGCGCATCGGGAGCTGCCGGAAAGCCCACGCCGCCGAGGCCCCGCCGGGTCAGTTCCTCGACAAAAAATTTGCTGAGGTGCAGATTACGCAGATCGGCGCGGACCCGGATCCCATTGACAAAAACCTCGAATCCATCGATCTCGAGGTCAAATCTCCGCTCGAGCTCGATCGCTGCCTGCACCGTCGACCGGATGCGCTTGATCGGTTCATCGAAGACCTTGTTCGACGGGTCATAAAGCTGTGAGTTGCGGATCAGTACGACGAGGTTTTTCACGGCTGTGCGGGCGAGATCGAGAAGTGCCCTGGCTTCGGGAGACGATGCCCGGCGGGTGGTGTCAACCGCGCGAGTCATTCCTGCCGCTCCGACATCTCCAACGATTCCCGGCAGGCTGCACGAACCCGCCGGCTACCGCTGCGGGCGAGTTCCCCGAGGAGCCTGGAGGCACCCTGCGATCCGACTGCGCGCAGTCCGGCCACGGCCGCCCGGATCAGCTCCCGGTCTCGGCGCGAAGCGAAGAGACCGCCCCGAGCCGCGCCGAGAAGTTGCTTGAACCAACCGAGCGCCTCGTCCCTGGCGAGCCGTCCGATACCGGTCATCAGCTGCCTCTTCTCCTCGTCGCTGCGCGTGGCGAATCCTGAGTCCGTTGCCCGGTGCATCAGGTGTTCAACGGTTGCAGGCAGACCGCCGCGTACGATCGCGGAGACCGCCTGCATACGCAGCTGTTCGTCCTCATCCTCGAGTAGCCGCAACCAGAGCTTCCCGACGTTGCCCTCGCGGTAGGGTCCGAGGTCTCGAAGCGCCTGCCTGTGCAATGGCGAGTCCGGCACCTCGAGCAATCGTTCGACGACATCCACCGTTTCGTCGCCGGGAATCCTGCGCAGCACCTGGAGGACCGCGCGGAAGAAATCCGGGTCCTTCGTGCTGCCTACGTCGAGGTAATCCAGCAGGTGGCGGATGCCGACCGGGCCGGCCGCGTGGATCACCTCTGCCGCAACTGCCTGGAAATCGTCGCTCTTCAGCTCGGCCAGACCCGCAACAACCGGGGGCAACGCCGACTCGCCGAGACGCATGAGCAGATACCGCAGCGCACCGAGCTGAGCGCCGCTCGCCTCGGCGTTGTGCAAAACGGCAGCCAGCCGCTTCGGTTCTGCCAGATCCTGCAGAACGCGGTCGCGCAGAGCCGCCACGGGGGCAGATCCCGCCAGCCTGGTCTCGGTGAGCTCATCGAGGATCACTACCGCCTCGATCGCCTCGTCGACTGCCTCCTCGACGATCATCCGATCGAAGATTGTGACCAGGCCGGTGGCGATCTTGTCGCGAGCCTCTCCCTCCTCCGAGAGCAGCGTGAGATCGATGGCGAGATCGACCAGAACCCTCGCCATGCCGACCTCTTCCTGCTCCGCCAGCTGCCGGTCCAACTGTTCGGTCTCTTGCGCCGTCAACATGCACGCCTCGATCGGCAGATGGCTCAACGTTTGGCTGAGGTCTTCGAGACCGGCGTCACCCGACGCCTGCCCGCTCTCCAGCTGAGGTGACGCAAGCTGGTCCTCGATGCTCACGCCGCCACCGGCTTCGCTCAACTCTTCGATTGCGAAATATCGGATGTGGGTGAAGTCACGCTCCCAGAAGATCGTCACCAGATCCTCGTCGGTGTTGGATGCCCGGCTCACGCGGTTGATCGCCGTCAACAAATCGTGGAGCTCCTGGCGGTCGATTCCCGGCAGGAGGGTGAGCTGCCGGATTCCGTCGCGAAAGAGCAGGAACGCGATGTTGTCGGCTTGCTCATCAGATCGGTAAACGGTGGTGTCGCCGAGCCCGAGCTCCGACTTGAGGACGTTCAGCTCGCACGGCCCCCACTGATCGAGATGATCGGCTGTGGTCGTCGCCAGAGTCTCTTCGAGGCGCCTCGAAATCTCGTTCTCGCTCTCATAGAGGCGGAGCACCTTGCGGGTCTTCACAACCAGCCTCAGGAGCTCACCGGCCGAACGGAGTTCTTCTTTCGAGTGCTCCAAAGCGCCTCCACCTGCGACTCAATGCCGCTGTCACCGAACCGCCGGCGTCGATGACAGTGGCAACAACACCTCAAAACATAACCCACGCTGATCGATTGATCGACATCGCACCTCTCCGCCGTAGTCTCGGACGATCTCGCAGATCGGTGCGGTGGCGCCCTCATCCTGGGGCAGCGGAGACGGCGGCACCCGACCCTCGGGCGCCAGCCGGCGCCAAATTTCATCCTCGTCGTCTCCGGTCGCCGAACCCACGGTCAGCACGAGGTTGGAACCCGCAGTCGCCCCCCCGGCCTTCGTCTCGGTCAGCGTGGCCCACAGCCGGCCGCCATCCGCGACGAGCGGCACGGCAGCCATCTTCAACAGCGTCATGACCACCGGAAAGAACCGTACGGGATCCACGGCCACCGCCGCCGCGTCGGTCGCGATTTCCTGATGAACCCGGATCTCGCTGGAGAGGGACTCGCGGACCAGCTTGACGCCCTCCTTGACCAGGGTGTGGAGCTGTATTTCGGGGGGTCCGTCATCGGACGGGTGGGCGCTTTCGAGGACCATTCGGGTCAGGCCCTGAGCGCGGTCGACCGCCTCCTCGATGCGGCCGAGCTTCGCCGTAATCGGGTCCTCATCCGGCAGGTCGAGCCTGGCGAGCTCGGAGAACCCCCTGATGACGAAGAGCAGGTTGTTGAGCTCGTGGGCCACCCCCGCTGCAAGATGACCGAGGACCTCCAGCCGTCTCGGGTCGAGGTTCATGCCTGCGTCGAGCCTGTCTTGACCTCTCGGTTTAGCCCGCATATCTCACCAGCTCCCTGCTGCGGCCGACGATGCACCGCACCAAGTGACGTTTTCTCGCCTCGGGGTGCTCTCCCCGCCGACAGCAGCGCAGAGTGGCCGAAGGCTCGCCCCCGGGCGAGCCCATCGGACACGCGCTGGTGGCGGTGAGACACAAGCGCCGAAGGCGCGCCGTAACGTACTGCCAGGTACGTCTCCGCGCCCCTCGGGTCGAAAACCCCACTTGAAACGGCACCTCGCCGCCCTCGCGGCGGAACCCGGCGAGATATGCGGACTGGGGCGTGGATCCTTCACTCGGGCTCCTCCTGGCTGAGGGCCAGTCGCACCGCGCGCGATAGGTTTTTCATGTTGAAAGGTTTGGCGATGAGAGAGGTCCCGCTCGCGGCATCCAACTGGTCTCGAAGCGGCTGGTCGGTATAACCTGATGAGAAGAGGAACGGCAGACCAGGGTTCAGTTTCCGGGCCTTCTCCAGAAGCTCGTGACCTCCCATCGTCGGCATCACCACATCGCTGAGCACGAGGTCGGCGGCCACGCCCGCTCGCAACAACTCCAGGGCTTCGCTTCCGTCCGCCGCTTCGGCCGCGGTGTAGCCGAGGGCCTCCAGCATCCCGACGATCGCCGAGCGGACGGAAGGCTCGTCCTCGACCACGAGGATCGCCTCGGAGCCGCCCACCACGGCACGGCCGCCGGAGTCGTCCTCATCGCGTGTCGTCTTGGTAGTGACCGGCAGAAAAACATCGAACTTGCTCCCTTCCCCGGGCGCGCTTTCGACCTCGATGAATCCGCCGTGCTGCTGCACGATGCCGTAGACCGTCGCGAGGCCCATGCCCGAGCCCGCGCCTTCTTCCTTGGTTGTGAAGAACGGGTCGAAAATGCGAACCAGGGTGGGCGCGTCCATGCCCTCGCCGGTGTCTTTTACCGAAAGATGCACGTACGACCCCGTGGCGACACCGGGCCGCCGCAGAGCCTCCCTGCCGCCGACGCGGGACGATTCTGTTTCAATAGTGATCGTCCCGCCCTCGGGCATGGCATCGCGGGCGTTGACGACGAGGTTCATCAGGACCTGGCCAAGTTGCCCATGATCGGCCATGACGGCCGGCAGGTCGGTCGCCGGCTGGTAGTCGATCTGGATGTTCTCCGGAATCACCCGCCGCAGGATCTTGAGCTCCTCCTCGATCACCGGCCGGAGATCCGTTACCTCCATCTCGAGCACCTGCTGGCGTGCGATCGCGAGCAGGCGCTGAGTGAGCTCGGCGCCGCGGGCAACGGTATCGCGGATGGTGTCCAGTTCCTGGGTTTCGGAATCGCCATCGGAGAACCGGAATCCGAGCAGCTCCGCAGAACCCGAGATCGACATAAGGAGGTTGTTGAAATCGTGGGCGATGCCGCCCGCAAGCTGGCCCAGCGCCTCCAGCTTCTGCATCTGTGCCAGCTGTGCCTCGAGTCGTTTGTGATCCGTGACGTCCCGGATGAACGAGCGACTCCTTATCATCCGGCCGTCTTTGACCTGGGCGGTCGTGTTGATCTCCAGATGGAGGGTCTCCCGGTCCTTGCGTACACCCCGGAACGAGTACGAAGCAACCGCCTCCGGGTCATGCGAGAACCGACGAGTGTGGTGGTCGCGAACCATCTCCAGGTCGTCCGGATGGATCAGATCCCAGATCGTCCGCTCGTTGAGCTCCTCGTCGCTGAAACCGAAAAGCTCCATGAACGGTTGGTTGAAATACCTGAGGTGGCCCACTTCATCGTCCACTACGATCGCCACGCCCGCCTTTTCAACCAGATCGCGATACTTTTCCTCGCTTTCCCGGAGCGCTTGCTCATTCTTTTTGCGGCCGGTGATGTCGGCCAGAGCGCCGACCACCGCCACGGTCTTGCCGTCCCGGACAACCGGCGCCTCGCGCACCTCGACCCAGATCGTGCGCCCGCTCTTCGTCCTCAGCTCGAGCTCATAGGGGTCCTGTCGCTCACCGGTGTCGATGGCGCGCTGGGTGATCTCCATTCCTCGCTCGTTGACCGGGTTCTCGGTGCAGGTGTCAGTCCAGAGGATCATCGCCTCCTCAGGCTCGCAGTCGAGGTAATCACGGCACTGGGGGCTCAGGTAGGTCAGCACGTGGTCGGGGGTGTGGGCGAAGAAGAGGTTGGTGCTGTTCTCGACGATATTCCTGAGCTTCTCCTCGCTTTCCCGCAACGCTTCCTCGGTCTTCGAGCGGTCGATCGCCGCTGCGGCCTCATCGAGGGCTCGCCGAGCTGCCGGCGCCAGCCGGGAGAGGTTGTTCTTGAGCACATAGTCGGTCGCCCCGGCCTTGAGCGCCTCGATCGCCACCTCCTCGCCGAGGGTTCCCGACACCAGGATGAACGGCACCTGTGAATGGCGCTCGCGGACGATTCCCAGGGCGGTTATTCCGTCAAAGGCCGGAAGCGAATAGTCGGCCAGCACCAGGTCGAAGCCCCCGCTCTCGAAAGCGGCGACGAAGGCTTCCCGGGTGTCGACCAGCACCACCTCGAAGTTCAGGCCGCTCCTCTCGAGCGTCGAGGTGATCAGCTCGGCATCGATGGCGTCGTCCTCGAGCTGCAGGATCCGAATCCTGGACATCGTGACCTAGCCCTCCCCGGTCGATTTCTCCCGTCCCGACCGGGACAGGACCCCGGGCGGCGGCTCGTTGAGCTCCGCGTACTCCTCACGCTCGAGGAGCACATCCGGCGCCTCCTCACCGTCGCGCGCCGCCATGACCTCGTTGGCGAGGTTGTTCCTCGCGAGGGCGGTCAGCGCGAGCTCGACGTCGTTGGGATCGTCGTCCACCAGCAGAATACGTTTGATTTCAGCCATATAAGCACGAGACTCCGGTTCCAGAAGCGAGGA
>JBGMRN010000046.1:0-19151 GCA_048061535.1 Thermoanaerobaculales bacterium | reverse complement strand
CTCCTTGCGGGCGGCCGTCGCCGGTGCGCGGCCGTCGCTCACGGGGCCGGACCTTGGCGTAGAGGCTATCGTCTGCAAAGGCGGTAGGCAGCTCGTAGCCGATATACCGCTGGATGGCGTCGATCGAGTAAATGTAGTCCTCACATGCCAGGGTGAGCGCCTTGCCTTCGGCGCCGACTCTCGCGGTGCGCCCGATGCGGTGGACATAGTCCTCGGGGTCCTGGGGCAGATCATAGTTGATGACGTGGCTGACCCCCTCGATGTGGAGCCCGCGGCTGGCGACGTCGGTCGCCACCAGGATCGGCAGCTTGCCATCGCGGAAATCGTCGAGCACCTTGAGGCGTTTGGTCTGGACCACGTTCCCGGTCAGACCGCGGGCATGGAGACCATGTCGGCACAGGTCATCGACGAGCCGGGTTGCCTGGTGTCGGGTGTTGACGAAGATCATCGTGCGCGAGGTGCCTTCGCGTTCGAGGAGCCCGAGAAGGAGAGAGAATTTCTCCCGCGTCGCGACGTGGTAGAGCTCTTGGTGGATGGTGTCCGGGGTCAATCTCTCGGCGCTGACGATTACCTCGACGGGGTTGTTCATCTGCCTCCAGCCGAGGGTCATGACCCGCTGCGAGAGGGTGGCAGTGAACATCATCGATTGCCGTTTGGTGGGGTGCGGCATGCGACGCATGATCCACCTGAGATCCTCGGAGAAGCCCATGTCGAAGAGACGGTCGCACTCGTCGATGACCACCATCTCGGTTTCGCTCAGGGAGTAGGATCCCTTGCGGTGGTAGTCGATCAGTCGACCTGGTGTGCCGATGAGGAGGTCTGTCCCTTTTTCGAGGATTTCCCGCTGTTTGCGGTAGTCGAGTCCTCCGAAGACGACGTGGTTGCGCAAGCCCGCATGGTGACCAAGGTCCTCGGCATCGCCGGCGATCTGTACCGCCAACTCGCGAGTGGGGGCGACGATCAGCGCCCGAGGGGTGTTCGGAGACGAGGTCTTGGGGGTTCTGAGCAGGTGATTGAATATCGTCAACAGGTAGGCCGCGGTCTTGCCTGAACCGGTCTGGGCCTGGGCGACCACATCCCGGCCGGTCATCGACACCGGCAGAACCTCTGCCTGAACCCGTGTCAGGTGGGTGAAGCCGAGGTCGTTCACCGCCATTTGAATAGACTCGGGAAGGTCGAGCTCGTCGAAAGTGTTTTCAGTAAACAGAGACGTGGATCGTTCGTCGTTTGCCATCGGCGGGAGATTGTAGCACTGGAGGAATTCTGAGACCGGGGAATGTAAACTCGTGGTCGTCATCCTCAGGGATGTCCCCCGGCGGGGGTTCGTGTTGGAGGACTGGTTTGCTGGAACGGGAGATCGTTTTTCGCAAGTGGGGCGCATCATGGTGAGGTATCGAAACGGGGCTGTGTGGATATTGGCGGCCCTGATCCTCGTAATCGGGTCCTCGGTGGTTGCGTCGGAGAACCCCCCGGATGAGGCGCCCGGACTGCCGGAGGGTTTGGCCACTTATCTCGAGGCGCGATTGTTGGAGGCCGACGGCCGGTTCAGGGAAGCAATGGATGCCTATGCCCGTGCCGTGGATCAAGCGCCTTCGGTTGCCGAGATCCGGGTCTCCTTTGCGACCTTCCTGGTCGATCTCGGCATGGCCGGTCGAGCGGTCGAAGTCCTGGCGGGCCTCGAGGACCTGGATGGTGATGGACTTCGGGTTCGGGCGCTTGCCCTGTCGCAGCTCGTGACCCGCAAACCCGAACTGCAGGCGGAGACGGAGAGAGCCCTGCGTGCGGCATTGGAGATCAACGAGGACGATCCCAACCTGCTGTTCTCGCTTGCCCAGCTGCTGCGGAGCACCGGCAACCTCGATGAGGCTGAGCGGGTCGTTGCCGGACTCCGTGAGAATCGATCTGAAAATTCCCGGCTGCTCATTTTTCACGCTGACCTCCTCAAAGACCTGAAGCGGTGGGATGAGGCGGTGGAGCTCTACCGCACGTGTGCGGGAGGCGGTCCTGCTGCCGCCGCGTGCCGCGAGAACCTGGTCGCTGTCCTGGTCGAGACGGACCGGCCCGGCGAGGCGGGGGAGGCGATGCTCGGTTGGCTGGGCGATATTGACCTCGATTCGCTGATGCGTGCGGCGGCTCTCTTGTGGGAAGGTGGGCGCCTGGAGCTGAGTCTGGACACCGTCGAACGGGTGCTCGAGAAGGCACCCGACTCGGAGCGGGCACTGCGTCTGGAGGCCCATCTGTTGTCGGCCCTCGGCCGCTACCAGGAGGCGGTCACTCTGTTGCGGAAGCTGATGCGAAAAATGCCTGATGATATCGATCTGATCCTGGCCATGGCGTGGTCGTCCGGCCGTGGAGGAGACCATGAAGCGGCTCGAAAATGGTTTGACCGGGCCTGGGAACTCGTCGCGGACGACACCGGTTCGCGCCAAGCGGTCCGGTGCGCTCTCACCGCCGCCCGCCTCGAGGTGATCGAAGGCTATCCTCTTGTGGCGCGGGAGTGGCTCAGTCGAGTCGGAGACACCAAGCTTGCCGGCCGTGATTTCGTGCGCGTACTGGCGGAGACTTATAGACGGGAAGAACAGTGGCGTGATGGTACCTCGGCGATGCTCCGATTGCAGCCGAGTCTGGAAGGAAGGGCACGGATAGAAGCGCAGGCGATGGAGGCCGAATTCAGGCTACGCGCAGGCGACCCCCGAGCCTGGCAGAGGCTGCGGCCGTTGCTCGACAGCGATGACCCGCAACGCGTGGATCTCGCGCTCCAGGTGCTCCAAATGGTAGAGCGCTGGAGCGATGTCGAGCGCGAGGCAGCGGCGGCCGTCGAACGTACGGGGACCCGCCGTGACCTCGTATTTGCGCAAGCCGCCGCGTTGGAACGGTTGGGCCGGTTCGAGGAATCCGAGGAGCTGTTTCGGATCATGGTGGAGGCTGAGCCGGACGACGCAAACGCGGCCAACTACCTGGGATATATGTGGGCGAATCGCGGCGTTAATTTGGAGGAAGCCCTTGACCTCATTACTCGCGCAGTCGCCTTTGATCCGGAGAATCCTGCGTATCTCGACTCGCTGGGTTGGGTCTACTATCGCCTCGGCGATCTGGAGCAGGCCCGGCATTGGCTGCAACGGGCAATCGATCTCGGGGGAGGAGTCGGAGACGGCACCATCCTCTGCCACCTTGGCGAGGTCCTGATCGCCGGCGGCGAGTCGGGGGAAGGCCGCAGATATCTCCAGATCGGTCTCGACATGGGTTGCGAAGACCCCGAACACGTTCGCTCCCTGCTCAAAACTGTCGGTGATGAACCTGAATAGCCTACATTTCTCACCGGGTTGCGTGGCGATCACCGCAGCTCTTCTCTTCCTCATCCCGGGCTGTCGCTCGACCTCGGGAGTCGCTGATCTGTCGATTCAGGAGTTGGAATCGGGGCGGGATCATCTCGCCCGCCCCCTGCCCGGCGATCCCGCAGCCCTTTATCGCCTGCAAGTTCCTTCATCCGGAGGTCTGCGGCTGGTGGTGCGAACGAGTGGGGGACAGGGACGGCTGACGGTCTCCGAGCCATTCGGGTCCGCGGTGTCGCTGACGGCCTGGACCGCCTCCGATCCGCCGGTCTTCTTTGATCTGCGGGAGGGCTGTCGGCTCGACGCCGCCGACATGTCGCAAGTTCTCGGGGTCCGGGCCTTGCCCTTGCCGGCGGCGGTCCGCCTTCTCGGGGGACGATTGCCGGCCGAGCCGGGCGACTCGGTCTCGGTTCGGGACGGTGGGCGGTTGGTGGTCGAGGGACGGGGATGGGCGGCGGTTGTGGCGATCGAGGCGGATCCCTGGAGGGTCGTCTCGGTCGAGGAGGAGCGTGCCGATGGCGAACCCGGGTGGCGCATTGTTCTTTCCCGCCACACGAGTTCGGTACCGGGGTTGTTGCGCGTCGAGCAGGCGAGCGGCCGATGGGCCAAGCTCGAACTGGTGCGGCTCGAGTGGACGGACGGGGATGACCTGCCGGCGCTTCCGGACCTTCCCCTTTGTTTGCCGCCCAAGACGAGCGATTCTCACCGGGGTTCGCAGTGACCCGTTTTGCGGTGACAGCCCCGGCAAAGATCAACCTCCACCTCCAGGTGCTCGGCCGGCGCCCCGACGGCTACCACGAGCTGCGCACCCTGTATCAGAGCATTGATCTGGCAGATGAACTGCGAGCCGAGGCCGCCCCGGACGGCGAGCTCAGGCTGGAGGTCGAACCCCGGGGGGCGGCGCCCGGGTCCGAGGACAACCTCGTAATGCGCGCCGTGAAGGCTCTGCGGGATCACGCCGGCGTGCGTGCCGGTGCGCATATCGAGCTCGTCAAGAGGATCCCCGTCGCGGCAGGACTTGGAGGTGGGTCGGCAGATGCGGCCGCAGGGCTGGTGCTGCTCAACGCTCTCTGGCAATTGGACCTGGGCCTTGGAGACCTGACGGACCTTGCTGCCGGGATCGGTTCCGACGTTCCCTTCTTTCTCCACGGCGGTTTCGCTCTCGGTTTCGGGCGTGGCGAGGAGGTCTGCCCCCTGCTCGATTTGGAGCGGCATGCGGTGGTCGTCGTGGTTCCGGCCGTAGAATTGAGCACTGAGAGTGTTTTCTCCACACTTCCGCCGCAGTTGACCTGGGAGGGACAGGAAGCTACTGTGGATGCCTTCGCGGCGGGGTGGACCAGGCAGCCGCGTTGGCAGGATCTGCGCAACGATCTTGAACCCGAGGTAGCCGGTCGGTGGCCAGAGGTGAGAGCGGCGTTGGCGGTTCTGCGGGCTGGCCGGCCGCTCCACGCGGCGATGTCCGGGTCGGGAGCCGCGGTCTTTGCTGTTTTCCCCGACTTGGGGATGGCGCGGCGTTCGGTTGCGGGGTTGGACAAGAGCTGGTGGGTTCATTTTGGCTCCTTCCTCGAACGAGAGCGCGCACGGTTGGTCGTGCGCACGACGGATGATCGGGAGGGTTACGGGATATGAAGGTGACTGAGGTACGCATCAGCCCAGCAAAGGCCGGAAAGGTCCGCGCCTTTGCCAGCGTTGTTTTTGACGACTGCTTCATCGTCAACGATTTGCGGGTTATGGAAGGTCGCGAAGGACAGTTGTTCGTGACCATGCCGGCGCGAAAAACGCGCAACGGTCAGATGCGCGACGTCGCGCACCCACTCAACGGCGAGATGCGGGAACATGTTGAACTGCGGGTCCTCGAAGAGTACGAAGCGGCGGTGGAGAATCTCGTGGTTCCCAGCCGGGACCAGGGCGGAACCGCGCGCGGAGATGGTCGGAGGCCGATGATGGATCGGCTGGCCGCACGGCTGTTCAACGAGGAGTTCTGGGCCTCCGAGCTTCCGGACCGGAACACCAACAAGGGGTGAAGCTCCTGCCGGCCTGTGGTTTGGGATTTTTCAAGCCGGTGGTACAGGCCACGCAATACGCCTGGATCGGTTATACTCTGCGGCGCTTGGGGCGTCGGCAAGCGGTAAGCCACCGGTCTTTGGATCCGGCATTCGCAGGTTCGAATCCTGCCGCCCCAGCCACGAGGCAGGTGCCACGATGCTCAAAGAACATCCGCCGCTGATTTTCTCCGGTCGGGCCAACCCGACGTTGACCGAGTCGATCTGCGGCTATCTGCAGATAGAGATGGGACATCTGCGCCTCGGAAATTTCTCCGACGGGGAGATCTTCTGTCAGATCGAAGACAACGTCCGCGGCGCCGACGTCTTCATCGTGCAACCCACCGGGCCGCCGGCCAACGAGTCGCTGATGGAACTGCTGATCATGCTGGATGCGTTCCGCCGGTCATCGCCTTCGCGAGTGTGCGTGGTGATTCCGTATCTCGGGTACGCCCGCCAGGACCGCAAAGATGCGCCGAGAGTTCCCATCACAGCCAAGCTTGTCGCCAACCTCATCACGACGGCGGGTGCGAATCGGTTGCTGACCATCGACCTCCACGCCGCTCAGATCCAGGGTTTCTTCGACATCCCGGTGGACCACCTTTATGCCGCGCCGGTTCTCATCGAGGCCATCCGCGACCGCAATCTCGACAGCCCGGTACTGGTGTCTCCGGATGCGGGCGGTGTCGAGCGCGCGCGAGCATTCGCCAAGAGACTCAAGGTCGATCTCGCAATTATGGACAAACGGAGGCCGGAAGCTAACAAGGCTGAAATAATGAATGTCATCGGTGAGGTGGAGGGCAAGGATTGTGTGATCGTCGATGACATCATCGACACCGCGGGGACCCTCGTGAACTCGGCCCAGGCGCTGATGGAGCGAGGCGCGCGGTCGGTTTACGCCACCGGCGTACACCCGGTGTTTTCGGGCCCGGCCATTGAACGTATCAATTCCAGTGCGATCGAGAAGGTGATGGTCACCGACACTCTGACCCTCAGCGAGGCGGCGGCGGCGAGTCCCAAGGTGGAGCAGCTTTCGCTGGCTATCCTCCTTGGGGAGGCGATTCGCCGAATCCACGAGGGTGCGTCGGTTTCGAGCCTTTTCGTCTGAACATATTCCAAGGGAGAATCGTGACATGAATGAGAACCCAGATATCGTCATTGAGGTAGAGGGCCGGGAGGATACCGGATCCTCGGCGGCCGGGGTGCTGCGCCGAGCGGGCAGGGTGCCGGCTGTTGTCTACGGTGGCGGTATGCCGCCGGTGGCCATCTCGGTGGATGAGCTTGCCGTCCGCGAGCTGCTCAAACAGGAAGCGGGCACCAACACTCTTTTTCTCCTCAAGCTCGCGGGCGCCGATGAAGAACGCCGGGCGATGATCAAGGAGCTGCAGGTCGATCGCATCAGCGGCCGTTTCATCCATATCGACTTCATCCGCATCACGCTCGGACAGAAGCTCACGGTCAAGATTCCGATTGAGCTGTCGGGCGATTGCGTCGGCGAACGTCACGGTGGGCGGATCGACTTCGTCACCCGCGAGATCGAGGTCGAGATCCTGCCCAGCGAAATGATCGACAAGTTCGTTCTTGATGTCTCGGCCCTCGACGTGGGTGATCACCTGACGGTAGCAGACCTTCAAGACCAACTTTCCGAGAGTGCGAAGTTCATCGAAGACGAGAATCGAGTCGTGGTCGTGGTCGAGGTGCCGCGGGTCGTCGAGGAAGAGGAAGAGGTCGAAGAGGAGCTGGTGATATCCGAGGCTGAGGAGCCCGAGATTATCGGCAAGGGCAAGGCCGAGGACGAAGCGGAGGAGAACGAGTAAGCTCGCGTCCACGATGGCCATCACCGCCGTGCTCGGTTTGGGCAATCCTGGAGTCCGGTTCGCAGCAACGCGTCACAATATCGGATTCGAGGTTGTCGACGAGTTGAGGCGACGGCATGCTCGTGGCCGTTGGGTCCGCCGGGCGAGCTGCGAGATGGTGGTTGCGGAAATCGGCGTTCTCGTCGTGCTGGCCCGCCCTTTGACCTTCATGAATCGGTCCGGGGAGGCCGCGGACCGGTTCCTTTCGCATTTTGGTTTTGGAAGTGACGGCCTTCTCGTGGTTGTGGACGACGTCGATCTCGGTCTCGGGAGACTCCGGATCCGGCCTGCCGGCGGTCCGGGGACTCACAACGGGATGCGGAGCCTCTGTCAGTCCCTGGGAAGTGCTTTCCCGAGGCTGCGCGTGGGTGTGCGGGGTGGCGAAGTTCGGGGGAGCCTGGCCGACTATGTGCTTTCGCCCTTCGCGTCAGATGAGCAGGAGCGTGCCGAGGCGGTGATCAATCGAGCCGCGGATGCGGTCGAGGTTGCGATCGGCAACGGGCTCGACTGCGCGATGAACGAGTTCAACCGCACATTGGCAGAGAGTTGAGTTTTCAGTCACTCGCGCCCTGCGGGCGCGCTGACCGGACGTGAAGTGGAATTCGGAGTGGTCATCGCGAGGAAGGGGCCGGGTGCCTGTGTTTGGACGCGCCAGCGTGAATCGGCGTGCCTGGCTTCCCGAGTGAAGAGTTAAGAGAACTCAAAACTGACGGGCTTCCACTCACTCCCGAACCGTGAGCATCGGCACCCGGCAGCGGCGCAGGACATTCTCTGCGACCGAGCCGAGCACGAGGTGCTCCAGGGCTGAAAGACCTCTGGTGCCCATGATCACAAGATCGAACTCAGCGGGGTCGGCGAGATGGATGATCGTGTCCGCAGCTCGACCCACCTCGACTGTCACCTCGACGGGTGTTGCGCCGCAATGCTCTGTCGCCGCGGCAGCCAATGCCTCCTCTGAGCGGCTGCACAGGCGCCCGATCGTGTCGTCGGGAAGCACGTCCACCGAATAGAACTCCGGGTAGACGACCGGCTCCACCGCGTGGAGGAGGGTGACCTCGGCGCCGAGGGCCTCCGCCCAGACCGCGGCACATCCGAGGGCGGCCGCCGATGCGGTGGAGAAGTCATGTGGGATGAGTACCCTACGGATTCCGTCGGGATTGATCACCGCATCGGAGCGGACGGTCAGCACCGGTTGGACGGCTGTTCGGACAACCTTCTCTGCGACCGAACCAAGCAAAAGGTGGGTCAGGCCGCGACGGCCGTGGGTTCCCATGACGATGAGATCGCAGCCGAGAGTTGCGGCGGTCTCCACAATCACTTCGTCCGGAGCCAGGCCGCGAACCAGATGCGGGGTGACGGTCATGCCCGAGGTCTCTACGGACAGCGAATGGAGCACGTTTCGCCGGGCCTCTTCTCCAGCATCCGTCAACTGTCGAAGCTGCTCCTGGTGGCTTTCCCCGAGATGAGTGTCCTCGAGCAACACGTTGGCATGGAGAAGGTGCAGATCGGCGGAGAAGCGTCCGGCGAGGTTGCGGGCCAGAGCGCCGGCTCGGTCCGCCGTTTCAGAGAAGTCGGTGGCCACGAGGATGGTTTCCGGGATTGTGTACATGGACGCCTCTCAGCCGTTTCGAATCGTTTCCGAGAGTTCCCGAACCTGCCCTTCAATTCTATCTCGGTCCATGGTCTGCAGCTCCCGATCTCGCACAACGGTTTTGCCGCGCACCATCACGTGCCGCACATCGGCGGTCCGGGCGGAGAACACGAGGTGGGAGAAAGGTTCGTACATCGGGGCGGTGTGGGGGCGGTCGATCGCGACACAGATGAGGTCCGCGTCCCGACCTTCGGCAAGGGTTCCGATGCGGTGATCCAGACCCAACACCCGCGCGCCCTCAATAGTCGCCATCTCGAGCATGGTGCGGGCCGGAAGGACCGTCGGATCGCCCGAAATCCCCTTGTGGAGAAGCGCAGTCAGCTGCATATCGCGCAGGAGATCGAGGGTGTTGTTCGATGCTGCGCCGTCGGTGCCTAGCCCCACCTTGACGCCGCCTTCGATCATGGCGGGTACGGGGGAGATTCCTGAGGCCAGCTTGAGGTTGCTGACCGGGTTGTGCGAAACGCCGGTCTCGAACTCTGCGAGAAGGGAGATGTCTTCCGGCGAGACATGAACACAGTGTGCGGCCACGGTCCGGTCGGTCAGGATGCCCAGATCCGCAAGATAGGCTACCGGTGAGAGTCCCTTTTCCTCGAGCAGACGCTCGACCTCGCCGGCCGTCTCCGAGAGGTGGATCTGCATCGGCACCTCGAACTCCTCGGCGAGCTCGGCCTCCTTGACCAGGTTGGCCGCACAGACTGTATAGGGAGCATGTGCAGCCACCGAGGGCGTGATCAGAGGATGGCCCGCGTACGCCTCGAGAAGCTCCCGTTGCTTGGCGAGCATCTCCTCCGAAGTCGCGCAGCGGGGAGTCGGGAAATCGATCAGGGACTCGGCGATGACCCCGCGCATCCCCGCTTCGGAGAGAACCTCGCACACCTCGTCCGCAAAGAAGTACATGTCGGTGGTGGTCGTGACCCCGCCCAGAAGTTGTTCGGCTACAGCAAGTTCGGTGCCGAGACGCACCGCTTCGCGGTCCATGTGTTTTTTCTCGGCCGGCCAGACGTAACGCTCCAACCATTCCATGAGTGGCAGGTCGTCGGCCAGTCCACGCAGCAGCGTCATCGCGAGGTGCGAGTGAGTATTGACGAGTCCCGGGAGAACCAGGCAGTTTCCGGCATTGAGGACTTCACCGGTGGGCGCCAGCTCGAGGAGTTCTTCCGCCGGACCGACGGCGGCAACGCAGCCATCGGCGATCGCGATGGCTCCGTTGGGGATCGGCTCGCTGTCAGGTTCCATGGTCATGACTGTTCCGCCGAGGACCAGCATGTCCCAGTTGGCTTCGTTGCTCATCGTGGACCTCCCAGAGTCTGCCGGCTGACAGACCCGGCTGCTCGCATTGCGGTATTTTACTCTAGCCCCGGGTCTTTCAGCCGGCGCAGATCGCGGCGTTCACGTTTCTTGGGGGCGCCGGCCCCACGTTCGCGTCGCGGCGGCGCGGAAAGATGCTGCATCTTCCGGAGTTCGATCTCCTCGCGGGAGGGCTCGGGCGTGTGATCGGCGTAAAGCTCGCGGGCTCGGGCCTTGGAGACGCTGGCCGTTTCGATTTCGGCCACCTCCACGATCCGGTGCCAGCCTCCCGGTATCCGGACCCGGATCGTATCCCCGACGCGGACCGCTCGGTGAGGCTTGCCACGGTCGCCGTTGACCTCCACCCGACCGCGGCGGCAGGCCGTCTGAGCCTGGGAGCGCGTCTTGAAGATACAAGCGACATCGAGCCAGATGTCGAGACGGACAGTGTCATCGCCGCTCATCCGCCATAGTGTGGTGTTTTCTGCGTCCGGGATCAAGTCTCGTTCCGACTGGGCGCCTCCCTCCCACTCGGAAAATCGCGCTGATCCCCGCTGCCTTCCCGCCTTCTGCTACGGCCCGCGTCTGTGCCCGCGTCCGCGCCCGTCTCCGTTCCCGCCTCCGCGTCCGTGTCCGCGCCCGACAACCGCGGGCCTGGGGCCACGCGCGGGTAGGCCGGCACGCCGGCGGGTCGCATTTTTCCTCAGGGTAGGTGCTCTGCTGCCCGGCCGATGCTGTGGTATATGAAGCCCTTCTCTCGCATCCGATCAGGTTGGTAGACATTGCGCAGGTCCACAACCACGGGTTTGTTCAGCATGTCATGAATCCGTTCCATGTCGAGCGAGCGGAACTGATTCCACTCGGTGGCGATCACGAGGATGTCCGCTCCCTGGGCTGCGTCGTAGGCGTCGGCGCAGTAAACAACCTCGGAAGGCAGCAGCCCCCTGGCGTTGTCCATTGCCACCGGATCGAAGGTGCGGACCATCACACCATCCGCTACCAGTGCTTGCACCAGAGGGATCGCGGCGGAGTCGCGCATGTCGTCCGTTTCGGGCTTGAAACTGAGACCGAGGACGGCCACTGTTTTCCCGACGAGGTCGCTGTCGGCCGCAGCACGCACGCGATCGATAACGGAGTCTTTGATGCGGTCGTTGACCGCCACGACCGTCTCCACGATCTCGAAGGGGCGACCGGCCTTTCGGGCGATTTCGGTCAACGCCTGGGTGTCCTTTGGGAAGCACGATCCGCCGTATCCGGGCCCCGGATGGAGGAACTTCGGCCCGATGCGTTTGTCCAGACCCATGCCCCTTGCAACGTGGTGGACGTCTGCTCCGAGGCGTTCACAGAGCTCGGCAACCTCGTTGACGAAGGTGATCTTGGTGGCGAGGAAGGCGTTTGACGCATACTTGATCAGCTCGGACGATTCCACATTTGTGATGACGAATGGTGTCTCGATCAGATACAACGGTGAGTAGATGTCTTTCATGATCGCGATCGCCTGCGCATCGCGGGCGCCGATCACGACCCGGTCCGGACGCATGAAGTCCTCGATCGCAGAACCTTCACGGAGAAACTCAGGGTTGGAGACCACCGAAAAAGGGTGTGAACCATTGACACGTTCGGAAATGATTCTCTCGATGAGCTGGCCGGTTCCGATGGGAACGGTCGACTTGGTTACCACCACCTTGTAGCCGTTGAGGTTGTCGGCAATCGACTCGGCCACCTGGACGACGTAGGAGAGATCGGCGGAGCCGTCGTCCCTGGACGGCGTTCCCACGGCGATAAAAATTGCGAGAGCGTTCTCGATCGCGAGACTGAGGTCAGTGGAGAAATGAAGGCGGCCGGCCTTGGCGTTGGTCTCGACGAGGGCCTCGAGGCCCGGCTCGTAGATCGGAATCTCCCCCTCGAGAAGCATCGCGATTTTTGCCTCGTCCTTGTCGATGCAAGTCACATTGATGCCGAAGTCGGCCAGGCAGGCGCCGGTGACCAGACCCACATAGCCGGTGCCCACAACGCAGATGTGCATGCTCGCTCCTCTTCTGCGACTGGGAGTCGCCCGCGAATGTTAGCAAAGAGGAGTTGAGAATTTGGAATTCGGAATGAGGAATTCGGAATTATCGGCGCGGAGAGGCGACCGGGGGCTTCGGGGCGATGGACGGAAAATTCCGAATTCCGAATTCCAAATTCCGAATTCCGCAGTAATCTGTCTCCGGTAGCTGCACACAAAGGAGCCAACCATGCCCGTTCCCTTGCTCGATCTGACCCGTCAGTACCGGCCGCTGCGGGATGAGATCCTGGCCGCGATCGATCGTGTTTGTGATTCCCAGAGGTTTATTCTCGGCGCCGAGGTCGAGGACTTCGAAAGCGAGGCTTCCGAGATGCTGGGTGTCGCCCACTCGATCGGCGTCACCTCGGGCACGGATGCGCTGCTCGCGTCCCTCATGGCGTTGGGGGTTGGGGCCGGAGATGAGGTGGTGATTCCGACTTTTACCTTCTTTGCCACCGCCGGGGTGGTCGCACGGCTCGGCGCCCGGCCGGTGTTCGTTGACGTCGATCCGGTGGACTACTGCATGGATTCGCAGCAGGTCCGGGACAGCCTCACCGCCCGCACCCGGGCCGTGATGCCGGTTCACCTCTTTGGTCAGGCGGCGGACATGGCAGCCATCATGGAAGCGGCGGGTGATATTCCCGTGATCGAAGACTGCGCCCAGGCGTGGGGCGCGGACTTCGGTGGGCGGCCGGTGGGGTCTATCGGCCGAATGGGGGCCTTTTCCTTCTTTCCGTCCAAGAACGTCGGCTGCTTCGGCGACGGCGGTCTCATCACCACTCAAGATGACGCTCTGGCCCACAGTCTGAGAGCGTTGCGCGTGCACGGCCAGTCGGGGCCATACCTCCACCCGGTGGTCGGTGGCAACTTCCGACTCGACTCTTTGCAGGCCGCAATCCTGCGCGTGAAGTTGCCCTTTGTCGCGGGGTGGGTCGAGGGTCGCCGGGCCAACGCGAACCGCTACCGCCGGCTTTTTGAAGAGGCCGGCCTCGGCGATGCGGTCGAGCTTCCTCAAGCGTGTACCGGACGGGGCCACACTTTCAACCAGTTTGTCATCCGGGTCGAAAGGCGCGATGACCTGCGTGCTTTTCTCGGAGAGAGGGGAATCGGCGCAGCGGTCTACTACCCCTTGCCGCTGCACATGCAACCGTGCTTTGCCGACCTTGGTAGCTCCGAGGGTGAGTTCCCGGTGGCCGAGCAGGCCAGCCGCGAAGTCCTCGCCCTGCCGGTCTTCCCCGAACTGACCGAGGACGAGCAGGAGGAGGTCGTGGGCGCGATCGCCGAGTTCTTCGCCCGCTGACTTGCCTCGATGCGTGTTCTGCTGACCGCCAGCCGTTTTCCCTTGCCGCCGTGGCGGGGCAACCAGGCACGGACCCTAGAGTGGTTGAATGCGCTCTCAGGTGACGGTCATCAGGTCCTGCTGCTCTGCCCGCGCCCCGATCGTCGTGGCGCGCTCCACGAAATCACTGTCGAGGTCCGTCACTATCAACCGTCGGTGGGCTCGGGCGTTGCCCGGGCGCTGGCCGGGAGAAGACCGATTCAGGAAGGTCTCTACGAAGGCGCCGGGGCGCGTCGAGTCGTGGCGGACGCGGTACGGGAGTGGAACCCCGATCTGGCGGTGGTGCAGATGGTCCGGTGCGGCTGGGCGGCCGATGTCGTTACCTCGTCAGCCCCGTCGCCGCCCGTTCTCTTCGATGCCATCGATGCAATGGGGCTGCACTTCGAACGAGCGTCGTCGTCGATGCCTTGGCCGTTGAGGGCGGTGTATCGGATCGAGGCGGCTCGCTGCCGCCGTCGAGAGCGGTTCCTGGTGGAGGGCGCTCGGATCACCGCCGCGGTCGCGGGACGCGATCTCGATGCCCTGGGCGTCCCCCATCGCCGCGGGAGGGTGATTCCGGTGGCCGGCCGGGAGCCGGCGTCCGTTGCCGACCTGGATGGCGGGCCGACCGTGTTGCTGTCGGGGAACCTGGGATATCGGCCGACGGTCCGCGGCGCTCTCTGGTTCGCCCGCCGGGTGTGGCCGGAACTTCTCCGTCGGGTCCCCGGGGCGCGGTGGGTGCTCGCTGGAGCCCGGCCCGCGGGCGCCGTCCGGAGGTTGGCGGAGATGCCGGGGGTCGAGGTCCACGCCGACGTTGCCGATCTCGCCCCGTTCCTGCTGGCGGCAAGAGTTGCGATCGCCCCCATGAGCAGCGGGTCCGGCGTTCCGATGAAGGTGCTCGAGGCCATGGCCGCCGGGGTTCCCGTGGTGGCCGATCCGTGGGCCGCGGCAGGGCTCGAGGAACCGGCCGCGGTGGCCGCGGCCGAACGACCCGAAGAATGGGTGGACGAGCTGGCGCTGCTGCTCGAAAAACGGGATGCTGCACGACTTGCCGCCCAACGGGGGCACGATCTCTGGCGTCGGATCTATCATCCCGAGCGGGTCGCTGAGAGCATATGTTCGGCGATCAGAGATGCCAGCGACAACTGATCTCTCAGTCGAAGAGCTCGAGGGCGTCAACGTCTCCCTTGCCGATGCGAATCAGCTCGGTCCGGTCGCCGGACAGGTCCACGACGGTGGATGGAACCGGCAGGAGAACCCCGCCGTCCACAACCAGGTCCACTCCGTCGCCGAGCGAGCGCTCGATCTCCTCCGGATCGTTGACGTAGTCGTGGTTCGCGCCCTGGATCGAGGTCGAGAGGAGGGGTTCGGAGAGCTCCTCGAGGAGGGCGAGGACGATCGGATCGTCGGGCATGCGCACACCGATTGTGCGGCGTTTGCGCAGCATGATCTTCGGGACCTCGGGGGAGGCATCGAAGATGAAGGTGTAGGGCCCGGGGAGCACCCTCTTCATGAGTCGGAACGACGGCGTCGAAATTCCCTTCGCGTAGCGGCCGATCATCCCCATGTCGCCGACCAGGATCGCCAGCGGTTTTTTCGGGTCCATGTTCTTGAGCGCGTAAATGCGGCGGATGGCATCGGTATGGGTGATGCCGCAAGCGATTCCGTAAACCGTGTCTGTCGGGATGACGGCGATACCGCCGGCACGTAAAACCTGCACTGCGCGTGCCAAGAGCCACGGTTCCGGTTCAATGGGATCTATCTCGAGAATCACGCTATCTCCAGTTTCTCAAGCTCGTATATACCGCCGGCAATCTCCTCCGTCAACCGGACATGCCCCCGGATCTACAGGTCTCCGGTCACAGGTGTCGCCTGTTGACGCCAGGGGTGGTGATATTACCGGTAGCGTGAGTCCCGGGTCCTGAAAAGGTCGCGTTCTCGCCCCTGTGTAGGTGACGGAGGAGGGGTAGAATGACCGTTGAACGCAGGAGGAGGATTGAACATGAGCGCAAGCGGACTGAAGAAGATCGGCGTCATCGGCATCGGCACCATGGGTAACGGGATCGCCCAGGTGGCCGCCCAGAGCGGATTTGAAACCGTCGTCATGGATGTGGATGCGAGCGTGCTCGAACGTGGCATAGCAACGATCGAACGCAGCCTCGATCGGCTGGCCAAGGCGTTCGAGAAATCGGCAGGTGAGAAGGGGATCACCCAGGCTGCCAAGACCGAGGCGTTGGGTCGCCTGTCGACGACCATGTTGATTGAAGACCTTCTCGACTGCGATCTGATCATCGAGGCGGTGCCGGAGAAGCCTGAGCTCAAGGAGGAGATTGTCCGCAACCTCGCCGAATCGGGCTACGACAGGATTCTTTGCTCCAACACCTCGGGCATTTCCATCACCCGTCTTGGAGCGGCCTTCGGTAAGCCGGAACTTTTCATGGGCATGCATTTCATGAACCCGGTTCCGATGCAGAAGGGAGTCGAGATCATCCGCGGCCTCGCCACGTCCCAGGACACATACGACACGGTTGTCTCCCTCTGCCACGATATGGGGAAGATCGAGATCCCGGCGGAGGACAAGGCCGGGTTTGCCATCAACCGGATGTTCGTTCCATTCGTCAACGAGGCCGCCCGCGTGGTCGAGGAGGGCATCGCGGGCGTCGAGGACGTCGACAAGTGTACCTACTGCCTCGGCCACAAGATGGGGCCACTGATGACCGCCGATTACGTCGGACTCGACACCATGCTCTTCATCTGCCATGTCCTCGAGGAGGAGTTCGGAAGTTTCTACAAGCCGAGCCCGCTGCTCAAACGACTGGTGGAATCCGGTCAGCTCGGCGCCAAGACCGGCTCCGGGTTCTACATCTGGGAGCAGTACAAGGCTGCCGGGATCAACCCCGACGTGGCGCGCTATCGGATCAAGTAGTAAAGGCGGGAGATTGCCATCGAAACCGAAAACGGTCGATCGGCGAACGGACCGCGACGTGGAGAGGGGATGAGAGGGGATTCTGAGGCTCCCGGGATCGGCCACTATCTGGGATTTTTCGGGGCCCTTGTGCTGGGCGCCGGTCTCAGGCTGCACCACATCACTTTCCAGAGCCTCTGGTTAGACGAGCTGTTCTCGGTTGTCTTCAGCCGCTCGGACCTGCCGGTGGCAGAGATCATCCGGGTCTACCAAACCGACGTCCACCCCGTGGGCTATCCCTTGCTCCTGCATTGTTGGCTCGGGTTCTTCGGCGATACGGACAGCGCCGCGAGATCCCTCTCCGCCGTGCTTGGGATTCTCGGGATCGGCGCGATGTATGTGGTCGGGCGGTGGGCCGTGAGCGCTCGGGTCGGGCTTGCAGCCGCCTTTCTCACCGCGGTCAATGCCTTCCACATCTTCTATTCCCAGGAAGCTCGTTCCTACACCCTTGTGTTTGTTTTCGCGGCCTTTTCCTACCTCGGTCTGCTGATGCTCCTGGACAAGCCGGGGCCGCGAGCGGTTGCGGTGTGGACCGTCGCCGCGGCGGCGGCCATTCACACCCATTACTGGGCTCTGGTGATGCTGGCGGGTCAACTTTTTGCAGCCGCGGCGATCCTGCTGTTCCAGAAGGCGCCGTGGCGGAGGGTTTGGCCGTGGGCGGCGGCGGTGGGGATGGTGGCCTTGACGATGGTGCCGTGGCTCGATCCCCTGTTGAAGACGGCGCGACTCACCGATTATTGGCCCGCGCGGCCCGAGCCCTTCTTCTTCGTCTCGTACTTCCACACGTACTTCGGGCGTGAGCCGCTGCTGAGCCTTCTGTTTGCCGCCCTCCTTGTTGCTCTACCGTTTCTGCTGTGGCGGGAAGATCGGTGTGGCGGAGGTGATCGACGGGTGCTCGCGGCCGTGCTCGGCACTGCCATCACGTCTTCGATGCTGTTGGCCTACCTGCGTTCGGTGGCGGCGGTTCCGATGCTGATGCCGAGATTCACTTTTGTTCTTCTTCCCGCGCTTTTCCTGCTCTTCGCCCTGGCCATCGCTTCGATCCCCCGATCCGCCGTGCGCTGGACGGTTGTAGCGGCGATCCTGGCTGCATCGCTGGTCAATCTGGCGCGAACGGGTTATTACACGGTTCCCCGCAAGGAACAATGGCGCGACGCGGTTAAGTACGTGCTCGAGCACCCGAGATTCGAGCCCGGGTCGAACGCCTTCATGTCTCCTGTCGCGCCGGGGTTCCAGTTCTACTTCAGCCAGCTCGGGTCCGGGGTTGTGGTTCTCGATACCGATCCTCAGGTGCTGGAGCAACTGCGAGAACGACGGCCCGCTCCGTCGCGGATCTGGGTGCTGCGGGCGAGGGGTGAGGAGATCGACGCGGACTATGCAAAAACACTCCGGCGGTACTACGTCCGGCGCGGGAACCGACGATTCCTGAAGACCGGCGTGGAACGTTGGGAGGCGGAGGGACGGAACTGAGACATTTCGGCGAACCCGTTGACAACAACGGAGCGTTGGCTCAGAGTATGAATCGGCCTCTCAGCGGGCCGTAATTCGCCCGGCGATAGGAGCAGTCACATGGGTATGGAGTTCGACTTTTCGATGCTGAAGCCGATGGATATCCTCGATCTCGCGATCTTCGTCGAGGAGGAGGCCGAGGCGCACTATCAGCAACTTGCAGGCTGGGCGGACAAGAGATCCGACCCTCAGGTGGTTGCGTTTCTGCACAAGATGGCCGGGATGGAGGCGCTGCACCGGCAGCAAATCCAGGACCTGCGCGTGCGGAAGTTCGGGGATACGCCGCCGAATTTCTCCGAGAACATCGCCTGGTCGATCATGCCCGGGTTGCCGCAGAGAAAAACGTGAGTCGTTGCGGGCTCGGGTGAAAATCCCCAGCGCTCCGCGACTGTTCCCCGCTGCCACAATTCCTGCACATAACCCCGGTGACCCGTCCACGGGAGCGCCTCCTCCTCGGGGCGGCTGACGATCGGGATGTAGTCGAAATCCGGAAATAGTCGCTGCAGGGTCTGCAGCTCGGATCGATAGCCCAGGTCCCAGGAGTGGCGGGCGCCGTGGAGCACGGCGACCTTCCGTTGCGATTCGCGCAGGAGAAAGCCGCGCAGCATGCTCATGTAGGGAGCGAGCCCGGTGCCGGTCGCCATGAGCACGACGTGCGCACTGCCGGGGAGATCGTCGAGCGTGAACAGCCCCGAGAACTTCCTGCCGAGCCACAGATGGTCGCCGGGCTTGAGGGCCCACAACCGCGGGGTGAGAGCGCCGGAACGGACCAGGGTGATATAGAGCTCGAGGAAATCGGCCTCCTCGGGCGAGGAGGCGATCGAGTAGGCCCTTCGGATGAGCTTGTCCGGTTCCGGCGCCGGGTCTTCTTGATCACTCATCTGGTGGCGTACAGCGCTGCCGGGAAGACCGAGGACCGCAAACTGCCCCGCCTTGAATTCGGGCAGCTTCGATTCTTCCGGAACGACTCGGAGAATCATCAGCTCCGGGGTGATCTCGACCCGTTGGAGGACGCGGGCGTTGAGCTCTGGAACGGCCATGGACGTTTCCCCCTTGGTCTCGAACGGCGTGTCAGATCTAGCCCGCAATTCTCACCAGCTTCCTACTGCGGGCGGCGATGCACAGCGCCCAGCTGTGTTTT
>JBGMRN010000045.1:0-19245 GCA_048061535.1 Thermoanaerobaculales bacterium | reverse complement strand
ATCAGCCCACGGATGAGCTGCTCGCCTTCCTCGCAACATTATGTGGAGCAGATCGAACCATTCACGCGTGATCTCGCCTGGTTTTTGATTGTACTCAACATAACCGGAGGCGCTGCATATTACCTGCTATGTAGCGCGCTACATAGTAGGTAATACGGTGCGTACTCGAAAGGAAGCGCTTGAGCCCCTGGTTCTCGGCGCGGTTGAGTTCCTCGCGCACCGCTCCCGAGAAGCCCCCCTGCTCGAAAAGCTGCTTGAGACCCCGAAAGAAAAGCGTCACGCGCTCCCACATGCGCTGGGCGAAGTCGGCAATCCCGCCGACGTTGCGGCGGAAGGCCACGACGAAGCCGGCGACCACGGCGCCCAGCACCGCGACGATCGCGGCCAGTCCTTGTTCGAAGCGACCAGCAGCGTTGGCCAGCGCCAGCGCGCCTCCCACCGCGACCGCGCCGGCAGTGAAGACGGCCAAGCCGATGCCGAGCTGGCGGAAGGCGGAGGTCATCCGGTTGGTGCCACCGGTGACACGCTCGTCCAGGCTGGAAAAGCGCCGCTCGAGGCGCTGCATCTTCGCCGACGCGAGGTCCCGCGCGGTGAAGACGAATCCCAGACCGAGGTTGTTGAGCGCCACCGATTACCGACCCCTTCCCCGAGAAGACCGTCCCGCTTTCTCGAGCTCCTTTGCCTCCCCCGCCCGCGCTGCTGGCCGATCCGGTCGATGAGCCAGTCGCGGTCCGAGGTGGGCATCTCCAGGACCTCGTCCATGCTCACGCCCAACCCCGAGCCGCCGTGCTGTCGCCAGCACACCTGGAACACGCCTTCGCGCCACGCATCGAGGTCTATCCGGGGAAAGAGCTGCTGCGGTCCCGGCGTCTCGCCATCCGCTCCCTTCCCGGCATGAAGAAGGTCCGCTCGAAAGGGAGGTTGATCTTCCACTCGATCCGCGTCCGGCAGCCATCGTTCTGACAGTTGACCGCGAAGGCATACTCGGGCCCGTAGGTCAGGGCCCGAATCTGGAGCAACGCGAAGAAGCGGTCACCTGGGAGCACCTGGCCCCACTCGATGACCTTGTCCCCGAAGTCGTAGGGGCCGGACTCGAGCGTCTCCTCCCAGCACGCGGACAAGAGCGCGTCCACCTGGCCACCATTCTTGGCCAGCTTGCGGTCGGCGAGGATGCGCTCCTCGCGGACCTTCATTCCTCGGATACGACCCGTGAGCCCGGATGGGCAGTTGATGATCTCGGACATGCTTGCACCTCCTCGGAGAATCGGTCTCCCAGGAGGGCAAAGCGTTGAGGGGGTGGGACGGGGACAGATAGGAGGTGCATCACCTCTCAACACGGCCAACGAGGAGAATGCCTCGATTGGTCTGATGATCCAGTCTGTGATGCCAATTCCCGTCGTCGTGGACGGATGTTTTGGGCTGTGCTAGCTTAGCATACGTTGTCATTGGTTATCTTTGCATGATCGATGAAATGGTGGGGAAAGGCGCGAACACTCGGAGTGTTGAGTTGATGAAAAACAACATCCCTTCCGAATGGATGACCTTGGAAGAGGTTGCAGACCACCTCAGGTTGAGCCGGTCCAAGATCTACGACATGGCTCAACGTGGAGAGATCCCGTGTTCGAAGGTGGTGGGGCGCTGGCGTTTCTTCCGTGCTGAGGTCAACGAATGGATGCTCCAGCAGCGATCGGCCAGGGCTGACACTCGTGGCAGGGGGGACGCCGATGAATGACAGGATCACGAGCCCAAAGGAAAAGGTCAGCATCGACACGTACCGTGACGACAAGCTGTATCCTCGGGTCACCCGCGCCGTGGAGAAGTTGCTCGCTCGCGGCAAGGTCGTGGCCCCGGTCGATGTCCTGATCGACATGGGCTTGCTCGAGCCGAAGCGCCTCGAGGACTGGAGACGCGGCCGAGTCCCCTACCTGGAAAAGGTCATCGGCTGCAATCTCACCCGCCTGTCGAGGCTGCTGCGGATCCTGCGGTTCCATGCCCACGACTTGAAGCTCAAGCCTTCTGTCACGGCCTTCATGCGCTGGGGCAAGGGGCCGAAGCAGCGCATCCGATTCACCAAGACCGGAGATCCCAAGCTCGAGGAGGCCTACGCCAGGCATTTCGTGTGGCCGGGCAAGGAACCGTTCCATCCGCCGGCGTCGAGACAAACACCTCATTCGGAGGAATCCACGCCCTACGACAAAGGAAAAGTTTCATGAAGACCAAGAGCGAGAACCAGCAACGATGCCTCCTGGCGACGATGACGAATGAGCCTTTCCAGCCCGTTCGGCTTTACTACACCATCCCGGATAAATCCTCTGTGGTCAGGAAGCTCAAGAAACTCGAGTGCACAATAGAAGCTCCTCCCGAGCGCTGTTGGCAGTGGCTTTACCATGCCGAGGCAGCGTCGTTGCAATTCGCTGCGGGCGGGTACGATGACGTGCCGAAGGATCGACGTCCTATCGTCCTCGGGCGAATCCGCTTCCCGAAGAAGAGCAGCATGACACTCGAGACGAACTCCATCGAACGGGCGATCGCCAGCGCCAGGTTCTTCGCTCCCCGGCTCGGGGCCGATGTCGTGGCCATGAGGTGCCGAGTGGTCAACCGGTGCTTCGCTGCCGACGAAGGCCAGCTTGACAAGCTGATGGCCACGCTCGACCGAGACGTGACCGTAATCGATCCCCGCGAAGCCGAGGCAGCCCTCAGGCGTGAGGTCAAGGGTAAGCGATCGCCCCAGAACGCGGAGCGAGCCGCAGCCGAGTTCCTCGAAAAAAGGCTCAAGAGCAAAGAGGACGTCCCCATGGTGGAAGATTTTCCCCTGGCCCCCGAGGAGGAGACGCCCGAGTTCCAGCACCTGGCGAACACGCTTCAGTTTCGTTTCGTCAGGGCAGTCGAACATTGGCGCGGCAACACGCACCTTACCTTGACAGCGATCATCGTTCGCACCGTCAAGGAGGGATTGCCCGATGTTCCAGAGAGCCGCCCGCACTCGAGCGTGAACAGCTGATGGGTCAGCTCTCCCTCGATAGTGCCCCCAGGGATGGCGCCACCCTCGTCTGCCGATTGACGCCCAGTGGGCGCATCGACGTCCAGCCCGGATCGCCCGAGAACGGCCCGCTGCTTTCGGCCAAGGCCGCCCGCAAGATTATCGAGGCCTTCAACGCCGGCCGCGGCAACGGAGTGTTGCATCTCGGCGCCGCCGAGCTTTCGACCGATCTTCCGCCGTCGCTTTCGTACTGGCGCGACGTCGGGCGGACATTCGTCGGCAAGGTGTGCGGTGCGCTCGACCCGACCGATCCGAAGTCGCTGGTCGTCCCCGAACCAGATCCCGATGAGCTCTCGTCCCTGGTTCAGGCCGTGCCTCCCATGCCAGGCGCCGAGATCCTGACGACCGGGCTACTTCTCGACATCTGGTCCGATGCGAGCACGGCCCTGTCAGACAAAGCCAAGGGTTACAAGGACGGTGTCCAGGGATTCTTGAAATCGCACAGCTCGGTCTGGAATGTGGTGGGCCGGGTCTGTTTTCACCTGGCCGAGAACAAGCGCGACCCCGAGTTCCCCTTTGCCTTCATCGCCACCTATGTCCACAAGGTCTCCAAGCTGGCCAAGCCCCAGCACCTGCCGCTGGGACGTGCGCTCAAGGACTACGCCGGGGCCAAGAACCGCCAGAAGCTGCTCGCCTTGCTGGCTCCCCTGTCCCGGGCGGCCGAGCAGAGCGACTTCATCCGTGAGTTGGTCGATGCCGGTGACATCTACCATCCGCTCTCCTGGTCCCCCAAGGAGGCTCATCGGTTCCTCTGTGAGATCGCGCTGTACGAACAGGCCGGGGTGGTCGTGCGCATGCCCAATTGGTGGAGCGCCAAGAACAAGCCCCGCCCCAAGGTTTCGGTCTCGGTCGGCGGCAAGGCGCCTTCCGCCCTGGGGATGGACGCGCTGCTGGACTTCGATGTCGGTCTGACCCTGGACGGCAAGAAGCTGTCGAAGCGGGAGATCGAGGAGCTGCTCGCATCCACTCATGGCCTCGTGCTGATCAAAGGCAAGTGGGTCGAGGTCGACCGCGACAAGCTCTCGCAAGTGCTCGACCAGTGGCGTGACGTGCAGAAGCAAGCGCAGGCAGGCGGGGTCAGCTTCGGCGAGGCCATGCGCATGCTCTCCGGCGCCAGCATCGATGGTGTGGATGAAGGCGCCGAAGACGCGCGGCCCGAGTGGTCGGAGGTCATCGCCGGCAAGTGGCTCTCGAGTCGACTCGATGCGCTCCGCTCGCCCGATCTGCAGGCAGACATCGAAGCGGGCGCGGGCCTCGACGCCGAGCTTCGCCCCTATCAGAAGCTGGGAGTGCAGTGGCTTTCGACCCTGCGCAGCCTAGAGCTCGGCGGCTGTTTGGCCGACGACATGGGCCTGGGCAAAACCATCCAGGTGCTCGGCGTCCTCTCCATGAGCCGCCGCAACAAGGAGAAAGGCACCGATCTTTTGGTGGTACCCGCCTCGTTGGTGGACAACTGGCGCCTCGAGATCGAGCGCTTCGCTCCGAAGCTGAAGGTGCTCATCGCCCACCCATCGCACATCCCCTCGGCCGAGCTGAAGAAGCTCTCGAAAAAGCGAGTGGACGCCCAGAATGCGGTGATCACCACCTACGGCACCGCCATGCGCACCGAGTGGATGAAGGAGTACGCGTGGCGCAACGTGATCCTCGACGAGGCCCAGGCCATCAAAAACCCCAACGCCAAACAGACCAAGGCGGTCAAGGCGATGAAATCTACGTGGCGCCTGGCGCTGACGGGTACGCCCGTGGAAAACCGCCTCGGAGATCTGTGGTCGATCTTCGACTTTCTGAACCCAGGGCTCTTGGGCTCGGTCAGGGCTTTCAACCGGCTGTGCAAATCCATGGCGTCGGGCAAGCAGGGAGCCTACGCGCCGCTTCGCAGGTTGGTTCAACCTTACATCCTACGCCGGCTCAAGACCGACAAGAACGTCATCAATGATCTGCCCGACAAGACCGAGGTCAACGCCCACTGTCTGCTGAGCAAGCGCCAGGCCGCCCTGTACAAGCAGTCGGTCGACGAAATGAAGAAGGCCATCGAGGAGCTCGACGGCATCGAGCGGCGCGGGGTGGTGCTGGCCTTCTTGATGCGCTTCAAGCAGATCTGCAACCACCCGTCTCAGTGGCTTGGCGACGGCGCCTACGAGCCGGCGGATAGCGGCAAGCTCTCCAGGCTGCGCGAGCTCTGTGAATCCATCGCCGCGCGCCAGGACAAGGTGCTGGTCTTCACCCAGTTCCGCGAAATGACCGGGCCGCTGTCCGGTTTTCTCGCCGAGGTCTTCGGCAACACTGGGCTCGTGCTGCACGGCGGAACACCGGTCAAGAAACGCCAGGGATTGGTCAAGAGCTTCCAGGAGGACGACCGCGTGCCCTTCATGGTGCTCTCGCTCAAGGCCGGCGGCACCGGGCTCAACCTGACGGCCGCCTCCCACGTGATCCACTTCGACCGGTGGTGGAATCCCGCGGTGGAAAACCAGGCCACCGACCGCGCCTTTCGCATCGGGCAGAAGAAGAACGTGCTGGTTCACAAGTTCATCTGCCGGGGTACGGTGGAGGAGCGCATCGACGAGCTCATCGCGGGCAAGCAGAAGCTCTCCGATGAGGTGCTCGAAGGAGGCGCCGAGTCCTCCTTGACGGAGATGAGCAACGAGGAGTTGATATCGATGGTGTCGCTCGATCTGAGCAGCGCCGTGGAGGGATAGACGGAGCCGAAGGACTCTGGCATCAAAGACGACGTGAAGTCGCCGTAAAATTGAATAGTTGGACCATGTTCCCGGTGCCGGGAATATGGTCAGTGAGGTGAGCCCATGGGCAGATACTACGACAGCTACTGGCCCCCATATGTGCCGGTAGCCGAACGTCGCCGCCGGGCGGCGCAGAAGGTCGCCAAGATGAAAAAGGCTGGCCAGCACGTCTCGCCGGTCGAGATCGCCGGCCGAAAGATCGCCACGACCTTCTGGGGCAACGCCTGGTGCAAGAACCTCGAAGCGTACAGCGACTACTCCAATCGCCTGCCACGCGGGCGCACCTACGTGCGCAACGGCTCCGTGATCGACCTGCAGATCGAGGCCGGCCGCGTTCGCGCGACGGTCAGCGGCACAAACTTGTACACCGTGGATATCAAGATCAAGCCGCTCCCCAAGAAAAAGTGGACGGAGATCAAGGGGCAATGCGCGGGCCAGATCGACTCGCTGGTGGAGCTGCTCCAGGGCTCCATCTCCAAGGGGGTGATGGAGATCGTCACCCGCAAGGGCGAGGGGCTGTTTCCATCGCCTCGTGAGATCACCCTCAGCTGCTCGTGCCCGGATTGGGCCACCATGTGCAAGCACGTGGCCGCGACGCTGTACGGCGTCGGCGCTCGCCTCGACCACGAGCCCGAGCTGCTGTTTACGCTGCGCGGGGTCGATCCGACCGAGATGGTCGAGGCGGCCATTGATCAGCCGACGGGTGCTGGCAAGGCGCGCAAGGGCCGGGTGCTCGAATCCGATGAGCTGTCCTTTGTCTTCGGCATCGACATCGAAATGGATGGAGTGTCATCGGACGAAGCATCTGCTCCGACCAGGCCAGCCAAAAGGGCGAGACGCGCCGCGAAGACCCGAAAACCGGCAGCGTCCAAGGCGACCCAAAAGAAGAGCGCATCCAAGCCCGCGACCAAGAAAACAGCAGCAGTCAAGAAGAAGAGCACCGCCAAGAAGGCCACACCGAAGAAGGCTGCAACCCAAAAGAAGGCTGCTCCCAAGAAGAAAACATCCAAGAGGAAGCCTGCTGCGAAGAGGGCGCCCAAGAAGGCCAAGGGGTAACGCGATGTTGGGGAGGGGGGGAAAGCGGAGTGGCACCCGATTCAAAGGTTGGGTGAGGCTCAATATGCACGCGGCCGGTATAGATATTGGTTCAGCTGCGCACCACGGGGCGGTTCCTCCGGATTCTGATCCCGAACCAGTGCGGGAGTTCAAAAGCTTCACGAACGACCTGTGCCGTTTGGCCAATTGGCTCGAAGAATGTGGTGTGGACACGGTGGCTATGGAGTCGGCCGGGGTCTATTGGATTGCTCTTTACGACATTCTCCAGGAGCGCGGTTTCGAGGTCATCCTGGTGAATGCTCGTCATGTGAAGAACGTTCCTGGACGCAAGACCGATGTTCTGGATTGTCAGTGGTTGCAGAAGCTGCACACAAACTCGCAGAAATCATCTACTCCATGATCAAAAATGGCACCACCTACAACGAGCCATGTGCTGATGCCTGCGAACAACGATACCGAAACAAGGTCCTCAAAAACATGGAGAAACGTGCTAAAAACCTAGGCTTCCGCCTTGTTCCTCTTAAACCCGAATCGGTGGGGGTTTCTTAGGAGAGCGGGCTAACAGCGCAACAGCGCGAAACTTGGCACCCACAACTGGGGGCTCCGGCCGGACCTCGTGGCCGCGGCCTGTACTCGACAGTTTGTCGAGCACCCTGAGGCCTCACCACCCGTTCTCCACTTCCTGGCGTCGGCCCCAGCGACTCAGCAACCAGCGCACCAGGTGGCCGATGATCACGATCAGTGACAGAAACATGACCGGACCCGGAGTGACGTGGAGGAAGCCGATGGTCGTCACCAGCACCACCGTACCCAGGGCCGTGGCTACCACGGCCGCCATGTGCCCGATGGCGGGATGGGGCCGGACGAGCAGACCCAGGCCGAGCCACAGCAGACCGGCGCCGATGAGCGACATGATCCGACCGGTGGTGGCGCCGGCGCCCGAGGCGTAGGCGATGGCGAACCAGGCGGTCTCGTCACCCTGATTGGCGTAGAGCTTCTCGAAGGCATAGTGGATGCCGGAGGTGGGTACGGCGATGCGCAGGGGCTCCATCGCCCGCTGTTTCGCCGCATCCTCCTGGGCCCCGGCCATCTGGCGCTCGAGCTGGTCCAAGCCCTCGCGAACACCGGCAACCACGATCTCCATGTTCGAGGACGGATCGCCGTAGCTCAGCCCGTCGGGAACGTAAACGTCCCAGCGCGAGCTGGTGACCAGGATGTCGGGTCTGGGAAGGGTCGAGCGGAGCCGGCCGAGACCGCGAATCTTGGGGCCGTCGGTGGCGTAGACCAGCTGCACGGGAAAGCCGCGGGTAGAGGTGACGATCTTGATCAAGACCTCGTTGGATCTCTCCTCGCCGAGAGCCGGCTTCTCGGGCCGGCCATCGACGAACGCCGACCACACGGTGGAACCCGCCGGCAGCTCGACGCGCAGGAACTGCTTGCGGCTGTTGCGAACCATGAAGCGGGCGGTCGTCACTGCCAGGCCGTCGGAGGTGAAGAGGGTGGTGTAGCTGGCCTGGTCAATGGCCGCTTCCTGGACCTCCACCACCTGGTGCCGGGTGACGGTAAGCACCAGGCGCGACGGCTGCTCGGCCTTGACATATTTGAAGGCCATGAGAATCGGGTTGGTGGTACGCAGGACCATCTGCTGGGGCAGGTCGTTGACGTCGAGGTCGGTGAGCTGGCTCTTGGTGGAGGCATGGACCTCCACCGCGCTCAGAGCTTCCACCGCGAGCCGGCCCTGCTCGACCTCGGCCCCGCGGACGGTCAGGGTGGGTACCTCCACATCGGCCTCTGAGGCCACCATGATTTGCTCGTACTCCACCTCGAGGCGGAACTGGCCCTCCATCTCCTGAGTGAAGGCCACATCGACGCGCTGAACCCCACCCTCGGCGGCCACGATGTGGGTGCGGATGGAGGGGCCCGCCAGGGCGAGCAGGTTGACCCCAGCCGGAAGGTCGAGAACCAGGTCCATGATGCCGCCGGCCTTGACGTTGAGCTCGACGGTGGCAGAGCAGCGCATGGTCACCTCGCCCAGGGACACCAGGGTGTCAACCTGGGCGTCGAAGCGACCCTGCTTGCGCTCGGGCTTGGAGGCGGTGATGACGATGGACGGGGCCGCCTCCACGTACTTGAAGGTGTGGGCCACGGTCAGCTCCACCTCCCCGCGTACGAAGGCCGGCAGCTGGTTCTCGCCCACCCGGGTAGCGCCGCCCTCGTCCGCGGGTTTCAAGGTCAGGTCCTTCGACGACAACAGGGCCACCATGCCGCGCTGGCGCTGGGCCCCGGGCGCCGACAGCAGCGGCGCCGGCAGTGGGTCATCCTGAGCCAGGGAGCGGTCGTAGTAGACCTCGATCAGGAGCTCACCCTTCACCTTGCGGTCGAGGAACACCGTGACCTCGCGAGCGCCCCTCTTCCCGGCGTCACCCATGCGCCAGTCGGCCACAGCGCCCGACGGTGAGGTGATGCGGTTGACCTGGACCCCGGGCGGCACCTCGAGGGTCACCGAGCTGGTCTCGCCGCGGGTGACGTCGAAGAGCACCAGGGCGTGAACGTAAAGCACCCCCTCCTCGGCGTGGAGCAGGTGGTAGAGGCCGGCGTTGGTCCGCACCTCGGCGCGAATGTCCTCGGGCACCGCCTCGGCCCAGGTGAAGGTCACGTTGGAGGTCATGGGAACGTACACCGTGGCCCGGGTGACCCCAGCCGCCGCCTTGCTCTCCACGTTGGAGGCCGGCGTCACCGACACCTCTTTCTTGCCGTCGAGGGTGAGCTCAAAGCGAGAAACGGGCACCGGCGGCACGGTCACCGTCACCTTGGGCGGCCCCGACGAGCGGTCCACAGGCACCTGAAAGCCCACCACCACGGTGTGCTTGCCCTGGCCCTTTACCAGGGTGGCGAAGCTTGAGCCGTGGACCATGATCGGCGCCGGTCGCCCGTCCACGGTGACCTCGCGCAAGGTTGTGGAGCGGGGCAGGAGGTCGAGGGTTACGGTGTCGTCGGTGAAGACCTCTACCAAGATCTCACCGGACCAGGTGATGGCATCGCCGGCCAGGCGGCCCCTGTAGTTTGCCCGGCCCACGGCGTGGGTGTCGGTGACCGGTCGCCGCCAGGAGATCTGGATGCCCGAGGAGGGCGGCGTGGTTGCCGTTACCCGGGTGGTGTTGCCCGAGGTCTGGGTCCGGGTGCCTGCCGACGGTATCACGGCCACGTCGAGACCCGATCCGGGCAGGGAGGCCGACAGGTTGACCGCTGTGCCGGGGGGCGCCGGCACGGCCAGGGTGAAGCCCGAGTCAGAGCGAGCGGCATCGACCTTGTAGTGGAGCACCAAGGCGTAGACCCCGGCTTTCTTGGCCCCCCAGGCGAGGCCGCGCTCGGTGGCGAAAAGCTGCACGCTCTTGCCGCCCGCCGTGGCGTTGGTCACAGGGGTGCCGAGGGGCAGGACCGGCACCGTCACCCAGCCGTCCTCGAGCACCTCCACCCGGAGCTGGAGCTGAACCTCGGCGGTGGCCAGGGGCTCGGTGGTGGCCACCGTCACCGACATGGTGCCGGTGCCGAGCGCGAAGTCCGCCGGCGCCGGCGCCGGCGGGTCGACTGGGACTCGCGACGCGTCCACGAGGGTGTTGTACCGGTCGAGGGGTAGCTTTACCTGCCCAAACTCGAGATCCTCCTGGGCGATGACGAGACCCGCGCAGAGCAAGAGGGCGACGGCGGCGGAAGTTTTGATCTTGTGCATGGTTCTCTCCTTCACGATGCGGGCTCGTCGTCGTCCACTGGCGGCGGCAAGACCTTGAGCCGACCGGCGTAGCGCAGGGAGTCGGCGGCCATTCTGAGCTGGGCGGCATCATTCTCCGGCAGGGCGGACAGGGCCTGGAGGTAGCCGGCGAGCATCTCGATGTCGGCCTCGAGATCGGGATCCTGGGCGAGGCCCTCGACCAGGCTGGTGATACCCCGGACCAGGTTCAGGGTGTCGCTCAGGATGGCCTGGGCGGCGGCGACGTTGTCCCCGGCCACGGCGTCGGCGGCACGGTCGAGGCGCGAGGCCACCTCGGTGGCCACCAGGTTGGCGAGCACGTTGCGCTCGAGGGGACCGTCGGCGGACTCGGAGCGCCCCACCCGGAGGTGGGCGCGGGCGACGCCGTTCTTCATGTGGACCACGTCCTTGTAACGCACGGTAACGTCGGCTACCGGACCCGGCCCGGGCACCACCACGTCGAGCAGGACCACGTGGGCGTTGTCGGCGTAGAAGCTCGGGATCACGATTTGGATGCCATCCTCGTCGAGGCCGCGGTCGGTCTGGATGCCGAGGTTGCGGGACAGACGCTGGTCGACGGCCTGCTCGGCATCCCGCACCTGCTGGGAGCGGCGCTCGTCGAGACGCTCGGAGCCGATGACGTCTACCAGCTGTACGCCGGGGGCGAGGCGGATGCGCAGGCGCACGGCCCGGGCCACCACCCGGCTCACCGCCGCCAGCTCGCGGTCGACGAGGGACTCGGCGTCGGCGGCCGAGGTCAGCAGCCGGCGGTTGCCCTGACCTGCGAGCACGAGGGCGTCGAGCTCGGCCAGGTCGACGCCCTGGCCGATGCCGATTACGCTCCACGGCACGCCGTCCACGGCACTTCGGTGGGCCGTGGCGGCGAGGCGGCCGGTGAAGCCGCCGAGGCGCTGAGCGGTGACCACAATCAGTGCCGAGCTGCCGAGGGGGGCGTTGGGGTCGTCGTCGGCGCGCACCGTGGCCAGGGCGGCGGCTACTGCCTGGTCGAGGCTGAGGACCATGCCTGAAGGCTCGTCGCCGAAGAGCTCGGCCATGGCCACGGTGAGGGGTCCGTGGCGGAGGTCGCCGGGCGGCAGGATGGTGCCGCCGGGCCGACCGGCCACGGTGAGGCTGAAGCGGTCGCCGAGCTCGGTCGAGGCGGCAAAGGCGGCGAGCAGGGCGCGCATCGAGGTGGCCGTGGCCGGCGTGATCTCGCCGCGCAGGTCGAGCACCAGGCCCACATTCATGGGTGGCCGCATACCCGATCGGCGAGAGGTGCCCTTGAGGCCGACCTGGACGAGTAAACGCTCTCGGGTCTCGACGCCGCGGCGATCTGAGTGCAGGTAGACGGCCAGGGCGGCAGCATCGGGGGGATCGAAGGGTTGGGAGATCTGGCGCGCTCCGTCATGAAGGGTGCCGGTGGCGCCCGCCCCCGCCGCCCGGTCGAGGCGGGCCTTGAGCTGGCGCAAGGTGCGGTCGCCGGGCACGTAGGTGTTGGCCCAGTAGCCCCGGGCCTCGCGGAAGCTGAGGCCGTCGACCTGGTCGCGGGCGGCGAGGAAGCGCCGGGCGGCGGTAAGGGCGTCGTCGTCGACCACGGATGACTGCGAGCGGTCCGGGGCGGAGAAAGAGAACGTGTCCTTCTTGTCGGCCGCGTCCTTGCCGGTGGCCACCTGAAAGTCCACGAGGTCGAGATGCTTCTTGAGCCCCCGGAGTTGCGCGTCGAGGAGGTCGGCATTTTCGATGTCGCCCAGATCTCGGAGGGCGACCGACCGAGCCTCGAGTTCCACCACCTTGCGCCGAAACTCGCTAAGATTCTGGTTGGCACTATCGGTCCTCGACAGGCGCTGTCTGTTGCCCCGAGGACGTCCCTCTTTGAGCCGGAGACCGGTCTGGGCACCGGCAACGGGCTCGTACGAGGACGTCGGGAGGTTGTCAGCAGAGGTCCCCGCCCTGGCCTGCCCTTTGGCAAACAGCTCGGATTCGATGCCGACGTCCCTGCGATCCCGGTCGGCGGAGCCGTCGAGATTGGCCATGAATTCCTGCGGCGGCGGTGCATCGGGAACACCGAGGACGAGGCTGTCGAAGGCGACGAGCGGCGATTCCGCAGTGACGACGATTTCCTCCTCGCCCTCTCTGAGGGGCCCGGGCTCATCGGGTGTGGGATCGGGAATGGGCACGGTCATCATGGCTCTCTTGCGGGTGTTTGCCGAGCTGATCTCACCGCTCATGGGCTGGCGGAGCTTTCCGCCACGACCGGCCTCACCGGCGCCGAGCTCGTCGACGCTCTCGGCCACTTGCTTCGAGAGTCGTTCCTTCTCCTCCGACATTTTCCGGTTCGCCTGCTCCTCGGCCTCGGCGCCGGAGGGCTTGATCTTGACCTGCTTGACCACGTACAGCTTCTGGGGGCCATTCTGGACGTCAGCGGAACGCATGGTCACGACGGAGATGAGCCCGATCAGGAGCATCGCCGGCACGGCGACGATGCCCCAACGCAGGCGGGTCTGGCGGGCGCGGTCGACCATACCGTTGAGCCACCGGAGCGAGCGCACTCGAGCGAAGCGGCCGACCACTCCCGCGGCGCCGCTTTTGGGCCGAGTCTCGAGCTCGGGACGGGCGAGAAGCTGCTCCACGACGTCGTCGGCCACGTCGTGGCTCTCGAGCTCGGGCAGCAGGCGGTCGATCTCGGCCATACCCTCGAGCACGGCGAAACACCGGCTGCAGTCCACCAGGTGGTCCTCTGCCTTTTGGTTGCCGGCGAGGGCGGCTGGACCACCGTCGGCGAGCAGGCGGCGGAGCTTGGAGCATTTCATGACTCGACCTCCGGGGCGTTGCGGCGGGCGAGCTCCTCGGCCAGGGTCAGCCGGGCCCGCCGGAGGTGGGTCTTCACCGTGCCCAGCGGCAGGCCGAGCACGGCGGCGACCTCCTTCAGCCGCAGGCCCTCCACGCAGGCCAGAAGCAGCACCTCGCGGCGGGCCAGGGGCAGCTCCTTGATCCGTTCCTCGAGCCACGCCATTGCCTGCCGACCGGCGGTGACCCGCTCAGCGCCGGGATTGCCCGCGGTGGGCTCGCCGACCTCGTCGGCCGAGCCCACCAGCGAGCGCACCCGTTGTCGCCGGAGGTGGTTGCGCACGGCGTTGGCAACAATGGTGAAGAGCCAGGGGTGGAGGGGGCGCTCGGAGTCGTAGGAGGCGGCGGCACGGTGGATGCGGATAAAGATGTCCTGGAAGAGGTCGTCCCGGTCGTCCGTCGCCACCCCACAGCGGGCGAGGTAGGAGTAGACCGGCGCCCGGTAGCAGTCGACGAGCTCAGCGAAGGCGTCGCCGTCACCCTCGAGGTGGCGCAGAATCACGTCCTTTTCCACACCGACCCAGGCCCCTTCGACCATCGTGAGCGGTCGGCCGGCCGAGCCGCTCATCATGGGTCCCAGTGGAAAGGATGCTTGCCCATTCACGCCTCCCCTTACCCGCGTCGACCGAAATGGATTCAGCTTGTCGGCCATTGTCGCAAATCTTCCTTGCAGCGGGTTCTTGGAGTTGGCGCTCACGAAGATTGAGACGTCGCCGCCGCCGATTGGTTCCTGGGGAACAGTCGGATCATGAGTGTCACGTCCGTAGTTCGCTCAGCAACGGCAAGCTAAAAGGTTCCCCGCCACCGCGCCGCCCGAACGGGGGCCTCGATTCTACGTCGCCCCCTCCCAATGCAGGCTTGCGAAACGTGGCATCGGTTCATCTCATTACCCATCTTGATAGCTCTGCCTGGTCAACCGGCCGATCACCTGTATGCTCGAGACCTGTCAGAGTTTTCTTGGACGGTTTGACACAAAGAGCCCATTCCAGAGTCTTACGGGCATGGAGAGCATGAGCGGTGCGCCGACGAATCGTTGTTGAAACCTTGCTTAACTGGCAGGAGCAGGGGCTCGCGCCGAGATTCCCCGTTGAGGATTCAGTGCTCCAGCAGGCCAGGGACCACCTGGCTGTGACCAAGGGAAAACTTTGGTTCCATGGGTGCAGAGAAAATAGTCAGTAAGAGTTCGGCATCATCGATAAGTCGATAAATCGGTTTCTTCCCGGACAGATTCTCGCTCTCATTCAAAATGATCGGAACACCATCGCCCCGCTTCTCCATGTAGAAAGCACGCCCCACAGCGCCAACCGTTTCAGCTATCGGTGTTTCGGCCAGCAAGCTTGTGATCAACTCATTTCGGGTTGCTTGTCGAAGGGCGATGTTCTCAACAGTCACGGTGTTCGGCAGTGGACCAGGGGAGTAGATTTCCAGCCGATCATCAAACATGAAGAAACGAATCTTTGATCCGAAAACTGAATAATCACGATGCACTACAGCATTGACGACAGCTTCAAAAACAGCCCGTTCACTAAACTGTGTTTTTTCAATACGATGAGGTTTCTTGACCGCCATGACCGTCTGATTCCTTTTCAGGAACGCCATGGTCTGATTAATTTGCTGATTCAGTGGGCCGCAAATCCTTTGAGCATCAATTTGATAATTGGAGTCTTGCTTTTTCCCCCGGTAGCGCACAACTTCGATAAAGGCATTAGGCAAGAATCGCTCCGGATGCTCACAACAAAGCAGTACGCCTGATACCGAAGCGCGAACGACACCGCTTTCCTCTTTCGCAAGGAGATTCCGTTTCATCAGAACAACCTGGGAAGGTTCATCGGAACGGGAAGTATACCTCTGCCACAAATCCTCGGACAAATCGCTGATACTCGATTCCGGAACCGGCTGCTCTTCAAAACGAATCAGCCGGGCCTGGCTGCGTTGTTGAAAAAGACGCGCCAGATAGTCCGGCGGCATTTTGCGTTTCGAACTCCCCTGACGATGGAAATAGCCCCCCGGACTTTCATGCACGAACAGGCTACGGGGAATCTCTAACTTAAGGATCGGATGTAATGTTCCTGTGCTGTCAGGAAGCTCAATTCGAAAAGCCCGGTATATGACAGGAGGTTTGATGCTTTGTTCACAAATCTCAAACACATATCGCTCTACAATATCCAGCTTATCAACCGGTATCCCGATTATTTCTTTTGTCTTGTCGTCAACGCCCAGCAGAAGAGCGCCATCGTGTGTATTAGCAATTGCCGCTATCTCATCGGCCAGATCATTCCGTAAAGGACCATCTATCTTTTTGCCACGAAAACGGACAACCTTAAGTTCTAAAGGGGTATCTTCTCCAAGGCGTATTTTTTTCAACAGTTCTTCTGTGCTGTCAAACATGGCGCCCCTCCAATGCAATGCGGCGATAGCGATCTTCAAAGGCCTTGCGCCCGCCTTCCATTACCGCGCAGATGGTCTTTCGCACCGGTCTTTCCTGCAAGCACCCTTCGCATTTCTGCGTCTCACCACCGCGCGCCGCAAGGGCAACCACGAGTTCTGCGTCACCGTTGACGACGATATTCGCATTGTGTGTGACCACGATAACCTGCCGATGGCGCTTGACCTCCCGTAACTGCGTAACGATAAGGTCATAGATCAAGTGGTTGTCCAGGTCGTCCTCCGGCTGGTCCAGAATCAACGGTTCCTCTCCGTAGGAAAGCAGAAAGGCCAGTAATGCCGCCGTCTTCTGACCAGGCGACCCTTCCTGAATCGAGCGGAAGTTCTGTCCATCGCCCGATGTGCTGTACTGGACATCAAGGGAATCTTCCGGAAACCACAGATCCAGGCGGTCAATAGCCTCGGGTGGAAGCTTTCCAATATGAGTCGCGAAACGCCTGTCTGCAACTGCTCCCTCATCGATTTGTGGCGACGCAATTTTCCTGACCTTGTCTTTGATATTCACAAGATTCTGCTCAATTCTCTCGCTGGCGTCACCATTCGCATAAAGTGTGCTGAGCAATCCTTCACCGCCCGGCGACCCAATGTCTTTCTCAAAACCTCCGTCTTCTCTTTGAAGCAACCGACGGAATTCCTCCTCTACAGTTTCTTTGGCGCCGTAGGGAACGACCTGTATCCGGACATACTGGTTTTCACTCAGAACATTATCGAGAAACTTTCGGCGTAACTCGGTAAGCTCTCGGCGGATTTTCAACAACTGCAGAAGAGATTCATCGGCCTGTATTTTCAGCTCTTCAACTTGTGTTTTTCGTTCGCCCAGTTCCTTCAGGCGCTGCTCGATTGACTGACGGCGCTGTACCAGCTCGCCGTAAGCCGCAGGATCGCCCGCTCCTTCCTTTTCCAGCTTCTCCCGTAGTTCCTGATACTTCTCGACGGTGGCATCCACGCTCTGTTTCCAGGATGACTCGTCCCTTTTTTCCCGCCATTCAGTAACGACCTGATCCGCTTGCGATGCGAGAGCTTCGACAGCTTTTTGAATTTGATCCAACTTGTCGCGCACCTTGGATGCATGCTCGCGCAATTCAACATCTTCCGGTGAATCCCGATCGAAGGTGGTCTCGTCAAGAAGGTCCGGGACAATATCGTCCGCGACTTTACACAGCTCCTCCCCTGTGCCGATCCAGCCTTCCTCCCACGCTTCAACTTCCCGTTGCTGTCGAGTCCGCTTCTGGAAGGCTTTGAGTATATCGGCGTGTCCTGCCTCTTCGAAGATGGCCAGCTTTCGTTTCACGTCGTCGAGTTCGCCTCGAAGACGTGGTTTTTCCGCGAGACCAATCTCTATCTCCCTGGCCTTGGCTCGCATTGAAAAGAATCGGCTCTCCTCCGCCTTCCATTTTTCGGCCCACGAACGATGATCAACCTCCGGCGCTTCATCAACAACCCTAAGCAGGGCAAGCGGTGTTTTTGCGAGCTGGAATATCTGCTTCTGGCTGTAAATCCTCACCGGAAACCGTTGCCGGATGTCGCCCTGGGCAGGTTGCCAGTCGCCCTCGATCTCCTGTTGAATAGGTTCAATGTCTCCGGAAGGGTTCCACTGGACACGAAACCGGGAACCGTTTTTACGATAAATCGCCTTGATCTCAGTGTTGTCCGTCAACAGACCACCGTCTTCCCGATCCGGGTAAACCCGCCCGTATTTCTCAAACTCCGGTTTCAGATCCTCCGGCAGTTCATCCTCCCGGCGCAGCGCGATTCGAAGGAACTCAACGACAGTTGATTTTCCCGTACCCCTGCCGCCAATGACGGCGTTGAGCCATGGATTCAGCCCAACTTCAAATGTCCGTGATCGACCCAAATAACGTGCTTGTGAAATCTCTATAGATTCCAATGCCAGCGGTGCGTGCTCGTTCGGGTCTCCGTCCATTATTTGATCTGATCGGCGGATTGATAGTGATCCGTCCAGGAGAGCCAACCGCAATCCTTCGATATTCGGAGTTCCCATCTTGACCCAGGTGAAATGGCTGCCGGGATATCGTTGCTCCCCGTTGCCGGAAGGATGATGAGAGTCCGATCCAAGAATTTCCGTCCAGGATACCTTTTTTTCGATGTACATCTGTGGCTTTTGATGCGCCGGATCCATCAGTTCCATGGCGAAGATAGCTTCGTTGTCTAATGCCTGCCGTAATGTTGTCCCCGTCAGTTTAAAAAGTCCGTTGGCATCATCCACATGGGCGGGAATAGCGATTCCTCCAGCTTGCTCAATGACAGCTACAACCTCAGAAAAACTCTTGGTTGTTACTGCGTCGCTCGATCCTTTCGTTCCTGAAAATCCAGCAGCCCCCAAAAGAGAATCGATATCCGAGGTGGTTTTACAGGGATCGAGAATCGCAAGGAGGTGAACGCCGCCAATAACGGAGATTTCCACGCCAGGGAATAGGACAATGTTCCGGTAACCATCAGGTTGATTACGGACCATCGTCGACAGCCCTTGTTTCAAACTGTCAATCCATGAGCCCTTGTTATGGTCGGTTACGACGACGCAGTCGATCTCCGCACGCATGAAATCGAGCAGCCACTCGCATTGCGTGCGAGCCTTCAAGGCATCTTGATTCGGGCCCTTGCCGTAGTCGTCCGAGTCTGGACTATGGGCATGGAAGTCAAACTTCCACCACCTGGAGCCATTCCATTTCCATTCTTTCATGTCTCTTCTCCTGTCCTTGTCACCGCCAAGTCATACCACATAAGGAGCTTTGGGTCCTCCTGTAGTATAGTTTCCGGGATTTTTAGGGCCACTGTGATGATGGTAGCGTAGTCGCGCTCCTGAAAGGCCTTCTTGAAGCCGGCGCGGACCGCCTCGAGCCGGAACACCTTCAGGCGTTTCTGTTTGGTTTCGCGATACTCCTCAAACTCGCGCATCAGGGTCCGTTCGCGCAGCCACGGAATGGCTGATGCTTCGTCTGAAACAAACAGCGACATTTGGATCTGCTTGCCACCGCCCAGCATTTTTTCTGCGGTCGTATTCGGCAGCCTGAGCGATCTTCGACGACAACGGGCGCGTCCTTAACCCCAACCTCCACGACTACCTGATACCGTCGATCGGCGACACCCCCGAGATCGAGTCAATCGCGGTGCCGAGCTACGAGCCGCGCGGCCCCTACGGCGCCAAGGAGGTAGGGGAGGGCTCGATGGTGCCGGTGCTGGGCTCGATCGCCAACGCCATCTACGACGCCGTCGGCGTGCGCATGTACGAGCTACCGATCACGCCGCAGAAGATCCTCAAGGCGCTCGAGAAGAAGCGCGGGGGCGGGGAGTAAAGCTAGCTCGTTCCCGTCCGGAAACTCTGGAAGGGACAGTGCGGTTCTCGATGCGGA
>JBGMRN010000044.1:0-19345 GCA_048061535.1 Thermoanaerobaculales bacterium | reverse complement strand
AGTCCCAATCCACCATCAGATGATGGAGGGGGCAGTTCAGGTGCGGGCGGAGGCGTTCGTCGAGGATCTCCTCGACCTCCCGTAGGCGGTGTCGTCGGGACGGATGGAGCAACACCAGGTGGCGGCATCCGAAGCTCTTGGCCCATGGCAACAGGTCCTCGAGGTGCATGTGTCCGAAGCGTGCGGCTCGCTCGCGGTCCGCCGGGCGGTAGAAGGAGCACTCGATGAGGAGCACCTCCGCCGTCAAGATCTCGGGATGCTCTCGGAGCAGACCGGGCCCGCTGTCGGAGCAGTAGGCGAGGAGGTCCGAGGTGAACTCCTCGGTGACCTCTTCGCCTGCCAGACGGCGGCGGGCGATTTCCGCTCCCGGCAGACCGGCGAGCTCGGGGAGCAGATGGTGGCGGCGCCACACGAGCCGGGTCCCGAGGGTCGGGACCCAGTGGTCGGTGGCGAAGAAAACCAGCTCCATGTCCCTGCGCAACGCGTAGGGCAGGCCCTCATCTGCGGGAATCACATCGACCAGGTAGGGGTCGCCGCCTTCGAGTCGTGCGTGGAGCGCGAGCAACTCGTCGATCTCGGCAGCGATCTGGCGGGGTGCGACGACGGTTGCAGATCCCATGGACTGCAGGTGGCGCTGGCTGGCCCAGTAGCCGAGCCCTCCCAGGTGGTCCATGTGGCCGTGGCTGATGACCACTGTCGACATCGGCGGAAGGCCTCGGTGGGGCCGGCCCGCGTCGAGGGCGAGGTGGAGCTGAGGGAGCAGAATCAGGGTGCCTTCGCCGGCCCGAGATCCTCCTGCCAACATCAGCGGACCCCACGAGGTTTCGAGCTCCAACCGGCGCAGATCGGGGCTCATCTATGGACCAGGTAGAAGGTCGGATCCGCGCGTCGATCGGGCAGATCGACCCGCAGCGTCCAGTCACTGCCGGCCGCGAGGTCGCGGTTGAATTCGGCGGAACCGACCGGCCCGCGATCGGCGCCGGTCAGCCGGATTCCGATTTTGTGGCGGCCCGAAGGGGTGAGAATCACCCTCTTGACCGTGCCCGTCCCCTTGCGCTTGAGTCCCAGAAAGCCACTCTTCGAGAAGTCGAAGGGAACCTCGGCCAGCAGCTCGCCGTCGAGGGTGACGGTGACGTTGCCGACGTTGAGGGGCGAGTCGAAATAGAGCGTGATACGAGCAATTCCGGGGGTCGGGATCGCGGCGGGTCGTTGGCTGGGTATCGCGAGGCTCCGGTCGACCTGCTGGCGGGAGGTCGGGCGGGTGGACCGGCCCCGTGCCCTCTGTGCCCTCTCTTCGGAGAGCTCCAGAAAGCTGGCGGCAATCTCGTTGAGAGGATCGAGCTCGAGGGCCTCGCGAAAACGGTCTCCAGCGCTGCGATAGCGACCGTCGCGATACAGGCGCCGGCCCTCCGCGACCAGGGCAGCCACGCGCTCCTGGGTTTCGACGCTGGTGCGTTCCTCCTCGATCCGCCGGCGGATCTCGCCCGCGAGTCTTCTCGCAACCGGAGAGGTGGGAACCTGGTGGAGCGCCGCCTGGACGGCGCCCTGCGCGTTCTGAAGGTCGCCTGATCGCAGGAGGTCGTCGGCGCGCTGGAGCGACCCGACGACCTGACTGAGGTTGCGGACCGAGGCCGCGGTCGGGGCGATGAACGGGCCCCGGTCGAGCTGCAGCCACAAGGCTGCGATCGTGATCAGGCAGGGCAGACCGAGACAAAGAGCGATGATCCACGCCCACCGCGGCTCCACTTCCCGCCGCAGCAAATCCGGCAGCGGCAGGCGTTCCCACAGAGAAGGCTGGGAAGGTCGGCTGATGGCGGCCGTTCTGGGTGTGCGGCGGGTCGCCGATTGTGGCGCTGTGGTCTGGGCATGTATGCGCGTTTCCAGATCCGGCTGGACGACGCCGGTGCTGCCGGCATCCCCCGGTTCTCGCTGAACCAACGACCGGGCCAGCGCCGCCAACACCCGAGCCAACTCACCACCGGTCTGGAAGCGACGATCCGGGTTCTTTTCCAGACACTTGAGCACGATGGGATTGAGAGCAGGGGGGATGCCGTCGCCGAGAGTGGAGGGAATCGGACAGGGCTCCTGAACGATGCGCAGAGTGACCTCGTGCATGGTCTCTCCGGTGAACGGCCGCTTGCCCGTGAGCAGGTTGAACAGCAAGACGCCGAGCGAGAAGAGGTCGGATCGTCCGTCCACTTTTTTGCCGGTGATCTGCTCCGGCGACATGAAGTTCGGTGTGCCGATGAACTGACCGTCCACGGTGAGATTCGAGGCCTCGAGACGGGCCACCCCGAAGTCGGTGATCTTCGCGGTTCCGTCGGAGGTGAGGATGATGTTGGCCGGTTTGATGTCGCGATGGACGACACCCATTGAGTGGGCATAATCGAGAGCGAGGGCGACGTCGGCAGCGATTCTCGCGACCTCGGAGGGGCGGATCGTCTGGCCTGAGGCCAGCGTCTGCTTGAGATCGCGGCCTTCGATGTACTCCATCGCGATGAACATCAGACCCGACTCGGCGTCCTCGCCGACGTCGTGAATGGTGACGATTCCGGGGTGGCTGAGCCGCCCTGCCGCCCGAGCCTCGCGGAGGAAGCGTTCCCGGAACTCCTCGGCGTAATCGGCATCGAGATCAACGCGCAGGGTCTTGAGGGCGATGGTGCGGTCGATAATCGGGTCACGGGCGAGGTATACGACTCCCATCGCACCGCGGCCGAGCGTGTCCAGGATCTCATAACGTCCGATCCTGGCCTCCACTTCTCACCACCTCACAGCTGCGGCCCGCGATATGCCGCAATCTTCGGCGTTTGCTCGCCTCGGGCTGCTCGACGTACCGTCAAGTACGCCTCCGCTGCCCTCGGGTCGCAAACGCCGTATCTCACGACATCTCGCAGCCCTCGTTACGCGACGTGGTGAGAAATGGGGGCTAGTCTCCGACATCCTGATCATTGTATATCTGCCGACTCGCGGCAGGTCGGTGGAGATCGGCCGAACCCGCCTTTCTCACGATCTTTTTTCGCGGAGCACAATTCACAGTGCGGGTCTGCGCTTTCTCGATTTGCTCGCTCGGTGTGCCGCAAGCACGGCTTCGCTCCCAGATTTCGTGAGAGTGTTGACGCGCATAGCGCCTTGTACCCCTCGCGCCGACACCCTGTGAGATTGCGGGTCAAGATGCCGTTCTGGCGTTTGAGAGGTCGAATCGACGCCCGGGGGGCGTCCGATGATCCCGTACGTGGCGCCGGCCGAAGCCCCGGAGGTCCTCGAAATGCGACGAGGTCTGAGATGGGGCGTCGAGGCGCGATGGTGGTAGTGACGCCGTTTCAGGGACTTGCGGCGTCGAAGATGACGCCTCATTCGAGATTTTCGGGCGTGAGAGGGTTTCAGGCCGGATCCCCAGGAACAGGCACGATCCTTGCTAATTTTCCCTGGTGGCCAACTGGCCGATGGGGGAGCTATGGAATCAGGATCTTCCGAAGTGAGTGTCGATCGGGCCGCCGCGCGGCTGGGAGAGATCCAGCGTGCCGTGGGTTCGGTGGTGGTTGGCCAGGATCGACTGGTCGAGTCGCTTCTCGTGGGCCTTTTGTGCCGGGGCCACATCCTTCTCGAGGGTGTTCCGGGTCTGGCCAAGACCCTCACCGTACGGACTTTGGCGGAGGTGATCGGAGGCAGCTTCCATCGCCTGCAGTTCACTCCTGATCTGCTGCCCGCTGACGTGACCGGGACGCAGGTCTTCGATCCCCGGACGTCGGAGTTCGTTCCCCACCGGGGGCCGGTCTTCGCCAACCTCGTGCTCGCGGACGAAATCAACCGGGCGCCGGCCAAGGTGCAGTCGGCGCTGCTCGAGGCGATGGAGGAACGCCAGGTCACGATCGGCGACACGACCCACGATCTTCCGCAGCCATTCGTGGTGCTGGCCACCCAGAACCCGATCGAGCAAGAGGGTACCTACCCGCTCCCGGAAGCTCAGCTCGACCGTTTCATGTTCAAGATTCTGGTGGATTATCCCGAGCCCGAAGATGAGCGGCGGATCCTCGAGTACCACCTCGCCGAGGCGTTTCCCCGGCCCGAAAACATGAGCTCGTTGGAGGAGCTGCGGGGGCTGGAGGATGCGGCGCGCCAGGTCTATCTGGATGAGAGAATCCGCAGCTACATTGTCAGCCTGGTGGCGGCCAGCAGGCGGCCGGCCGAGGTCGGGCTGGGGGACCTGGTCCCGCTGCTCGCCTATGGTGCGTCCCCACGCGCGTCGATCGCGCTTGCTCTGGGCACGCGCGCGCTGGCGCTGATTCGCGGTCGGTCATTCGTGACTCCGGAGGACGTCAAAGAGCTGGCGCCCTCCGTTTTACGCCATCGGATGGTCTTGACCTACGAGGCTGAGGCCGAAGGGGCCACCGTCGAGGAGATCACCGATCGAATCCTGCTCGCGGTGGAGGTTCCTTAGTGACTCCCGGCGAACGTACGGTCACGAATCGAGGTCGCCGGCCATCTGCAGGCGGGATGCAGTGGGGGGCGACTGCGGGCGTTTTTTCGCCGAGGAGAACTTAGGACATGGGAGTCCGCTCCTTCCTCGGCCGCCCTCGGCCTGCGACTCAAAATCGCGAGCTCTCCTCGGAGATTCGAGCCCAGGTGAAGCGGCTCGAGATCCGCGCCCGCCAGGCCATGGAGTCGGGCTTGGCCGGCCAGTACCAGAGCGCGTTTCGCGGCCTCGGTCTGGAGTTCGAGGAGGTGCGTGAGTATCGCACGGGAGACGATGTCCGAACCATCGATTGGAACGTCACCGCCCGCACCGGTTCACTTCACGTCAAGCGATACCGCGAAGAACGTGATCTCACCATGTTGTTGTTGGTGGATCTCTCCGCATCGACGCGGTTCGGTTCCGGCGTGATGACCGTGCACGACCTGATCGCCGAGGTCGCGGGCCTGTTCGCGCTTGCGGCTGCCCGGCGCGATCGGGTGGGTGCGATTCTCTTCGACGAAGGGGTGCGGACGGTGATCCCGCCCCGGTCGGGTTGGCGTCATGGGCTCCGCGTCGTGCGCGAGGTGCTCGCTGCGGAGCCCGCAGGCCACGGCACTGCGCTGGCCGATGCGGTGCGCGCGGCGGGGCGCCTGCTCCACCGGCGTGGAGTGGTGATCATCCTGACCGATCAGGCCTGTGAGCTGCCGCAACGCGAGGTGGTGGCCTTGTCCGCTCGCCACGAGGTGGTCGTGGTGCGGGTGGGGGACGATCTGCTCGAGAAGGGGCTCGACGGGGCCGTCTTGCCGGTGGTGGATGCGGAGAGTGGTCGCCGGGGCGTGGTCCGGGGGCGGGCGGAGAGGCGACCCTCGGCGGCCCTTCCGGGGATCGACCATGTCGTCCTCAGCACCGGCCGGGATTACCTTCCCGCCGTGCGGGCGATGCTCGAACGCAGGGAGCGTCGCCGTGTACGCTAACCCGCATATCTCACCGCGTCGCGCTTCGAGACAGCGAGATATGCAGGTGAAGGCTCTCATCGTCGTGGCGGTGGTGGCGGTAGCGACGGCCTCGGTCGCGGCCGATCAGCAGGCGGCGCTGGAGGTGGCGGCGCCGACGACCGCGGTGAGCGTCGGCGATCGCATTACGGTACGCATCACCGCCCGTGGAGGGGAGGGTCGGATGTGGGGCGTGCCCCGGGTGGCGACGACCCCCGATGGTCCGTGGGAAGTGGTTGTTCCTCCCCACGAGGTGGCCGGCGTCCGGCCCCCTGCCTGGGACGTTGTGTTGGCGCCGATGGAGGTAGGGGAGCTCGACCTTCCGGTGATTGCAGCAACCCTCCGTCCTCGCGACGGTGATCCGTCGGAGGTCGTGGCCGACGGGGCGCCGGTGGTGACGGTCGCATCCGTCCTGCCTGCCGACGGCGAGGTGGCGCCTGCTCCTCTTCGCCCTCCAATCGGAGTCCAGGGTTTTCCGTGGGAGTGGGTGTTGCCGCTGGCGGTCCCCATCCTGGGCTTGGCGGCTGCGTTCGGCTGGTGGGGGACGAGACGCCGCCGGGCCAATGGAGTCTCGAGCGGACCCATGCTTCCCCCGTTCGAAGAGCTGGAGTCCCTGGCCGGGATTCTCGAAGACCGGATCGGTCGCGACCCGGTCGAAGGCATCTGCGATCGCCTCTCCGGCGGACTGCGCTGCTATCTCGAGCGAAGGTGCGGGGAACCCGCCCAGGAGATGACCTCGTCCGAGCTGCGGATGCTCGCGCGGGCATTGGGCTGGCCCGAGGGGGTGCAGCGGAACATGCAAGGAGTCACCGGGTTGGTTGACGGGGTCCGTTTCGGCCGTCGGCCGGTCACCGAGGAAGATCTGCGCCGCTCGATCCGCACCGCCGTCGATACCGGACGCGGGCTCGAGGAGTTCCTGATCGCCGAGGAACGGGCCGAGACGGCGTCGGAGGCAGTCGAATGATGCGGCTGGCGGCGCCTGCCTGGCTCGCTCTTGCGAGCGTAGTTGTGCTCGCGGCGACGGTGTGGATCCTGCGCCGACGCTGGCAGCGCTTTCCCTTGCCCCTGGACGCGCGGCCGGGTCCGCAACCGCGCCGGACTCCGGGCTGGACCGTCATGGGGGGGTTGCTCGCCGCCCTCGCTTTTGCGCCGTTGGCAGTGTCTCTGGCCCGCCCACAGGAAGTCCTCTCGCGGCGCCTCGAGCGCGCCGAGGGGGTCGATTTGGTGGTCGCGCTCGATGTCTCGGGATCGATGGCGGCGCTCGATTTCCAACCCAAGGACCGTCTCGGGGTGGCGAAGAGCGTGATCGGGAGCTTTCTCGATCGACGGCCCCACGACCGGATCGGTTTGGTGGTCTTTGCCGGCGCTGCGGTGACCATCTGCCCACTCACGCTGGACCACGCGGTCGCCCACCACCTGCTCGACCAGGTGCAGTTTCGCTCGCTTCCCGACGGCACCGCGATCGGGCTCGGACTCGGAACCGCAGTCAACCGGTTGCGGACCTCGGTTTCCGACTCCAAGGTCGTCGTTCTCGTGACCGACGGGGCGAACAACGCGGGGCAGCTCGACCCGATGACCGCCGCCGAGCTTGCAGCCGATGAAAAGATTACCGTCCACACCGTGCTCGTCGGACGGGGCGGCGCGGTGCCGCTTCCCGTTGTGCAGCGCGATCCGCGAACCGGACGCGAGCGTACCCAAATCCAACAAGTCGAGGTCGAGGTCAATCCCGAGCTGCTGGCGGAGATTGCGCGGACCACGGGCGGAACCTCCTTCCGCGCCCGCGATCCCGAGGCCTTGGAGGAGGTCTTCTCCGAAATCGATCGTATGGAAAAGACCGAGTTCACATCCACCAAGCTCGTTCGCTATCGGGAGCGCTTCGAACCGTGGGCCCTTGCGGCCCTTGTGTTCTTGGTGAGCGGGATCGTCCTCGAGGGTGTGGCCGGGAGGTCTCCATGGTGAGCTTCGCGGATCCGGCACGGCTGTGGCTTCTGGCGGCGCCGGTGATCGCTGCCTTGCTCACCTTGCTCCGCCACCGGCGGCGGCTGAAGCTGCAGCGTCGGCTCGCCTCGCCGGGGGTCTGGAGGAGGCTGCTGGGCGGAACGCCGGCTACCGGAGTCCTGCGAATGATGGCATGGTCCGTTGCCGCCGCCCTGGTCGTCCTGGCGCTTGCGCGCCCTCAGTGGGGCGAAATCCCCGCCGAGGAATCGATCCGCACGCGAGACCTTGTGGTGGCCCTCGACGTCTCCGACTCGATGCTCTGCCCGGACCTCCAGCCTTCGAGGTTGGAGCGCAGCGTGGAGGCTCTGGTCCGTCTCCTGCCGGCGCTCGAGGGTAACCGGGTCGCGGTGGTCGTGTTTGCGGGCGACGCCTATCCTCTGGTGCCCTTGACCACCGACCTCGCGGCGGTGGCCGCTTTTCTCGACGGGATCCAGCCGGGGATGGTGGCTCTGCCCGGCTCCAACCTGGAGCGAGCGGTGGACACCGCGGTATCGCTTCTCCCGGAGGAGGGAGAGGGTCGGGTGCTGGTTCTCTTCACCGACGGCGAGAACCTCCAGGGAGACCTTCAGCGCGCGGCATCGGTCCTGCGCGAGGCGGGAGCAGGCATGATCGGGGTTGTGGCCGGCACCGAACGTGGGGGGCCGATTCCCGAGGTCGGCGAGGGCGGCGTGGTGCGTTACAAGCGGGATATGGAAGGCCAGCCGGTGATCACGCACGCCCATCCCGAGGTGCTGGCCGATGTTGCCGGCGCCGTGAACGGGACGACGGTGAACCTCGCCGATCGGGAGGTTATCGCCGAAATCTCCGCGGCGGTGGCCGAGTTGCGGACGCGCGAGGTCGAGACCACCCGCACGGTGCATCGGATTGATCGCTTTCCTCTGTTCCTGGGCGCCGCCGCCGTGTTCCTGACGCTGGGGTTTGCGCTGTCGCCGTGGCGGCGGGTGACGGTAGCGACGCTGCTGCTTCTTCTGGCAGTGACGCCGGACCCGGCGAACGCCCAGGGCGCCTCGCAGCCGGTCTCGTCGTCGCCGCCGACCGCGGCGCCGGCAGAGGCGTTGGCGGGGGATGCGCTTCCCGTTGCACGACCCTCATGGTGGCAGCGGCTCGTTCCGGGGGGCGGCCGGCGGCTCGCGCGCCGGGGGGTGTCCGAATGGAAGGCGGCTGACATCGAAGCGGCGACCGAGGCCTTCGCCGGGGCGGCGGAGCTCGATCCCGAGCAGCCGGCCCGGCTCTACGACCTTGGAACGGCGCTTGCCGCTCAAGAGCGGCTGGAGGCGGCGGTTCCCCTGCTCGAACGTGCGGACCAGGGTGGTGTGCCCGGCGCGACCTATAACGCGGGGACGGCCGCTCTCGAGGGCCGGCAGCTCGAAGCCGCCGTAAGCTGGCTTCGCAAGGCGGTGCTCGCCGACGCGAACGACGTCGAGGCCAAGCACAATTTCGAGCTCGCGCTGCGTCAGCTCGAGCAGCAGAAGGACAAGGATCAAAAAGAGGACCAGGAGGAGAAGGACCAGCAGGACAAGGAGCAGCAACCGGAGCAGAACCAACCACAGGATGAGAGCAACGAGCCACAGCCCACGCCGCAGCCGAAGGCCGGGCAGGGAGCGCAACCGACCCCGACTCCGGACCCCAATCAGCCGGTCTTCGCCGCCCTCGAACGGGCCGAGGCCGAGGCGAGGCAGGCCATGCGCTCCCCGACGCCGAAGGTTGGAAAAGTAGAGAAGGACTGGTGAACTACCTGCGACGTTGGGTCGGAGGATTGTTGGTGGCGTCGGTCGCGGTGCTTGCCTCCGCTCAGGAGCCCGGCCTCGAGGTCCGGTTGGATCCGAGGAAGTTCGGTATCGAGGACGCGGCTCGGCTCGAGATCCGCATCGTCGAACCGCCTTCCGCGGCTCCGGCGATTGATCCAGGTCCCCTCAACAACCTCAGGATCGTCTCCGGTCCTTCCACGGGGACCGAGTTTTCGTGGATCAACGGTCGGGCCACGCGGGCCTCGAGCTTCACCTATCTCCTGCGTGGGCTGGAGGTCGGTCCGGCATCGGTCGGCCCGGTGACCGTGACGATCGGCGGCGCCGAGTTACGGGCGGAGGCGGTGACCGCCGAGATCGTCCCCGGCAGCGTCGTGCATCAGCGCCAGGCGGGTCGGCGTTCACCGTTCGCCCTCGACCCTCTGAACAGTTTCTTCGCTCGCCGTCAACCTGCTGCCCGGGCGCCGCGGGTCGCCCTGCGACAGTTGGTGAGCGCCCGGAAGGTGGTCGTCGGGCAGCCGGTGCTCGCCACTCTCGTGCTCGACACCACCACCGGCGGGGTGGACGGGTTCGAGTGGGTGACCGCGCCCTCGTACCCCGGTTGGTGGGCGCAGCGGGTCGAACCGCCGGAACGCGTCACCGGCGACGTCGTCGAGGTCAACGGCGTCCGCTTCAACCGCTTTGTGGTTGCCCGCCACACTCTGGTTCCCCTCAAGGCCGGTCGATTGGTGGTGCCCGAAGTCGAGGCCCGGATCGGTTTCCGGAGTCACAGCCTCTTCGACCCACAGCAGATCCTCCAACGCGCCACGCGGGTGATCACGATCGATGTGAGGCTACGTCCGACGCCGCCGGAGGGTTTTTCAGGTGCGGTCGGCGAGCTGCGTTACAGCGCCGGCCTGAGCCCTGTCTCCATCGACTTTGGTGAGTCGGCGGTGCTCTCCATCGAGCTGAAGGGCAGCGGCAACCTGCCGCTGGTGGAGGCGCCTGCCCGCTGGCCCGATTGCGAAGGTTGCGAGGGCTTCCCGCCGGAGGAGGAGAGCCGGGTCACGGTGGATGCCCAGGGCATCCACGGCGCCCGCATCTGGCGGACCACCCTGGTCCCTCGGGTGTGGGGCGAGCTCGACCTCGAACCGGTCACCTTGGCGGTCTTCGATCCCTCCGCCGGCCGCTACCGAAGCCAGACCCTCGGCCCGCTGCGGCTCGAGGTCGCCCCTCCGCCGCCGACACCCACCCCGGTGGTGACGGAGGTTGTTCAGCCGACTGAGGGTAACGCCGCCGGTCTCGGTAACGGTTCGACCGGCGCTTCGAGTCCGAGGGCTCGGCCGCCCTGGATCTGGGTGGGCGGCGCGCTGCTCTTCGGTCTCCTGGCGGGCGGGCTGGCGACCCTGTTCGCGGCGCGGCGCCGCACGGTGTCCTTGAATCCCCGGCAGGCGGGCCAGAGCCCGTCCGAGCGGGCCAGGGAGCTTCAGATTGCGCTCGAGCGCTGGTGGGTCGATGCGCGGACGCGCGCCAGAGGACGGTCGCTCGAAGGGGATCTGCAGGAGCTGCGGCGGGAGTTGGAGGCGGTTCGCTTCGCTCCGAGTCGGGCGGATCACACCCACACGGTGACCGATCTCGAGGAGCGTGTGCGAAGGCTGATGCGGCGCGCGTGATAAAATTTCGGATCTGATGAGCCCACCTGAGGTATTCAGCCTGCCCCTCGACGATCTCGAGCCGTTCCTCGACCGGCGGAGGTACTCGGCCTTCACGATGTCGCAGCTTCAGGTCGGGTCGTTCCTCGGTGAGATCCTCAGCAAGGCCAATGATTTCGTGCCCTCGATTGCGGGTTCGGTGCTCATGGACAGGCCGGGCGAGCGGGGAGAGACCGCCGCCGAAACACCGCTCTATTTCGTTGCGGTATTCGGGCCTTCCGGAGGCAGCCTGCTCGGGGAAAGGATTCTCGCCGACACCGGTGTGGTGGGTCTGGTCTATCGCACGGGCGAACCCTACCTCATGAGCGATCCGAAGACCGATCCGAATTTCTACGGGAAATTCGACGAGGACACCCAATTCGAGACCACCGGAGTGGTCGCGGTTCCGGTGCGCATCGAGCGAACCGTGTGCGGCGTTCTCGAGCTGCTCAACCGCTCCGACGGTGGCCCGTACTCCGATCGCGACCTGCAGATGCTGGAGATCTTCGCGCGCTACACCTCGATTTCCATCGAGAATCTGCTCGACGCCCAGCGCGCCAACGAGATGGCCCGGCGCGATGATCTCACCGGGTTGTACAACGATCGTTTTTTTCATCACCGGCTGAGCGAGGATCTGATTCGCGCCGACGTCACCCGATCCACGGTGGGGCTCCTCTTCCTCGATCTCGACAACTTCAAGGGTGTGAACGACACCCATGGCCACCTGGCGGGTTCCCAGGTTCTCAAGGAGTTCGGCTTCTTGCTCAACGGCGCGGTCACGGAGGAAGGAGCGACCCTCGCCCGCTACGGAGGCGATGAGTTCGTGGTCATTCTTCCCGACCACGACCAGGAGCAGGCGTGTGCGGTGGCCGCTCGGATCCAGGAGGTGCTGGCCGAGACCTTGTTCCTGCAGGGCACCTTCAGCTGGTCCGAAGGCCCGGTCTACTGGCGCCAGCCCCTCACGTGCTCCATCGGCGTCGCGGTCTATCCCGAGCATCTCCCTCGCCATGGAACCACCGACATGAAGAAGAACCTCCTCTTGCGGGCGGCGGACCTCGCGATGTACGAGGCCAAGGAGCAGGGTAAGAACCGAATCACGATCGCGGGCTAGTTCTCGTCCAGAAACGGCGCTTTTTGGCAATTTCGTCGTCAGACTGCGGATTTCCTTGTGCGACGTACAGGAGTACGTCTCCGCGGAAATCCTTGTCTTCCTGGAACTTGCACAAAAATCGCTCGTTTCCGCATCGAGAACTGCGCTCTCCCCTCCAGTCCAGAGTTTCTGAACGGGAACGGGCTCGCCCGCATATCTCACCAGCTTTCTGCTGCGGGCGGCGATGCGCCGCACGATCCCGGAGGAGCGGCTCGGGTGCCAGAATGGCGGACCGGAAGCGGGGGCGGGTCGATCACGGGTTCGCGGCTCAAGGAAATTCCAATCTGCAAAGCATTTGTTTTCGGTAACTTGAGGGTCGACGGCTCAAGTTGTCGGCGAGTCGGATGTTTTTTGGGAAACCTGGCAAGCCTTTTGCTGTTGCATGATTCGACAGATGCCGGTGCGCCCGCGGTTTACCGGCTGCAGGAGGAATCACGATGAGCGCAGATAGACAGAGAGTCTTTTCACTCGCGGCAGTGGTCGTGGCCGCAGTCCTTTTCGGAATGGTCCTCTCGGGGGCCTTGAACTTCACTTCGCAGGTGAAGGCGGACCGTCCGGCGCCGGTTTCCGTGGCCGCTACCGGGAGCTTCGCCGCGCCTGATTTTGCCACCCTGGCCGATGCGGTGGTGCCGTCGGTGGTCTCGGTCTTCACCGAAGACGTCATCGACCCCTCGGAACGGCGTCGGCAGATGCCCAACGATCCCTTTCACTTCTTCTTCGGACCGCGAGACCAGCGAGAGGAGCGCGAGCCACAGATCGACCGGTCGTCGGGTTCGGGCTTCTTCATCTCGGCAACCGGCGAGATCATCACCAACTTCCACGTGGTCGACGGCGCCGACAGGATCAGGGTCCGGCTCGCCGATGACGACGGCGAGTACGGGGTCGAGGTCGTGGGAAGCGACCCGGCCACCGACATCGCCCTGTTGAGGATCACGAAACCCGACCGCGAGTTTCCCTTCCTGGCGCTCGGCGAGTCCTCCGAGCTCCGCGTCGGCGAGTGGGTGATGGCGGTGGGAAACCCCCTCAACATGGCCCATACGGTGACGGTAGGGGTGGTCTCGGCCAAGGGCCGGTCGCTCGGTCTCTCGCGCGAGAGGTCGTTCGAGAACTTCATTCAAACCGACGCCGCAATCAACTTCGGCAACTCCGGCGGACCCCTGCTCAATATTCGCGGCGAGGTGATCGGGATCAACTCGGCGATCAACGCCCGCGGTCAGAACCTCGGGTTCGCGATTCCGGTGAACATCGTCCGTGCCATCTTGCCTCAGCTTCGCGAGCGCGGCCGGGTCGTGCGCGGCTACCTCGGTGTGTCGATCGAAAACGTCGACCGTGACCGGGCCGAGGCCTTCGGTCTCGACAGCACCGACGGCGCCCTCGTGGTGCAGGTCGTCGAAGGCCACGCCGCCGAGAAGGCCGGGGTGCGCCACGGCGACATCATCGTTATGGTTGACGGTCGCGCGATCGAGGACACCCGCGAGCTCATAGACACCGTTTCCGCGATGCCGCCCGGAACCAAGGTGAAGCTCGGGCTGGTCCGCAACGGTGAGCTGAAGACGATCAGCGTTGTCCTCGAGGAACGCGAGCTCGACACCGAGGATGCGGTGCCGGCCGCCGGCCCCGAAGAGAACGGCGACGTCTTTGAACCGCTCGGCGTCACCGTCTCCGAGCTCTCGCTTCAGATCCGCAGGGCATACCGGCTTGACGACGATCTCGAGGGCGTGATCGTGACCCGCGTGCGACCCATCTCGCCGGCAGCCGACAAGGGGATGATCCAAGGGGACGTGATCACCGAGGCCAACGGCAAGCCGATCACCGACACCTCAGAGCTCGGGGCCGCGATCGAGGATGTGAAGGCGGGCGGCTACCTGCGTCTTTACGTGTACAATTCCCGGTTCAAGAACTACCGCTTCGTGATTCTCCGGCTGGAGGAGTGAAGCGGTCCACCAACGAACACACAACGGGACGCACCTTCGGGTGCGCCCCGTCTTTTTCGTGAGTTCGCTCCCGTCCGGAAACTCCGGACAGTTTCAGTTCGCTCCTGCCCCCTCGGGTTGGCCGGTACCGCCGGGTGCATCGGGGATCGGTCCGTAGGTCTTCTCGTACATCTGAACGTTGTGGTTGAGCGCGTGCAGAAGTTGCTTGGCCTGGAACGGGTTCATGATGATGCGCGCCACCACCGGGATGTCCTTGCGGCCGGGCAGGGTGCGCCCGAAGTCGAAGAGAACCTCGGCGTAGTTGTGGGCGATACTGACGAAGTTGGAGTACTGACCGAGCCCGACTTCCGGGTCGAGGGTCAGTTGCGGCGGCTTCGGTGAATTCGGCTGATCGTCGCTCATGGTGCCTCCCAATCGACGCGGTCTTCGGCAATTGTACCGGGTCGTGGCAATATAAGGTTGCATGTTCCAACACGGTGCATCGTGAGACTGGTCGGATGCTGCGCGATGGAGTGAGATATGCGGGTCGGGTGAGACATGTGGGATACCGAAAACGTGCTTCAGGCCTTCAGCGAGGCCGCATCCGACCGCAGCCGCGGCGCCTCCGAGATCGAGGCGCGGTTGGTGGATCGGCTCCTCGCGGTGGAGGGCTCATGGTCCGCCGAAACCCAAGGTGCGGGAGCGGCCCTGCTCGCGGACGGCCAACCCGTGATGGCCGGCCTGCGGTCGCTGGCGGCACGCGCCTTCGAGAGCGATCCGCACGATTTCCGTCGCTGGCTCCAACGCAGGTTGCAGACATTGAAGGAGTTGCCTCAGCGCCTTGCGGCAAATGCCTGGCCCTTTGTCGAGAGCGCAGAACGGATCCTCACGATTTCGCGGTCAGCTGCGGTGGCTGCGGTGGTCGAGGGCGCCTGGGAGCGAGGATGGCAGGGGTCGGTTGTGGTGCTTGACGGCACCGAAGTGGGCCGGGGGCCGGATCAGGCGCGAAGGCTTGCCGCTGCCGGCCCGTCGTTTTCACGGCCGGATGCGGCTACGCCGATGTTTCTCGACGAGGCCGGCGTCATCATTGTGGTCGGCGCAGATGCCGTCGGCCCGCGGCGCTTCCTCAACATCTTGGGAACGAGGATGCTCTTCGAGTTGGCCGACGTCCGCGATATCAAACGGCTGGTCGTGGCGGATTCCTCAAAGAACCTGCTGGCCGATGCCGTTGACGAGGTCGCCGCCCTCGCACCTACTCATCGCGATGCCGATGGACGTGAGTGGCCCGTATTCGAGCTGACGCCTCTCCATCTGGTCTCGGTCCGGATCAGTGAAGAAATGTGCTAGCCTGAGGATCTCACCGCGTTCCTAAGCGAGGGCGGCGAGATGTTGTGATATTGATGACTGGAGTGCGGTCCGTGCGACGTTCGCGAGCATTCGTGTTTCTTATGTCGGTGTTCTTCACGGCGCCGCTGTGGGCGGGGCCGCCGGCGCCGGCCGACCGCGCCCTCGACGACCTCGAGGGCAGCGCCAAGCTGCATGCGCTGATCGACCGGGTCGTCGAGCGCCAGCGCGCGCTGACCTCGATGACGGCCGGGTTTGTGCAGACAAAGCACAGCGCCCTTCTGCTCGAGGCAACGGAATCATCGGGGCAGTTGAGCTACCGCGCTCCTGACGCAGTGCGCTGGGACTACAGCCGGCCCGAGAAGATGGTGGTCCTTTTCGCCGGCGATGCCGTGACCACCTATCACCCGGGTCAGGCCCGAGCCGAACGACTCAAGATCTCCAAAAAGCAGCGGCGATTTGTGCGGGCGCTCGCGGGCATGCAGCCCCTCGACGATCTGACCAGTCATTTCAAGGTGAGCCTGGCCGATCCCGGGGGCGAGGCGCCTTATCGTCTCACCTTGCGCCCGGTCGGCAAGATGATCGGCAAGAGGTTGCGGTCGATCAAGATCGAGGTGGACCGGCGCCTCCTCCTGCCGGTGGCCGTGGAGTACAACGAGGCAGATGGAGACAGCACCCGTTTCGAGTTCTACGATCTGGTGATCGACCCCACTCTCGACGACGAGCGCTTTCTACTCGAGTTCGACGCCGGCGTGCGGGTGGAGACGCTCGACGCCTCGGCCGGCGTCGGCTGACCGCGGCGTTGTCGCGGTCGTCGTTGAACAGCCATGCTGCCCTTCTCGATTATCGCCGAGGATCCGGACAGCTCGGCGCGGGCCGCCGAGCTCACTACTCCCCACGGCGTCGTGCGGACGCCGGCATTCATGCCGGTGGGCACCGCCGGGACGGTCAAAGGTGTCGCGGCGTGGGAGCTTGACCGGCTTGCGCCGGAGATGGTGCTCGCCAACGCCTATCATCTGCTCCTCCGGCCCGGGGCTGAACGCATCGCTCGGATCGGCGGCCTGCATCGTCTGATGGGCTGGGACGGGCCGATGCTCACCGACTCCGGCGGGTATCAGGTGTTCTCGCTTGCAGAACGACGGCGGATGGATGCGGATGGGGTGACCTTCCGTTCGCACATCGACGGCAGTGAGCACCGGCTCACACCGGAGAACGTGATCGACAGCCAGGCGGGATTCGGCGTCGACGTGGCGATGGTGCTCGACGAATGCCTCCCATATCCGGTGGAAGCGGGGCGAGCGGAACGATCGACCATGCTCAGCGTGGAATGGGCGCTTCGGGGGCTCCGTCGCGCCGATGCGCTGCGCGGGAACAATCCCGAGGTCGGTTGGCACGGAGGCCTCTTTGCCATCCAACAGGGGACGCTCGACCGGGAGTTGCGGCGCCGGTGCACGGATGCGCTCGCCGAAGGGGCGTTTGACGGCTTCGCAGTCGGCGGATTGGCCGTTGGCGAGCCCTCCGAGGCGCTGCACGACGGCGTCGAGATGGCAGCGCCGATGTTGCCGGCGGATCGACCGCGTTACCTGATGGGGGTCGGCTATCCGGAGGACATCGTTCACGCGGTTGGCTGCGGCGTCGATCTCTTCGATTGTGTCCTACCCACACGATCGGCGCGCACCGGCAAGGTCTTCACGTCGGCCGGCGAGATGATGATCAAGAACGCCCGTTTTGCGATGGATCCTCGGCCCCTCGACGAGGCCTGCACGTGCCCGACCTGCGCAGTCTATTCCCGGGCCGCGCTGCGTCACTTTTTCATCGCCAAGGAGGTGATTTCGGTGGTCTTGTTGACAATCCACAATCTCACATTCTTTTTGAGCTTGATGCGGGAGGCACGGGAAGCTATCATGGCGGGCCGCTATTCGTGGCTTCGCGCCCGGGCGGGACGGTCCCGGAGAATCGAAGGGGATGAGACTTCCCCGGATACGACGAGAGGTGAATGATGAACGGAACACCCGGTGGCGGCACCCTGTCGATGGTGATGATGTTCGGTTTGATTTTCTCGGTTTTTTATTTTCTGGTGATCCTGCCGGCGAAGAAGCAGCAGCGGAAGAAGGAGGCGATGATCTCGGCCCTCAAGAAGGGCGACAAGGTCGTTACCTCCGGTGGGATCTACGGCACCGTAGCCCACGTGGAGGAGCAGACCCTGCTGCTCAAAATCTCTGAGAACACGAAGATCCGAATTTCAAAAACTGCGATCGGTGGACCGGTCGGGCCGGACGGCGCGCCGTCCGACGGTTCCTGAGGCGGAGGCGAGAGTGGACAAGAAGATCATCTGGCGCATCGTGTTGATCGTTGCGGTCGCGGCTCTCTGCCTGTGGTCGCTCTACCCCCCCGGTGAAAAGATCCATTTCGGTCTCGATCTTTCCGGCGGTATCCACCTGGTGCTCCAGGTTCAGACCGACGACGCCATCAAGGCGGAGCTCGACGACGCCTCCCGTCGGTTGGTGACCAGGGCGGCAGACGAGGGGATCATGCTCGGGCAGGTCACGACCGATATCCAGGACCTGAGCTTCACGGTCGAGGTTCCTCCGGCCGCCGACGCTGCGACCCTGCGCGAGGTCGCGGCTTCGTGGGCGCCGGGCTACAAGCTGAGTCCCGGCGCCGGCGTGTGGACCTTCCAACTGCCGCCGAACATGGATCGCACGGTGCGCGACATGGCGGTGCGGTCCTCCCTGGAGACCATCTGGAATCGGGTGGATCAGTTCGGCGTCGCCGAACCGCTGATTCAGCGTCAGGGGTTGGAGAGCGATCGCATCCTCGTCCAGCTGCCCGGCGTCGACGACCCGGCCCGGGTCAAGGACCTCATTTCCTCCACCGCCTTCCTGGAGTTTCAGGAGGTCGTGGCCGGACCGGCGGCCGACCGCCAGAGCCTGCTCACGGGGATGGGGGGGAGCCTTCCCGCGGACTCCGAGATCCTCTCGGGTGATCGGAAGGGCATCGACGGCGGGCTGATCGGCATCGACTACTACGTCCTCAAGAAGGCAGCGATCATCTCCGGCCAGGAGCTTCGGTCGGCTCGCCGGAGCCAGGACGAGTACGGGCAAGCGGTGGTCAACTTCGCCACCCAACCCCACGCGGTCGAGAAGTTCGGCCAGTACACCGGCTCGCACATCGGCACCCGCATGGCGATTGTCCTGGACAACAAGGTGATCTCGGCGCCGGTGATCGAGTCGAAGATCCCGGGCGACGGTCGCATCACCGGGAACTTCAGCATCGAGGAGGCCGAGGACCTCGCGCTCAAGCTGCGCGCAGGCGCGCTGCCGGCGACCATTACCTATCTCGAGGAGCGAACGGTGGGTCCGTCCCTCGGACACGACTCGGTGGTCCGCGGCGTGCGGGCGGCGGTGGCGGGCCTGATCGTCGTGTTGCTCTTCATGCTCGTCTACTATCGTCTTTCCGGGCTCAATGCCAACGTTGCCCTGACCCTCAACATCGTTATCCTGATGGGCGCGATGGCGTATTTCGGGGCGACCCTCACCCTGCCCGGCATCGCCGGAGTGATCCTCACCATCGGTATGGCGGTGGATGCGAACGTGCTGATCTTCGAGCGGATCCGCGAGGAGTTGAGGGTGGGCAAGACGGTGCGCGCTGCGATCGACACCGGGTTCGCGCGTGCTTTCGGCACCATCCTCGACGCCAATCTGACAACCCTCATCGCGGCGCTCTTCCTCTTCAATTTCGGGACCGGCCCGGTGAAGGGTTTTGCGGTCACTTTGTCGATCGGCATTCTGGCGAGCGTCTTCACCGCCGTCTTCGTCTCCCGGACCATCTACATGCTGGCCATGTCGGGCCGCGACCGGGTCGAATCCCTGAGCATTTGATAGGAAACACGCATGCGCATCATCGGCGAAACCAGTTTTCCATTTCTCTCCTACCGAAGGATCGCCCTCACGCTCTCTTCGGTGGTCATCCTCGCCGGGCTGGCCTACCAGTTTTCCGGCCCCGGCCTCAACCTCGGCATCGATTTCGTGGGCGGCACCCAGGTCACCCTCAAGTTCCGCGAGCAACCCGACCTCGGCG
>JBGMRN010000043.1:0-19417 GCA_048061535.1 Thermoanaerobaculales bacterium | reverse complement strand
GCGAGAGCGCAGACCCGCATTGCGTCTTGTACCCCTCGTGACGAAATCTGGTGAGAAGTACGGGTTAGGATAGCTGCGTGGCCAACCCGCACATCTCACCAGCTCGCAACCCTGATCCCCCAGTCGACCCGCGATGGCTCAACCTCCTGGCCGAGCGCTGCGCCGACCTGCACGGCGGCGGCGCCCGATTCGAGGACCTCTACCTCGAGCAGCGGCTCGAGCTGCGGGCGGTGACAGCCGACGGTGAGACACGGTTCGAGGAGTGCCGCCTCGAGGGAGCGGCGGCGCGCTGGAGATCGCCTTCGAGAACCGTCCTCCACGCCCGCACCGGTCTGTCGACCACAGCCGTCAACGAGCTCCTCGCCCGCCACGCCGACCGGGTGGCGCTGCCACCGGCCAGACCTGTGCCCACCGCCGAGATCGACCCGCCCCGGGGCTGGACGAATTGGGCGTGCGAGGTGGCTTCACGGCTCGGTCCGGCACCATGTGTCATCCGCTTCCTCAGCCGCCGGGGAGCAGTGGTGCGCGCCGACGGCTGGGTAGCGGTGGCGTCGCCGCCGCTGGTTCGGGTTGAGCGAGGAGGCAATTCGAGGTCCTCCTTGCTGGCCGTGTGGGGCCGCCGTGAGATCGGCGCTTGGCTGCAGGACTTAGTCGAGCCCGAACCGGCCAAGGCCTGGGAGCCAACTCCGGGCATGCAGCTGCCCGTTCTCTTCGCTCGGGGCACCGCCGGCGTGCTGATGCACGAGCTGATCGGCCACATGGCGGAGTCCGACATGGTGGTCTCCGGCAGCTCACCCTTGGCCGGCCTGGTCGGCGCAACGATCACCGCCACCGCCATCGAGATCGTCGACGACCCCACCCGCCGCGATCTCGCGGGCGCCTTCGACCATGACGACGAGGGCGTTCGCGCCGCGCCGATCCACCTGGTTAGAGCGGGGCGCCTCGAGGGATTCCTTTGCGACTCGGAGGGCGCCGGACAGCTCGGAAGGGATCCCGGGCGCGGCCGCCGCGCCGGCTGGAGCCGTCCCCCCGTCCCCCGCCTGTCAAACCTCGTCATCACCGCCGGCGTGACGCCTCCAGAGGACCTGGAGGCGGGTCTCGATCACGGTCTAGTGGTCACCAGAATCGGTGGTGCGACCGTCGATCCGGTCTCCACCCGCACGGTACTCCGCGTCGAGCGCGGGTGGGAGGTTCGCCACGGTCGCCGCCGCCGGCCGCTTGCCCCGTGCGAGCTCACCGGCGGGGTGATCGAGATCCTCACCAATATCGACCCACGGGTGGGTTCCGACCCGCAGTCCGATTGGCGCCTCGGCTGGTGCGTCAAGGACGGCGTTCCCCTGCCCACAGGCTCCGAGGCGCCGAGCCTCCTCGTCCAGCGGCTCGAGGTGCTGTGAATGCGAGTTTCGGAACCGCCGAGCTACCTCGATCGGCTCCATGCGGCCGCCGCCGCCACCCGCGAACATCTCACCCGGGCGGCGCTCGATCGATGGGAGATCTTCGCCAAGGCCTCCTTCACCCGCGAAATTGAAATCACCCCTGATCGTTCGCTGCGCGCAATCGACGTCGAGGAGACCGGTGTTGCGGTGCGGACCCAGCGGGGCGGCTGCACCGGGTTTGCCGCCGCCTCGGGTCTCGGAGGGGAAGCATCCCGCCGCGTCGTCGAGGGCGCGTTGGCCAGGGAAACGACAACCACAATTGACCCGATCCCTCCCCATCGCCTGCTCGGCGCCGGCGCCAAGAAACCCGCCCGCCCCCTGCCTCCTCGCGGCTGGGCGACGCATGCTGCGCAAGAACTCACTCAGGCGGTGGCATCTCTCGCCGGAACCCATCTGCGGGTGCGTCGCACGATCGTTCAGGAGGGCGCCTTTGCCTGGATCCTGGCCACCGGCGAGGGCTGGGTCGCCCATCACCAGGACACCGCCACCTCGCTCCTCGTCGAGGTGGAGTTAACCGGCGAGCGGGCCGGTGTGTGGCGTGACTGGATCCACGTTCCAGATCCGCGGGCCTTCGACCCGGAATCCGTAGCCGCCCGCATCGCCAACCGCCCCCTCCTCACGCGGTGCCGCGTGGCGGCCGACTCGGGTCTGCGCGATCTCATTTTCCACCCGGAGGTCAGCGCGCAGTTCCTCGCCTCCCTCGCGCCACTCTTCCTCGCTACCGGGGAGGAGAACGATCCGATGGCGTCGTTGCTCGATCGCGACGGCCGCCTGGCGGCGCCGACCCTGACCCTGGCGGATGATCGCAACGACCCGGAGGCGCCGATCACCGGCCCTTGCGATGGAGAGGGCCTGCCCGCGAGTCGCACCCTCCTCCTCGATGAGGGCATACCCCGGCATCGACTCGCTTCCTTCCGTGACGCGACGCGCTACGGGGAGGTCCCGCGCGGCGGCGCACTGCGCCTCTCCTACCGCGACTATCCGGCGACGGGTATCGCCAATCTGCGGGTGATGACCGGCAGCGGCACGGTCCCTGGAGAGCTTCTCCGCTCGGTCGACAGTGCCCTCTACCTACTCCGTCCCCTGGCGCCGATCGGCATCCATCTTCAGACCGATACCTACCGCATCGTGGCCTCCGGCGTGTGGCTCGACGGCGCCCGGGTTCGCGGCTGGCATCCCGTTGTCGAGCTTCGCGGCAGCATCGGCAGGCTTCTGCGACGGATCGAGGCGGTGGGCACCGACCTGTGCTGGTTCCAGACCGACCACGGCTGCGTCGGCGCCCCGTCTCTGCTGGTACGACGGCAGCGCGTTGTGGGGTAACCTACCAGCACCCGTCGGCGGCGGAACCTCCGTGGTTCCGCCACCACCGGGTTGGGGAGGACACGATGGAAGTCGGTATCATGGGTTTGGCGTCAAGCGGAAAATCGACGCTGTTCAGTTTGCTGACCGGTCAAGACGTTTCCGGGGCATCCCCTCGACGCGAGGGCGCCCAGATGGGAATCGCCCGAGTGCCCGATCCGCGCCTCGACGCCCTGAGCGCCCTTTATCAACCCGAGAAGACCACTCCGGCCACGATCCGCTTCGTCGACGTCCCGGGCATCCCGGAGGAGCACCGTGGAGAGGCCGCCTTCAATCTCCCCGAGCTGCGCACCGCCGATGCGTTGATGGTCATTCTCAGGGCGTTCCCGAACGACGCCGTCCCCCACCCCATGGGATCGTCGAACCCTGTGCGCGACCTTCAGCACATCGAGGAAGAGTTCATCCTTCAAGACCAGATGGTCGTCGAACGCCGGCTCGCGAGGCTGCGACGCGATCTTGCCAAGCGCAAAGACCCCGATCTCCTCCGGGAAGCCGATCTCCTCGAGCGATGTCTTGAAACTCTGGAGTCCGCAAACCCACTGCGCTCTCAGACGTTCTCGTCGGATGAAGACAAGAAGCTGCGCGGCTTCACCTTCCTCTCGCTGAAACCGCTCCTGGTGGTCGCCAACACCGGTGAGAACGACGTCCGCGCCGACCCTTTTGCGGCCGAAGATTGGGCCGCATGGCGCGACCGTCCGGGCCTCGCCTTCACCCAGGTCTGCGCAACCCTCGAGGGCGAGCTGGCCGAGCTGGAGGGGGAGGACGCGGCCGTCTTCATGGAGGATCTCGGCATCAAAGATCGGGCGCTCGACCGCATGATCCACCAGTCTTACCGGCTCCTGGGGCTGATCTCGTTCTTCACCGTCGGTGACGACGAGTGTCGCGCCTGGTCGATCCGGGCGGCAACCCCTGCGGTGGAGGCCGCCGGTGAGATCCACTCTGACATTCAGCGGGGTTTCATCCGCGCCGAGGTGGTACCTCACGACGAACTTCTCGAACAGGGCTCGCTCGCCGCTTGCCGGCAGCGAGGCACCCTCCGTCTCGAAGGCAAGCGCTATGAGGTCCAGGACGGAGAGGTCGTGCACTTCCGCTTCAATGTGTGAAGGTCGCTGCCTACGACCTGCGATCACAGATCACACAAATACTGAAACAAGCTCCCGCAGCACGGGCCAGTCTGACTCGAAGCGGGCCTCGGGCGACACGTTGTGAACCGGAGGCATACCGAAGGGGGTCTCGTTCTGACTTCCCGAACTCGTACCGGCGCCGCCGGCGCCCCCATAGCCCATCGCCCCGGGTTTCGGCGTTCGGTTGGGAGCGCGACGCATCGGCGCCGGGCGCGCCCGGGGTGTCGGGATTACAGTCCGTTGTGCCGTGGGGGTCGGTTGAGCCTTGGGAGTTGGTTGCCGGATCGCAGTCGGCTCGGGGGCCGGGCTGTCCACAACCCCCTGGCCGTCCCCTTCTTCCGCTTCACTTCCCGGAGGCGGTTTGAACATCGCTCGCACGCTGTCGACCTCGGCCGGTTCGAGGTACGAGAGGGGAAGGGATTTCTTGAAGTTGGTCCGGCCGAACTCGCGGAGCCTGGCCGCGAGGGCGAGGTCCGACGTCAACATCTCGGGATTGACCTCAGGATCCGCGAGATCCGGAGCAAACTTGAAGGCCCGCCGGAAATAGTCGAGAGCCGCGCTGCTGTGTCCCGTCTGCTCCTCCAGCAGGCCGAGGTAGAAGTTGCACCAGCCGTGCCCGGTGAGTAGCTTGAGGCAACGCTTGTAGGCTTTGCGTGCCTCGTGCAGCTCACCGCGGCTGTGCTCGACGAGCCCGATCCGGAACCAGGCCTCGTAGAGCTCCGGATCCAGGTCGAGCGCCTTGTGGTACATCCGCAGCGCATCCTTGGGATAGCCCCGGTAAAAGAGCATGGTCCCCAGATCCACCAGGCCCGGGGCTTCGAGCTCCTCGCGCTCGGACCGTTCCCAGAACATGCGAATTGTTTCGTCGCCCGGGTCGTCCGCCACCAGCCAACGAACGAAGATCGGTTCGTCGGCCTGCGCGACCAGCGCGGCTACGAGGCCGAAGATAACGACCGCGAGAATCAACTTGGACCGCATCCACTCACTTCCGTTTCTTGGTCTTGCGCGCAACGACCCTGACCCTACCATTTTCGACCTGAACCTCGAAACGCACCTTGCGCCCGAGCCTCTCCTCGATCTTCTGGCGCTGCACCGCGATCTGTTCCTCGAAGTCCTCGCGGCTGGCGCGGACGTCCAACCCGAGATCCCGCTTGGCAGCGAGATAGCGATCGAAGAGCGCGTCCCCCTCCGTCTTATCTACGGAGGCCGGAGCGCTCTCGTTTGCCGGTGAGGGGTTCCGGCGGACGCTCGAAGCTTCCGCCTGCGATTGGACGCCTCTTCCCTCCTCGCGTTCTCTGAGCAATCGTTCCCAGTTCTGCGAGTATGCCATGAATCGGTGCTGCAGCTGCTCGAACCGAAACCGTTCGGACCGCCGGTTGATCGTCTGCTCGGAGAGGTGGCGCAACCGCCGCGTGAAGCGTTCTCGATCGGTCTCGGGAGGAACCTTGATCAGGCCCGCGAAAAAACGCTCCCAGTCCTTGATGTGCTCCTGCAAGGCGCGCTCGAGGATGGCAATCTGGTCGATCAGATCCATTAAAGCCTCCCACGAGCCCGCATCGCGCTTGATCCGGGGTACCACCGAAGCGTCCTGCCACCCATTGAGATAGAATACCCCCCGTGGAGTCCCTCTACCGCCGTATCCCTGCCATTCATCGCCTGCTCGAACTCCCGTCTCTGCGAGCCGCAGTCACAGATTACGGCCATGCACCGGTGATGGAGGCGTGTCGCGCCGCTGTCGAAAGCCTCCGCCGCCGCATGGGCGCCGGCGAGATCGCCGGAGGAGCCGTCGATGATGCGGTCGCGGCCCTCGAGGCTGAGATCCTCGAGTCGCTCCGCGTCACCGCCGGCTCCGCTTACAGTGCGGTGATCAACGCCACCGGCGTGCTCCTGCACACCAATCTCGGCCGGGCGCCGCTGCCTCGGCAGCTGCCGCCGTCCCTGTCATCATACCTCGCCCTCGAGTACGACGTTGTCCTCGGAAGCCGAGGCCAGCGGCTCGCGCCTCTCGCCGAGCGAATCGCCCGCGTCTGCGGCGCCCCTGCAGCCGTAATGGTCAACAACAACGCTGCGGCCCTCGTACTGCTTCTGTCGGCGCATGCCTTCGGCCGTGAGGTCGTGGTCTCGCGCGGCCAACTGATCGAGATCGGCGGCTCCTTCCGCCTGCCCGAGGTGATGCGTGCCTCGGGCTCGACCCTGGTAGAGGTCGGATGCACCAACCGTACCCACCTCGACGACTACGCCTCGGCAATCGGCTACAACACCGCTGCCATCATGGTGGCCCACCGGTCAAACTTCCGCGTCGTCGGCTTCACCACCGAGCCGAACGTGGCCGAGCTTGCCACCCTCGCCCACGCCCGCGGTCTGCCCCTGTTCGTCGACCAGGGATCGGGTGTGCTCCACGATCTTCGCCGCTGGGGTCTGCCGCAGGAACCCACTGTCGCCGAGCTCCTCAAGGCCGGCGCCGACATCGTCTGCTTCTCGGGAGACAAGCTCCTCGGCGGGCCCCAGGCCGGGATCATAGTGGGACGACCCGAGTGGGTCGAACCCCTGGGCCGTCATCCCCTCTTCCGAGCTCTGCGACCGGACAAGACGGCGCTGGTATTGATGGACGACATTCTTCGCGCCCACCACAGCGCCCGCCTCGAGGAGATTCCTCTGTATGCGATGCTCGGCGCTCCGCTCGAGAGCCTCAAGAAAAGAGCGCGTCGCATCGGCGGCCGCCTCCGAGCACACGGCATCCCGGCTCGCGGACTGGCAACCCGCGCCACCCTCGGCGGCGGTACGACCCCCGAGGAAACCCTTGCCAGCTATGGTCTCGCCCTTTCGGGAGGCCAACGGCTGGCCGCCAACCTGCGCGCCGCCGAGCTGCCGGTGATCGCCCGCATCGAGGACGACGAGGTGATCGTCGACCTGCGCACCGTGGACCCCGACCAGGACCGCGCCCTCGAGCACGCGATCAGTGAGGCCTACAGAGGACTCCAGGCGAGCCAGGAAACGGGAGCGTAAAGCCACAGGATCACCGCCAGGGCGAGAAAGGTGCCGAAGGGCAGGGCGGTCTTGGCCGAACCGCGGCCACTGAGGATCAATCCCACGCCGACCACCGCGCCCAGCGTGGCGGCGATCACCAGAACAAGAACGCACCCGTGAAGACCGACCACCGAACCGATGGCGGCAAGGTACTTGACGTCGCCCCAGCCCATGCCGTCGATGCCCCGGAGGGCGCGGTACAAGAGGATCACCGCAGTCGGTAGCGCTGCGCCGACCAACGCACCCACCAGCGAGTCAAGCCACCAGGTGTAACCGCCGAGCCATGAGGCGGTGAGTCCGAGCACGATCAACGGATAGGTGATGGCATCGGGCAGAATCTGGTGATCGAGATCGATCAGCCCGAGGACCAAGGAGGCCCACGCGAAAACCACCACCTCGGCGCCCGTCAAACCTGGCCCCCAACGCCACAACGCCAGGACCGCGAGCGCTCCCGCCGCAGCCTCCACCAGGGGGTAGCGGGTCGAAATCCGCACTCCACAATTACGGCAGCGGCCGCGAAGCGCGAACCAGGAGAGAATGGGAAGGTTGTCGAACCAACGGATCATGGCGCCGCAAGACGTGCAGGCGGAGCGCGGCCGAACCAGTGATTTCCGCCTCGGCAGGCGGTAGATCACGACGTTGAGGAAGCTCCCCACCACCGCCCCGAAGGTGAAGACATAGAGCATTACGAACGGCTGCGTCCACCAATCCATCGATAGAGATCCTCCTGCTTGCGCACCATCAGGTCGCGATCGAATTCTCCAAGGCCTTCGGGGGCAGCAGCCGCAAACTGTGCCCAGAGGTCGGGGCTTTCCAAAATTCGGCACACGCCTGCGGCGAGCGCCTCCACGTCTCCAGCCGGGACCAGGTACCCGTTGTCTCCGGAGCGTACCACCTCCACGGTGCCGTCGACCGCTGTTGCAACCACCGGTACGCCCGCCGCCAACGACTCCACCACCGAGCACGGAAGGCCCTCGTGCAGCGAGGAGAGGACGGAAACCCGGGTCGCCGCGAGCAGCCCGGGCACGTCCTCCCACCAGCCGCAGAAGACCATCCGATGAGAGATGTCGAGGTCCCTCGAAAGCGCCTCGGCCCGCATCCGCAACGGCCCGTCTCCCACCATCACAAAACGGGCCTCCGGAAACCGCCGGTGTACGCCTGCCGCCATGCGAACGAAGTCTAGGGGCGCCTTCTGGGCCTTAAAATTGCCGATCTGCGTGATCACCGGCACATCTTCAGGGATGCCGAGCCGCACCCGCACCGCCTCACCCCCGGTGGCACCGAAGAAGCGCTCGATCTCGATGCCGGCGCGAATCACCGAAACACGCTCGGGCGTCAACAGTCCGAGCTCCACGCCTCGAGCCCGGTCACAGTCCGCGACGGCAATGAAGTGGTCGGTCCACCGCGCCATCACCCGCTCGACAAATCGAAAGACAACCCGCTTGGGCGCCGACTGCACCGGAGTGAATCCGAAACCGTGAATGGTGTGGACCACCGCCGGCACGCGCTCGAGGCGAGCTGCGAGACGACCGAGAACCCCCGCCTTCGAGGAGTGTGTGTGGACCACGTGGGGCCCGAAGGCGCGCACCGCGGAGCGCAAAGCGGCAAGTGCGCGCAGATCCCCGAGGGGAGCGACCGGGCGGACCAAGGATTCCACGGGGAAGCGTTCCAGGTTCGCGATGCTCTCGGCCTCGGCATCGAGAAGGTCGCCGGGACCCCAGGCGAGACCGACCGCGAACTCCGATCGATCGAGAATCTTGGCCGTGTGGAGCACCACCCGCTGCGCCCCACCGAGCTCGAGGCGGGTGATGACCAGCAGGATGCGGATGGGCTCACTCATGGTCGATGCGATGGCAGGGGGTGGGTTTTGGAGGTGAGGGGGTGAGGAGGTTAGGAGGTGAGGAGGTTAGGAGGTGAGGGGGGAAAGTATTCTCTGATTGGGCTAGGTAATGCGGGCTCGCCGGTTTCCATCCGGAAATTCCGGAGAAGGGGAGCCCGGTTCCCAACGCGGAAACTGGCGCAGCCCCTCTCAAATACTCTCCGCTACCCGGCGGGCGACCCGCATGCCATCGAGGACGGCATCCTCCATCGCCGAGTACTTCCACTCCGCCCAACGGCCGGCGAGTCTCACGCCCCGTGGGCTCAGGAAACGGCGCAGGAAGGCCACTGCATCGCGACGGGCATGGTCAAAGACCACGTATGCCGGGTCGATCACCGTCACCCGGCGCACTCGAATCCCCGCCGGATCGAGCAGTCCCGCAACCACTGCAGCCCGTTCAGCCACGCGTGCCGTCTTCTCCACATCTCCCCCCACCGGATCCATGCTGACCTCCACCGACACCGTGTGGCAACCCGCCGGCGCCACCTGGCCGTGGTTCGAAGGAAAACCTACCCGGTAGAAGGGCAGGTCAGGGTCCGGAAAGTACAGCCAATGCTCGGGGCTCGGCGGAGGACCCTCGACCCCGAGGGCAAGGTTGAGAACGCGTACCCAGCGCAGGGCCTTGCGGGCGGAAGCCACCTCTTCGGGGAGCGGGTCGACGATCCGGTCGATCAGGCTCGGCAACCCGATCGTGGAGACAAGGTCTTCCCAGGCAATTCGCTCTCCGTCGGCCAATTCGACCCATCGTTCCGCCAGGTGGATCCGCGAGACCTCTGCTCCGAGCCGCAGACCGTGCGCCTGCGCCGCCACCGCATCCGGCAGCATCCGGATTCCTCCCTGTCGCGGGTAGCGAAAGGTGGCGTTGTAGCCCACCGCCCCGTCGTGGAGGCCCAGAGCGCCGTTGACCACCTCCTCGAGTTCGGGCTTGGGCACGTAGCGCCCCACCCAGTCGAGGCTCAGCTCCTCGGGTTGGGCGCGGTAGAGCTTGGTGTTGTATGGGAAAAAAAAGTGTCGGGCCAGACCTTCGCCGAAACGTTCAATCACCCACTCTCGGAAATCGCCGGGCTCTTCGGCCCGCTGTACGGCCCAGGCACGAACAAAACCCAGCAGGCAATCACGGCGGACCTCAGGCGCCAGGGCGTGGGTGTGAATCTGCACCGGATAGGGAGTGGTATGGGCGCCGATCACGACCGCCGCGCGCCGGGTGTGGGTCGCGAGCCGGTCCCACACACCGATCTCGCCGAGGTAAGCCTCGGTCTCCGGTCTCGCCACGTGCAGGAGATGGCCGGTGTAGTCGAACACGAAACCCTCGGCATCAAGGCTTCGGCAGGCCCCTCCCGCAACCTCCTCTTTCTCGAGGATCACCGCCGGAAGGCCCGAAGCCTCCAGCCGCTCGCCCGCCACGAGACCGGTGAGACCACCGCCGACGATCACCACCGGCCGCATTATTCTTCCATCGGCACCATGGCCAGCCACACCAGCAGCGCCGTGACCACCGCGCCCACGACGCCCGTGAGAATCAGAGTCTCAACCGGCTCCAAGTAGAGAACGAGCAAACCGAGAGCGCCGAAGATCGTGGCCACCGCGTAGCTGACGACCACCGTTCCCTCGGTCGAGCCGCCGAGCCGGCGTCTGACCCGGAGTGGAAAATGGTCGGGGCTGCCGAAATAAATCTTGCGCCCCGCCTTGATGCGCAGGATGGTCACATAAGCGGTATCGACCAAGGGCACCGCAAGAATGTAAAGCGGCGCCAGAAAGCCGAGGGGATTGTGACTGGTGTAGTTCATCACCATCGCCAGCGCGCCGAGGGTGAGTCCGATGAAGAGACTGCCGCAATCGCCAAGGTAGATGCTCGCCGGCGAGAAGTTGAAACGCAGAAATCCGAGCAGCGCGCCGATCAGGGCAACCGTGAACGCAGCGACCACCATCCGGCCGTTGAGCAATGCCACAACCAGCAGAAAAGTAGCTGCAATCACCCCAAGCCCGGCGGCCAACCCGTCCATGATGTCGACCAGGTTGAAGGCGTTGGACATGCCCACCAGCCAAACCACCGTGATCACCAAGCGCAGCCACCACGGTATGATCTCCACCTGGATCATGATGCCGGCCTTGAGGAGGACAAAGACCGCCACCACCTGGCCGAGGGCTTTCGGTTTCGGGGTCAGGGCGCCGAAGTCGTCGACCAGTCCCACGGTGGTGACGATGGTCGAGGCGAGCAACAGGGCCAGAAGCTCCTTGTCGAACTCGAAGGTCATGCCGATCGACAACAGAAAAGCCGTGAAGACCGCCAGCCCCCCGAGATAGGCTACCGGCTGGTTGTGGTTCTTGAGATGTCCGTCAGGATTGTCCACCACCCCGAAACGAAGAGCCGCCTCGCGGGCCATAGGGGTCCCCACCAGGGCCAGGAAATAGGCCAGAAAGAACCCAATCAACAGACGAATCGTCATATCACCTCACGCAGTCTTCGGCGGTTAGAGCGGCGCCGACCGTGCCACTCGGTCATTACCATCGGCCACCGCCGCCGCAGATGCCCGAGGAGGGAACCCCGGCGCGCGGCGCCGGCCGCCACCAGGCTCGAATCCCACAGCAAGAGTAGGGGGAGGCGCGGCAAGAGATCAAGGGGATGGAGGTGACGGATGAGGGTCATCCACCGATTGGAGAGTATGCAGGCCTCGAGCTCCGGCGGCCGCCGCCATCGCAACGGGCCGGTCCCCTCCGGAGCGCCACCCCCTCGGCGGTGGGTCGCCACCGCATCGGGAACCGTTCGGATCCGCCAACCGGCATTCAACAGCCGCCATCCGAGCTCGAGATCTTCCCAGAAGCAAAAGTAGTCCTGCGCCCACGGCCCGTGGTCTCCAGACACCTCTTCCAGGGCTGCCCGCCGGAAGACCGCGAGCGCACCGCATGGGGCGAGCACCGCCCGTGGCTTCAAAGTCTCCAGGGTCGCCGGCTTGCCGTAGCCGAGGTCCCGCACTTCGAGAGTGAGAGGGTGGAGCATCTGGCCGGCGCTGTCCACCGTCCGGCCGTCCGGTCGCATCAGCAACGGCGCCACTCCCGCGAGCCGAGAATCTGCAGCCAGCGCCTGCACGCAGCGCTGAAGGCAATCCGGCAACACCTGGACATCCGGATTGAGAAAGGCGAGCCACTCGAACTCTCCAGCGAGCTCACGGTAGCCGCGGTTGCAGCCGCCGGCGAAACCGGAGTTGACCGTCTCCTCGACCACCTCGACACCGGACGTCGCCCACGCCACCTCAACCGAGTTGTCCCGTGACGCGTTGTCTACCACCAGGAAGCGACCGACCCCGGTGGCGTGGCCCAGAGCCTCCAGACACCCGGGCAGATCCTCCGCCGATTCATAGCTCACTACCACCGCGCCGAGAGAACCGCTCATGTGAGGATGATTATAGATGGAAGCGAGAGTTCATCGTGAACTCACTTGATCTTCGCAACCAGCTCCCGCTTTCCCCAGTCGTCGTAATCCTGCGACAATGGTGAAGATGGGCGAGTGGTTTTCCCGAGTCATCACCGAGGCTGCCGCCAGCAAACGCGTGCAGGCGCTGCTGTTGGCCGGCCTGATCTTCGCGGTCCTCGCGCCCGCGCTCGGCTCGGATTTCATCTGGGACGACATCAACCAGATCGTGGACTCCCCGACTATCGGCGATCCCCGACGGATTCCTTCCTACTTCACCCACAATGTTGTCGAGTCCATGGGCAGCGAGGGCCGCGGCGCCGAAGGCGTCGACACCTACCGCCCTCTATTCATGGTCGCCCTCGCCGCCGTCTACGCTGTCGCCGGTCCCGATCCTTTTGGGTTCCACCTGGCGGTCTTGGCGGCACATCTGATGGTCAGCCTGTTGTTGTGGACGCTGGCTGACCGTTGGCTCGATTCCCGCCTCGCGACCGTTCTTGCAGTCCTTTTCTTCGCCTGCCATCCGGTGACCGCCGAGGCCTATCTGTGGTGCTCGGCGATCTCGGAGCCGATGTCGAGTGCAGGGCTCCTGGGCGCCGTCCTGCTCCTCGACCGGTACTGCAGGAACGACCGACGCGACTCGGCGGGGTGGCGTGCTGCGCTCGCAGCGGGCGTGGTCTTCCTCGCCGGGCTGTTGTCCAAGGAGGCGGTTCTGATGGCGCTTCCCGCCGTGAGCCTGTACCTGTTATGGGCTCGCCGCGTCCGGCTACGCTGGCTGACGCCTCTGTGGGCCGCCGCCGCGATCTTCCTCGCGATGCGGGTTTTTGCCCTGGGCGGGCTCCAGGCCGGCGGCGCCGACGGGGAGCAGCGTCTCCACGCTCTACGCGTCTATCCGGTTCTGGTCCTCGACGGGCTGCGTGCGATGTTGGGTCTGTGGCCGGTGGGTATCCGCCACCTTTCCTGGGAGTACGAGAGGATCGGTTGGGGGATGAGCGCGATCGCCGCGCTCGGCTGCATCGTCCTGGTGACCGTCGCCATCGTCCTGCGACGCAGAACGCCTCTCGTGCTCCTGGCCGTCACCATCACCGGTCTCATGCTGGCGCCGATCGCCATGGTGGCAACAGTGCCCGGGTGGGGTGGGTTCGGGCGCTATCTCTATCTGCCGCTGGCCTTCACGTCTCTGGCTCTGGCCGAGATCGGGCCGTACGCGCACAGCTGGCTGTCCACCAACCGACCACGGCTGCGATGGGCGATCCCGCTGCTCGTCGCCGTGGTCCTCATCGTCGAACAAATAGGCCTGCGGAACGCTCTGTGGGTCTATGCCAACCAGGAGAATCTCGCCCGCGCCGCCATCGAAATCTTCCCGGACGGACCCGACGGCTACGAGTGGCTCGGAAACGCCTTCCTCGCCCGCGGCGACCTCCCCGCCGCCCTGATTTGCTACCGCCAAGCGACCGAACGCGGCCCGGAGCTCTACCGGCCGCGCCATAACCTGGCCGCCGCCTTGCTCTACACCGGTCGACCCGAGGAGGCCCTGGAGCAGCTCGCGATTGCGGAAGCTCTCCACGGCGCCACCAGCGACGGATCGACAGTTGTGATAACAGCGTTGTTGCGGCTCCGGCGGTGGAACGAGGCGACCGATCGTCTCCTGGATGCCCTCGAGAGGGCGCCAGCCGATCCCGCCCTCCGCAGGCTTGGCGCACGCCTCCTCGCCGAGCACCCCCGGCCCGAGGCCCTGCGCGCTCGGCTGGCCGCGGAGCTCACCAGTGAACGTCGCCGGCACGCGGCGGAGGTTCTCACCCGGATGATTCATCAGGGTTCGCAGTGAAAAGCTACCGACGGCACGAAACAGGAAGGCGCATGAAGCTCACCCAGCAATCACAGAGCGACACCTCAGCGGTTGTGTTCAAGGGGCTGCTCATGGTGGCGACAGGAGCCATGGCGGCGGGTGTTCTCTTCGAACCCTCCCTCGCCGTGGCTGTCAAGGCTTCGATCTGTGCTTTGCTGGCCCTGCTGGTGGCGGCGGCCCTCCATATCACGACCGATCCGAAGAAATTGGTCGGCTTCGTAGATCGGTCATCGTCACCGCTCGACCATCTGATCCAATCGCTCCACGGCAATCGCCTCTCGTCCGCCATCGTTCTCTCCTCCGCCCTGAGCCTCTACTTCGAGCTCCTCCTGGTGAGGTGGCAGGCGAGCTGTTTCCAACTTTTCGCCTATTACAAGAACGTCACGCTCATCGCCTGCTTTCTGGGGCTCGGGATCGGCTTCGCGATCGGCGCCAGGGGGCGCATCTGGCTCCCGCTCATGATCCCGGCGGTTGCGACCCAGATCATAATCTTCCGGGCTCTTCGGGATTCACCGCTGGCGGGACTGCTCAACAATCCCGTCCCGGAGAACCTCGGGTTCGGCCTCGATGAGAGCCGATTGGTTGTGGCGGCGTCAAACGTGGTGCCGGGGCTCCTCATCAGCTACGGGTTCCTGACTCTCGTGTTCATTGCCACCGCACTGACGATGGTTCCGTTGGGACAGTTCACATCGAGGCTCATGAAAAGGCTACCGGAGCTCCCCTCGTACGGATGGAACCTGGTGGGCAGCATCGGCGGCGTCGTTTCATTCACCGTACTCGCCCACCTGTGGGCGCCTCCCTCGGTGTGGTTGGTGCTGGGAGTGTGCGCAGCCCTTCCGTTTCTGGTCGCGACGAGACAGATGTTGGTTGTTTCAGTGGTTGCAACGGCGGCTGCTCTCGCGGTTCTCCATGGCGCCAGGGTGTGGTCGGGGGTGCAAGATACCTACTCTCCATACCAGATTCTCTCGACGCGAGAGGCGCCGGGAAGTCCGTTCGTCCTGATGGTCAATCATACCTATTACCAGCGAGCGCTCGATCTCAGCGTCGATTGGGTCGACGATCATCCCGAGCTGGAGAGTCGGGCGCGCTACTACGAGCTGGCGTACATCATCAAACCGGATTCTGAAGACGTGCTGGTGCTGGGTAGCGGGCTCGGAAACGACGTTGCGGCGGCGCTCAGACGGGGCATCGGTCGAGTCGAGGCGGTGGAGATCGACCCTGTCATCTACAGTCTTGGCCAGGAGGTCCATCCCGAGCAACCGTACTCTGACCCCAGGGTGGTCACCACCATTACCGACGCACGGAGGTTCATCCGACGTCATGGCGGCCGATTCGACGCCATCGTCTACGGACTCCTCGATTCGCACACCCTGCTCTCGGCCAATACAAGCGTTCGTCTGGATTCGTTCGTCTACACGGTCGAAGCGTTCCGGGAGGCCAGGGCCCTGTTGTCCGATGACGGGTTGTTGCTCCTTTCCTTTTCGCTGCTGTCACAGGAACAGGGCGAAAAGCTCTACCAGATGCTCGAGATTGCGTTCGACGGCCAAGCACCGCATGTGTTGCTGTCAGGTTACGACCGGGGGTTCGCCTTCGTCATCGGCCCCGGGCTCAGCGGTACCGATCCGGCGCTGGTCAGCGGATTCGAGGACGTCACCCGGCTCTTCGACAACCCCGCGACCACGACCGACCCGGCTACCGATGACTGGCCCTTCTTTTACATGCCTCGTCGAGCGATGCCAATCGGGTACGGTGTCCTCATCGTGTGCTTGTTGGCGGCAACGTGGATCCTCGCAGCGCGGCTCCTCGGACGACCAGGCAAACTCCTTCCTTCGCTCCCGTGCTTCTTCCTCGGTGCGGGGTTTATGCTCATCGAGACCCGGGCGATCACCGAGCTGGGGCTCTTGTACGGAAGCACGTGGCAGGTGATCAGCGTCACGATCGTCGCTGTCCTCGGGATGGCGTTTTTCGCGAACTTGGTGATCTTGAAGCGGGGCTGCCCGCCCCCGGTCATCACCTATGGCCTTCTCATCTGTTCACTGATACTCGGTTGGGTGGTGGGTGCCGGGGCCCTCAGCTTTTCAGACAACGCGGAGCTGTTGCTGCGAACCCTGATCATCACCCTGCCGCTGTTTTTCTCAGGCTTCGCCTTTTCGAGCGAGCTCCGGCGGGGAGGCGACATCGCCGGAGCGTTGTCGTCGAATCTGCTCGGCGCCGTGGTCGGAGGATTTCTGGAGTACTCCTCGATGCGTTTCGGTTTTCAGGCCCAGTACATCATTGGTGGCATCATCTATCTGCTCGCCTTCGCGTCATCGGTGCGGCCGCCAAGCTGGTCCACACGAGGCGTGCAGGCCGATCGAGCAAGCACAGCCACGTAGGGCGCACCGCGTTTCACAGCAGAAAACTCACGCATCGGACGGGTTATGCCCGCCGCCAACCGCTGAACCCACACCGCCCGAGGCCGCCTCGAGAAGGAGGGCCTCCATGCGCTCCACGTGGCGATCAACACCGAAAAGGCTGCCGGCACGACGTCTCCCCGCCTCGCCGAGGGCTGAGCGGAGGTCCGGGTCTCGGGCCAACTGAAGCATGGCTTCGGCCAGAGATCTCCAGTCTCCCGAATCGAGAATCAGCCCGGTCTCACCAGCGACCACCATCTCCGGTACGCCGCCATCCCCATAGGCAACTACGGGGAGACCTACGGCCGTCGCCTCCATCACGACACGCGGCAACGGATCGGGCCACAGGGTGGGGAGCGCAACCGCATCAACGGCGGCGAGCAAGCTCCAGATGGTGTCCTGCGGCGGTACGAGATGAATCCGTCCGGCGACAGCACCTCCCTCGATCTCCCGCCGCAGGCGGCTGAGGAAGTGTGCAGGGCCGTCACCGGCAACCAGAAAATGGAGCGCGGGCGCCTGCGCCGCAGCGGCATGTGCGGCCCGAATGAAGTCGAGCGCCCCCTTGTGCTCCACCAGCTGGCTGAAAAACCCGAACACAACCCCATCCGTGGGGAGCCCGACGGCTTTCCTCGCCCGCTCGCGATCGATGAGTCGGGAAGGGGCATCCACCCCGTTGTAAACCACCTCAACGCGGTCGCCGAGCCCCTCCTGGCGCAGCCATTCCGCCACCGCCTCGCTGACCGCCACGATGTGGGTCGCATCGCGCGCCAGACGGCGGGCGAACCAGCGCCGGCGGGGGCCCGGAGGCAGAATTTCGCGAAGGTGCCAGACGACCGGGAGACCGGCTGAGCGAGCCGCTGCGGCGCCGCGCAGGTGGGGAAGGCAGTTCACATACGCCACATCCACCTGCGATCGTCTCAACCAGCGCTGCAACATCCCAAACCCCGGGTCGGGAGCTGCGAAGCGCGCTGCCCGGACAACCTGGCGCGCGATCGGCTGCGACCCATACTGCACCAGCCAGCAGCTCCGCACCTGGATCGACACCATCTCCACCCCGGCCGCCTGCAACTCCCCGGTCAGAGCCCACCGCCCGGGCGTCGCAACCGTCACCTCGTGCCCGCGCCGGACAAGCCCACGTGCGAGCAGGGCGAGGCTGTGCTCGGCGCCAGTGGGTGCGCTCTCCGCGGCGAGGTGGGAGAGCATCGCCACCCTCACGCCGCGCCCCCGGTTTCCAGCCAATGCGAGAGAACCAGCAAGGTCCACAGACGACGCCCGCGATCGTGCTTCCCATCGAGGTGGGCCGCAACCATCTCCTCGACCGCCGCCGGGCGCAGCAGTCCCTGCCTTCCCACGACCTCCGGGGATAGATACGCGAGCATGGCCGGCCGCAGCGGGCCACGAAGCCACGGCCCGATGGGAACGTCGAAGCCCCGCTTGCGGCGGGTCGCGGCCGTCCGCGTCACCAGATCCCTCGCGACTTGCCGGAGAATGATCTTGTCCCGGCGCAGGCTCTGTTTGAGACGCCCCGGCAGGGCCAGCACAAAATCGACGACCGCGTTGTCCAAGAACGGGACCCGAACCTCGAGCGAGTGCGCCATCGACATGCGGTCGACCTTCGGCAACAGATCTCCCGGGAGGAAGGTCTCGCGATCCGCTGCCAGACGACCGTTCACCGGGTCGCTCGCTGCCAACACCTGCCACCGCTCCGCCAAGTCGGCCCGGGCCTCCATCAGCGCACCTTCAGAGGCCAGCGGCTCGGCCATCATGGTGTCGATCTCGGAGGCGGAGAAAACCCGGCCCCAGTCGAGCTGGCGCTGAAGGCCCGGCGCCATGCGCAGCCGCTGTCGGAGCTGCGGCGACGGCCGCCGGCCCGCAAGGCGCAGAACAGCCGGCAGCAGCCGCCTCCCGAATCCCCCGATGCGATCGATCGCTACGTCGTAGCGCTGCCGCGCGTAGCCGCCGAAAATTTCGTCCGCCCCCTCGCCCGAGAGGGCCACGGTGACCCGCTCGCGTGCGAGGCGGGACATGTACCAGGTCGGAATGGCTGTGGGATCGGCGAGCGGCGCGTCGAGCCCGCCAAGGATCGCGTCGAGGTCTGCGGCCACCATCTTCGGGTCCATCATCAGCTCGTGATGCTCGCTGCCGAGGAACTCGGCCACCTCGCGCGCGGCCCCCAGCTCGGAGACCGATCCGGGCCCCTCGAAGCCGACCGAGAAGGTGCGCAAGGGGCCGCTCACGAAGGACCGGGAGAGAGCGCTCAAGGTGCTCGAGTCAAGGCCTCCGGAGAGAAAGACCCCGACCGGCACGTCGGCCACCAGCTGTCGCTCAACCGCATCATCGAGCCGGGCGCGCAGCTCCCGGCCGGCGGCCGCGGCGGTGCCCGGGGCGTCGCCCGGTCCGGGCGGCTCCCAGTAACGACGGAGCTGCTCCCCACCGCCGGCATCCACCTCAAGGACCGAGGCCGGCGGCAGAGAGCGGACCCCGAGGAGAGGGGCGCCCTCGGGCGCGAGATAGCCAAAGCCGAGGAAGTGCCGCAGCTGCACCGGGTCGATCCGGGGCCGGGACGGAAAGCCCCCGGCGCGCAGGGCACGAATCTCCGAGGCAAAGGCCAGCGTCCCCTTCTCACGGCAGAGGTAGAGAGGTTTGATTCCGAAGCGGTCGCGAGCGAGAAAAAGCGTCTGCCGCACCCCGTCCCAAAGGGCGAGAGAGAACATTCCGTTGAGCCGCTTCAGGCAGTCGATGCCCTCCTCAGCGTACAGGCCCAGAACCACCTCCGCGTCGCCCCGGCTGCGAAAACGCCGGCCTTTCACCTCCAGCTCCCGCCGCAGCTCCCGGAAGTTGTATATCTCGCCGTTGAGGACAATGGCCAGCCGCCGATCGCGAAGAACGATCGGCTGCTGGCCGGTCTCGAGGTCGATCACCGCCAGCCGGCGAAAGCCGA
>JBGMRN010000042.1:0-19780 GCA_048061535.1 Thermoanaerobaculales bacterium | reverse complement strand
TCCTTTCAGTAGCGCAAACCTGGAGCTCCGGTACGCGCCTGAAGGCGGGCTACTCCTTAGGGACGAGCGAGCCCTCTGCGACCCAGTGCTCGTAGAGCCGACGGACGCGGTATGGGTCGATGTCGAGGGCGGACTCACAGATCGCCGGCGCCACGCCGCGGACGGCGTCGGCCCAGACGATTTTGGCGAGCTTCGGATCCGCATCGTCCTTGACGTCGGTTGGTTTTTTGTTGGCGGACTTGAACTGTGCGTCGTCCGGAACCAGTGCTGCTGCGCGACTGAACTCGTCGAAGCGGCGAATGCCCTCGAAAAGAAGGGACCTGACCGAGTGGGCGTTGGCGGCGTTTGCCTTTGGCTCCGAATCCTGATTGGGGTTGTCAAAGATGAACCGCCCGTGTGTCGGCCGCTCGAGAAGTTGGAAGATCGCCACCTCGTCTTTCAGCTTGCCGACCTCCGCCGCGGTCATCATCCCCTCAACCAGGTCGATCGCGGCCGTGGTGGCGCCGGTCTCGTCGATCACCGTCAGCCGGCCTGTGACTCCCGTGTCGGCCAGGTTTTGGAGGAGGTTCGGGAGGCCGAAGAGTGCAAGATCACCGGTGAGAGTCGCTGACGATCCACTTGTCTGGGAGTCGTTCCCGGCGTTCTTCCCGAGCGCTGCAAAGGTGCGTGCCGCGGCGGCCGCAAACTCCTGTCCCGAGTACTTGGAGGAGATGTCGCTGAGGATGCGCCGCACGGCGGGTGTGTCGGTGCCGGCGAGGGCCTGGATCATGTTCTCGAGGAGTTGCACCCCGCGCTGGGTCTTCATCGACAGCCCGAGGATCTTCCTCGGAAGTTCCTGCTCGAGGGCGTGAATGATGCGCTCCACCAGTTCGGGCGTGTGCGAGAGATCCTGTTCGCCGAGCTGGGCCAACCGGGCGAGGGTGTTGCCCAGTTGACTCTGGCGCTTGAGACCGTGGGTGATAACGAAGGCGCGGGTTTCGGGCGATCCGCACTGTGCGAGGAGCTTGAGGGTGGTGTCGAGAAGGGATCGGGCTTCGTCCGGTTCGCGCGGCATCTCCCTGGCGCCGAGGAGGAAGTCCTCGAGCTCGCAGACTCGAGCCACCAGCGCGGCTTCCGCGCGCTCGTCATGCAAATGCCCGAGAGACGTGAGGCTCTCCCTGACCAACGGCAGTGGACCCTCGAGCTCGGAGGCCTTGATCAGCACGTCGATTTCGAGGTTGAGGTCGTCGGTGGGTTTGTGAGGGATCGAGCGCAGGAGATAAACCAGGTTACGTTCGACGTACCAGGGTTGCGGGTTGGCGCCGGTGACGGATTCCCGCAGGGCCTCGGTGACCGCCTCTCTCGCCTCCGTTCCGTGAACGGTCATGAGCTGGAGCAGGAGCCGGCGTTGCTCCCTCTGTTCTTCGACGATCAGATCGCTCAACAATCCGTCGATCGTCAGCGGGGGGAAGAACCGCATCGCCCGCCGGAGCAGTATGTGCTTGTCCTCATCCTCCGAGAGCTCGCGAAGCCGATCGTGGTCAAGGGTCGGGTAGGTCTGGTCAATGACCGTCTTGACAATCGACTCGTCGATTTCCCTTTCGCGGATCATCCGAGTTGCGAGATCGAAGATGGTGACCGCTCGTCCCAGTGAGCCCTTGTTGAACTCCTCGATAGCGACCGTCACCAACTCGCTGAACCGCTTCATGGTCTCGCCGCTGTCCTTGGAGACTGTAACCATTTTGCGCATTGCGCGCTCGGCACTGGTTGTTGGTTCGGTGTCGAGGATCTCTGTCCGGGGCGGCGCCGCCCAATCCGGGAGACCCTGGCTGAGGAGCCTGAACACGCCCGACTCGAGACCGGAGATGCCGAGGTGCTCCAATAACCCGAGCTGTCCTTCGAGTTCCTGGGCGGTTTCCGCCTTCGAGGCGACCTCATCCACCACCTGGGAAATCAGAGCATGCTGTGCCGGCGATGGCGTTTGGGCCGAGCCGGCTGACGTTGACTGGAATGACTCGAGGCGGTCGAGGAGGAAGTTGAGACGGTGGAGCGCACTTTGTTCGGAACCGACGTCGGCCATTGGGGGCCTTCCGCCAGGGATGGATGCCGAGCTTTCAGGTACCCCCCCCCCGCCCGAAGTTCCGGCGCCGCCGAGGCCCCCTCCCGCAGCGCCGGTCGGCCGATGGAGTACCTCGATCGATCCGGTTGAGGTCCCCTGGCTGGCTTCGAGGAGGGAGAGACCCTTCTCGAGAGTGAGACGCTCAGCCGCAGGGCAGAGCTGCATCAAGAAAGGCTGCAATGATTTGATAAAGGGATCGATCTCGTTCTTGGGAATCAGGTCGAGTTCACCCAGTAGGTGAATCTTTTTCGCGGCGTGGTAGAGGAGGTCCGAGGTCGTCAGCGAGCTCGCGCCGCTGTACTGGTCCCCGATCCATGAGTGAATCTCGCCGGCGACAATCTGGGGAGGTATTTCGAAGAGTACCGAGGCGGTGTCGGCGAATATCATCGGCGGGATCTCATCCGAGAGATAGCGCCTGAGCCGGGCCCGTTCCTCCTGGTATTGCGTTGTGTCGGTACTCATCTTCGCGGGCGACGCCTCCTCGAGTTCAACTGGCCCTCCGTATCGGCCCGACCCTCTGCCGGGACCCCATTTCATGGCCTTCATGGCCTTGAAAGGGTCGGCCATGATTCGGTCGTGGACTCAGTGTTACCGACTGTCGTCACCACCGATAAAATATTCTATCTCAAGTCGGCACGGAATGCCGGTTGGCGATAAGATATAGAGGGGGGGAGCCCGGTATGATTGGGAGTCGCGCCGCAAGGAGTGGGCCGTGTCGAGGGTTGGTAACCGTCGCTCTTTGGGGCGCAATCGGCGCCTCGGGTGTGCCTGCCCAATCCGGGGAAACGCTTCCGAAGGATAGAGGTTCCGCACCTACGCTCACCGAGCTCCAGCGCGGTTATGTTGCCATGGATGAGGGGGATTTCGAGCGCGCGTTCGAACACTATCGGAATGCGCTGGAGAGTTCGAGCACCTCGGAACTTCGGTTCCAATCGCTGTTTGGACTTGGATCCGCTTCGGCGGCGCTGGAACGGTTCGAGGAGGGCGCCAAATACCTGGAGCAGGCGTTGCAGATCAGACCAGGTCACGCCGAGGCTCTCTATGCCATGGGGTTGGTGAACAAAGGGCTGCGTCGCTTCGAGGCCGCGGCGGCGAACTTCGCCGAAGCGGCGGTGCGGGACCCGGGATTGGAACCTGCATTGGTCGAGCTGGGTACCGTGTACGCCGTGCTTGGCCGCCACCAGGAGTCGGCGGATGCGTGCTGGCGGGCGGTGGCACTGGCGCCGGAGAACCGGGACGCTCTTCTCTGTCTTGGCGTGGCTCAGTATCACCGGGAACTGTACTCCGAGGCCGAGGCGGCATTCGAGGCAGTTGTCGAGCTCGATCCCGACAACGCCCGGGCTTTCTACGGTCTCGGCCTCGCACGGCTCTATCAGGAGAATCTTGAAGGGGCCGCCGCCGCCTACACGGCCCTCAAAGGGCTCGACTTCAAGCTTGCGCGCGACCTTTTCGGGCGGTTGTACCCACCCGAAGGTCCCTAGCCCGCATATCTCACCAGCTTCCTGCTGTTGGCGGCGATGCACCGCACCTCGCCGCCCTCGCGACGAAACCCGGTGAGATATGCGGGCTAGCCGGAGCTTCCGACGATAGCTTCAATTTGCGAGAGGGCTTTGTCGAGGCGGTCTTTGACGTACGAGGTCGAGGGGCGTCGGCGCTCGTAAAGCCCGACCGACTCCCACAGGTCCCGGTCCTGGTCCTCGAGAAACTCGGTGCGCAGGCGAAGGCCATGGCGTTCCAAGACCGGTTCGATCCTCTGTCGGTTGCGCCACAGCTTCCGGCGGACGCTGCGATAGGCGTGCTCGCAGACGGCCTTTCGGTTTGCGAACGAAAACACGTTGGTGAAGAACATGTTGTAGTCGTCGCGTCGAGGCTCGAAGACGAGAACGTCCTTGTCTGAGTAACGGGATTCGTAAGCGGCCAACCCGACGCCCATTCTCGAGTGGATGATGGTGCGAAAGGTCTGTGCGAGCACGGCCGGAAGACCACGGTCGATGAGCTGACCGCGTTTCATGACGCCGAGTTCAACCGACCGGATGGTGTCGACCGGGACGATGGGGTTGACGCAGAGCACGAGGTCGGCGCCGTCGTCGAGGGCTACCGAAGCGTGGACGGTTTTCAGCAGCACTCCGTCGACGTAGTGTCGGCCGTCCACGAGAACCGGTGGATAGAGGCCCGGCATGGCGGTGGAAGCCTGCACCGCTGTCGATATCGGCATGTGGTCGAGGCCCGGTTCACCGAAGCGAACCGGACGCCCGGAGTCGAGATCGGTGGCCACCAAAATGAGCTTGCGCCGCAGACGCCTGAAGTCGTCGGTGCGTCCGTGCATGGAGAAGATCTTCTCGAGGTAAAGGCGGATCGGTTCGTTCTTGAACACTCCGACAGGCAGCGCCCGTGAAAGGCGAGCCAAGGGGTCGAAGAGATTGAAATCAGTGGGGTGGGCCAGGAGGTCCCAAAGGGCCTCGATGAAGAGGCGCGGCACTTTGATGCCGCTGCGTACGAATTCGCCTACCGCCGGGGTGAGGAAGTTCTCGGGGACGAAGGGGTGTTCGCCAGGCTCGTGCTTGACGATCGCCCGGCAAAGCTGATCGGTTGCCAGGTTGTTGGCCAGGCACGAAGAGATGAAGGCGCCTGCGCTGACGCCGACATAGATGTCGAAGTCGTTGAAGTCGACTCCTTCGATCGCTTCGTCAAGAGCCCGGACCGCTCCAATCTCATAGATCGACCCTTCAGGCCCGCCGCCGGCCAAGGCAAGCCCGATAGTGGCCGGGGAGCGGACGGATTCGATCATCGATGCGCCGCCATCGGGCTGTGATTGCGGCCTTTCAATTCTCCCCGCCGTTTTCCGTTCTTGGGGCGGCATCCATCGAATCCTCGGGGCCGGAGGTGGGTGCCGTGCTCGCCGGTTGATTCTTTGCCGTTGTGGCGTGGCTTGGCTCGTCGCGTTCGGTGTCGATGGAAGCGAGCGATGACTCCAGCTCCTCGAGGCGGAACCTCAGGCGGGCCATCTCCTCCCGGGCGCGCCGCACCGGTCCGATGCGATCGATCGATGCCTGAACCAACCGGTCCATCCTCGTCTGCAACTGTTCGACGCCGCTTGAAACCGCCTCCTCGCCGATGCGAATGAGCTCGTGAAGCAACTCGTTGGGGAGCAGCGCGGTACCCTTGCGCCCTTCCTCCGAAATGATCTGAGTCAGGGTCTGCGATGTGACGTCGTCCGTGGTTCGGTTGTCGATAACCCGAATCTGCTGACCGTTCCGGATCCATCCGGCCAGCTCGTCGAGAGAGACGTATCGGCTTTCCTCGGTGTCGTAGAGCTTGCGACTGCCATATCGTTTGATCAGTCGAATCATGGTCCAACCCCCATGTTCGGCGGTGCGCCGAGCATCTGTCTGCCGCTGTGCGGCACCTCCATTTGTGTATACCGCACTGCGGCAAGAATGTCAAGCGAAGACAGGTTGTGATCCTGCGGAGAAGGATACCTCAAGGTGTTAATAAAAATAGAGATATCTAAGGTCTTGGCGTACCCGTGCGTGCTTTTACAACAACTCACAACAACCCGTCCGCTCGGTTGGCTGATGCCGCGATGCGGCATCAGGATGATACTGCGCCGAAGGGAACGGGTCGGGCGACCGAGAACCCCTGGGCGTAGTCGACGCCGATTTCACGAAGCTCGTTCTTGACGTCGGAGCTCTCGACCCACTCGCCGATGGTGCGAATACCCATCGAGGCGCCGATCCGGTGAATGGCGGCGACCATTTCGCGCTGGATTGGGTCCTGTGCGATGTTGCGAACCAGCTCACCGTCGATCTTGAGGAAATCCACAGCCAGGCTCTTCAGGTAGCGGAAGGAGGAGAGCCCGCTGCCGAAGTCGTCGAGGATAAAGCGACTGCCTCGCTCACGGAGTTCGCGGATGAGGTCTCGGGCGACCGCGAGATTGGAGATGGCGGCGGTCTCGGTGATTTCGAAGAAGACTTTCGAGGGGGGAATTTCGTTTCGGTCGAGACCATTGACAATGAGCTCCAGGAGCTCCGGGTTGACGAGGCTTTGGCCCGAAAGATTGATGGTGAACGCGTGGGTGGCGTCGGCCTCGGATGTGCTCAAGCTCCCGATCGCCTGCAGAGCGGCCTCCAATACCCACTTGTCGATGGCCGGCATCATCCGGAATCGTTCGGCCGCGGGGATGAATTGGCCGGGGAGAATCATTTCTCCCTTTTGGTCGATCATGCGTAACAGGATCTCCTTGTAGACGGGACCTGAGGGCTGTTGGATCGGGCGGATCAGTTGACCGAAGAGTCGGAATCGCCCATCCTCGATGGCTCGGTTGATTGTCTCCACCCACTGCATTTCACGGTGGCGGACTGCGATTTCGGAGCCGTCGGGTTGACTGATGTGAATCTGGTTCCGGCCCCGGTCTTTGGCGATGTAGCAGGCTGAATCTGCCGCGCTGAGCAGCTCGGACAGGTTTCCGCCTTCACCGACCACGGGTACGATGCCGATGCTCGCGCCGACCTCGAAAACCCGGTCCTCCCACGGGAAACGGTACTGGCGAACCGCGTCGAGGAGCGTCCGCGCGTGGCGCCGGGCGTCATCGATTGTGCAGTCGGTGAAAAGAATGCCGAACTCGTCCCCCCCGAGGCGAGCCAGCGTGTCGCCCGCCGAGACCGCTGTTGCGAGAACGGACGTGAGCTGACGTAAGAGCTCGTCTCCGGCGCCGTGTCCACAGGTGTCGTTGACGACCTTGAACTCGTCAAGGTCGAGGTAGCAAAGGGCGAACTGTCGCGCCGAGGTGGCTGCTTCCGTGACCGCCTCCTCCAACCGTAGCTCGAACTCCCGGCGGTTGATCAGGCCGGTCAGGGGGTCATGGGTTGCAAGATGAGCCATTCTCTGTTGCAGCCCGCGGAGCTGTGACACGTCCTTGAAGACGAGAACGGCGCCCACCAGTACCCCCTCCTGGGTGATGATCGGCGCTGCGCTCTCGCGAACCGCGAACTCCGAGCCGTCACTGCGGACCAGGACCGAGGACTCCGCCGGTTCGACAATGCGCCGGGTTGCGAGGCACCGGTCGACCACGTTCGGACGGGCGGCGCCGGTGTTCTCGTCGACGACCCGGTAGATTTCGGACAACGGCTGTTGTTTGACCTGTTGCAGGGTCACCCCGATCAGCCGCTCGGCAGCCGGGTTGAGAAAATCGATACAGCCCTCGCTGTCGGTGCGCACGACGCCGTCACCAATCGACGCCAGAGTGACCTGGGCGTGTTCCTTTTCACGTCTGAGGGCCTGCTCGGCCAGCTTTCTCTCGCTGATGTCCGCCGACACCCCGACGATCCGGACGACATTCCCGTCGCCGTCCCGCTGGACCTGGCCGCGGACCATCACCCACATGCAACCGTAGTCTGGAATCTGGATCCTGTGCTCGAGGAGGTAGGGCTCACCGGTCGAAAAAATCCGCCTGAAGGTGTCCGATATCCGTTTGCGATCCTGCTCGGGGATGAGTTCGAGAAGCTGGGCGCCGGTACGGGGAAGGCGTTCGGGATCGACCCCGAAGATCCCGGCGGTCGAGGTGGAGAATATCAATGAGTCGTCCGCCAGGTGCCACTCCCAGGCGGCGCTGTGCCCGGCGCGCTGCGCCAGCTCGAGCCATTCTCTGCTGGCGCGGAGCTCCCGCTCGGCGCGGATGCGGTGGATTGCCGACCCGAGGATCTCGGTGCCGACGTGAAACAGCCTGAGATGCTCCGGACCCCACGACGCCGGTTTAATCACCGTAGCGAAACCGGTCATTCCCTGCATCCTGTCCCCGACAAAGAGAGGCACGCAGAGAAGAGAGTCGATGCCCCGCTCTTCGAACAGCGTGCGTACGGCGCCCGCCTCCTTGGGGAGGTCGGCGATGCGAGGAATGTGCACGGTTTCACCTCGTCGGAGACGCTCCATGAGCCAGGAAGCCTTCTCCAGCTCGTTCCCGCCGAGGTCGCCAGGGTCCTGCAGGAGGTTTTCTGCGTCGAATCGGTGCATCGCGGCGAAACCGGTACCGTCGCTTGTGAGCTCGAAGAGGACGCCTCGGTCTACATCCGCGGCTTCACAGATTGTCTGGAGTGCCCGCTGAACACCGCGTTCGAGGTCGTTCGGCTCGATCCGGAGGAAGCGGCGGGAGATTTCGGCGAGGAGGTTGTCGTACTCCATTTTTGTGTTGAGTGTTTCAACCGCAGCCCTGCGCGCCGTGACATCCACGGCGATCCCGATCTGGGCTTTGCACCCGTCGTAGGTCGTGTCGCCGGCCGAAAAACTGACCCACAGATCCTGTCCGTCCCGGCGGACGATCTTCACCTCGAGCGGGTCGTGGCCAAAAGGTAGCTCGGTGAAGTCCTTCTCGAGGTCCGGGAAGAGCGATCGGTGGTCGGCGGGGAGAAGATCTGCGACCGACATCCCGAGGAGCTCGGGGATCTCGTAACCGGTGAGGCGGGCGCAGGCGGGATTGGCGTAGACGAAGTGATCCCGCTCGTCGGGATGGTCCCGCTTGTACACGAAGACCGCGAACCAGGCCGATTCAGCCAGGGTGGTGAACCAATCCGAATCGGTCCGGGGGTCCGCCTTGTCATCCGGCGTCGTATCCACGTCGCTCCGATCTCACGAGCTGTGAACATTGCCCTTAATCGAGATCCTTCGTCGCACCGAGGAAACAGGAATCACTCCCCGATTCATTCAAGTGTACTCTTCCGATTCAGGATCGCGTCATTTTTTCAGGCTTCGAGCCCGAATTCCTCACCACCTTTCCTCGCCTCGGGGTGCTAAGGTATCCGAGTTGGCCGACCCCGGATTTCGTGACCTGCGGGCGTTCCTCGAGCGGCTCGAACGCGACCGCGACCTGATCGTCGTGGAGGCGCCCGTGCGCGCCAAGCTGGAGGTGGCGGAGATCCATCGGCGAGTGATCGCCGCGGGTGGCCCGGCCCTGCTCTTCACGCGGGTGGAGGGCAGCGATTTCTGCCTGGCGACGAATCTTTTCGGGACTCCGCGACGGGCGGAAATGGCCTTCGGACACCGTCCGGCACATCTTGTCCGGCGCTTGGTCGAGTTCATCGAGAGCGCCTTCCCTCCTCGTCTCGCCTCCTTTTGGCGGGCCCGCGACCTCGCCGGCGCCGCCCTCAAGCTGGGAACGAAATCGGTGGCCTCCGGCCCTGTACGAGAGGTTATGACCGGCGACGTCGATCTCGGACGCTTGCCGGCGCTGACCTCTTGGCCGGAGGACGGCGGGCCGTTTCTGACCTTGCCGACCGTCTACACCGAGCACCCCGAGAGTTCCGGCCACAATCTGGGGATCTACCGTATGCAGATCCACGACAAGTGGACGACGGGAATGCACTGGCAGATCGGGAAGGGAGGGGGGTTCCACCACGCGTTCGCCGAGGCCCAAGACATCGACCTGCCGGTGACGGTCTTTCTCGGCGGGCCACCGGCCGTGATCCTGGCGGCGGTCGCGCCGCTGCCGGAGAACGTTCCGGAGCTTCTCCTGGCCTCTCTTCTCGCCGGCCACCGCTTGCGGCGGTGTCCCGGCCCCGGCGCCCATCCACTTCTGGCCGATGCGGAGTTCGCGTTGACCGGCCACATTCCTCGCCGCGAACGCCGGCCGGAGGGTCCCTTTGGCGACCACTACGGTTACTACTCTCTCCGCCATGACTACCCGGTATTCAAGGTTGAGCAGATCGCCCACCGGCGGAACGCCATCTTCCCGGCAACCGTGGTGGGTAAGCCCCGACAGGAAGACTTCTTCATCGGCGACCTTCTGCAGGACCTCCTCGCGCCGCTCTTCCCGGTGGTCATGCCGGCGGTCGAGGCGTTGTGGTCCTACGGTGAGACCGGGTACCACGCGTTGGCGGCGGCGGTCGTGCGGCAGCGCTACCGCCGCGAGGCGATGGCCTCGGCGTTCCGAATTCTCGGCGAGGGCCAGCTCAGCCTGACGAAGTTCCTGTTGGTCACCGATCGGGCGGTCGATCTCCGCGACTTCCCCCATACCCTCGAGCATATTCTCGAGCGGACCCAACCCGCCACCGATCTCTATGTGTTCTCGAATGTCTCGATGGATACCCTGGACTACACGGGCCCCGAGGTGAATTTGGGGTCCAAGGGGGTCCTCCTGGGTCTTGGAGATCCGGTGCGGGAGCTTCCGCGGGAGGCGGTGCTGACCGAGCTGCCGGCCGGCGTCAGCGAAGTCATACCGTTCTGCGCGGGGTGCCTGGTCGTCGGTGGGCCGAGCTGGCGGAGCGAACCCGCCGCCGCGGCCCGCCTTGCTGCCCATCCGGCGTTCGCCCGGTGGCCGCTGGTCGTGCTCACCGATGAACCGAGGAGAGCGGCGGCGAGCACCACGAACTTCCTGTGGACAACCTTCACCCGTTTTGAGCCGGCAGCGGATATTCACGCGGCCGGCACGGAGGTGGTGCGTAATCACCTTTCCTTCTCCCTGCCGATCGTGATCGATGCGCGTGTCAAACCTCCATATCCGGATGAACTTTACTGCGATCCCGAAACCTCCGCGTTGGTCACCCGTCGCTGGGGGGAGTACTTCCCGGGAGGTGGCGTCGAGATGGGAGACTCGGACCGGGGGCACTTGGACTAACTCGCCCCTCTACACCCGGAGTCGGAATTCTCAATTCTCAGTTCTCAATTCTGAATTGCCACCCACTCGGAGTATCGGGGCGTGTTACCCACGAGTGGACGCGATCACCGGACGTGCCGTCCTTGACGGTTTTGGGAATAAGCACTCCGAAAAGAGAACACTGATGAGTCCCAAAACCTCAAGGGGGGCACTCTCGGGATGGGTGATGGGAGAAGGTCGCGTCACCTATTCAGTACCGTAAATCCGGTGCTCAGGATGGCCCATCGACCGGAAGTGCCTGGCATCCTCGCGGGCAGAGTGTTGATAGAAAGGTCACGCTGAAATCGGAAGCGCCTTTCCGAACGTGGTGGATGGAAACGGGAGAGATGGCAACACCAACCTGACTCAAGCGAATGGGCGGGATTCGGGTTGGAAAGAAACCCTTTTTCAGCGCAGCGGGTGGAAGAACCTGCCCCAGCGGGGGAGGTAGTGACGTTCCGGATCCACCGATGCGGCGATCAGCATTGCCCGTCCCAGGATGCGCTCGCCGGAGACCGCGCCGAAGTAGCGTGAGTCGAAGCTCTCGTCGCGGTTGTCACCCATGACGAAAAAACTGGCCGCGGGTACGAGGACCGGACCGAAGCTCCTCAAGGCCGGGATGCGCGGGGAGATCATCACCGCGTGGGAGGCGTCATCGAGGGTCTCGGTCGCCAGGAGACGTCCCCGTCCGCCGGGTGTCCGTCCACTGACCAGGCCGGGAGAGAGTGGGGCGTAAGAGCTCTCCTCACCGTTGATGATCAACCGATCCTCGACCATCTCCACGGTGTCACCCGGAATGCCGACCACCCGTTTCACGAGGCGTTTGCCGTCCGCGGGAGAGAAAAGCACGACGATTTCGCCGCGTTGGGGCTGGCCCCAGGTCAACAGTCGCCAGGTTGTGAAGGGCAGCTTGAGATCGTAGGCGAGCTTGTTGACGACGATGCGGTCACCCTCGAAGATCGTTGGTTTCATTGATCCGGTCGGCACATCATTCCAGTCTGCGACCGCCGATCGGAAGGACGTGATCACGAGGACGATGACCAGGACCGAACGGAACCACTCTTTCCACCAACGGCTGAGAGTCGACTTCATCCTCATCTGTCAATAGCCGCTTTCGCGTGCAGGTTGTCGGTAAGAATCACTCATCACAGGTGGTATTGTACGGAAAAGACATACAGGAGTTGCAACCGGAGTGGAGGCATTCGGCGCCGCCCGCCCGGGTCAGCTTTCGTTCTTCCTGCCGGCCTGGGGGGAGAACGTCATTGGGAAGGAGGTCACCTTGCCGTCGCCGGCGGTTATACGGCCGCGACCCGCTTTTTCCACCTCGTCGATTCGCAGCACCGAATGCATCGGGATGTAGGTGCGACAGACGCCTTCGAACTCGGTCTTGAGCCGCTCCTCGGAGGAATCGATGAGGAGCTTCGAGCGCTCGCCGAAGACCAGTCCGTCGATCTCGACGAACCCGAGGAGACCGCCCTGGGTCACGTTTCGGGCGTAGATCTCATAGACCTCACCCTGGCTGAGGAAGCTGATCCTGAATAGAGTCTTCTTGGTCATCGTCAGTTGGCCACCATCGAGAACCACCATACCTCATTCGGCACTTTACCGGCAGTAGTAGGAAGCTGGTGAGGTATGCGGTGAAGGTCCTCGACGTCGATCCCCGCGATGCGGTCTACCCCTTCCAGGTGACGCCGGAGATGGTGGCCTGGGCCAAGGGAAAGCTGCGGGCCTATTCGTTCGAGAGCCCGGAGGTTCGCCTCAAGGCGCTCGAGCAGGCGCTCTTCGACACCAACGAGTTTGTCTTCTCTTACGACGAGGTTCGCACCCTGACTGCCGGAGGTCTATGACGCGCTGGCCCGTCTCGCCCGTCTCGAGCGCGAGGATAACCGGGCGGAGAAGTTCTCCCGGCGGGCGGCGGAGCTGCGAAGCCGGGAATCAGAGGCCTCCACTGAGCATTGATCGGTATTCATCTCTCCGTCAGGAAACCCAACGTTGCAATCTTGAGCCGCAGGGTTTATCACTGGGAGAGTGAAGATCATTCTGCTTGCCGGTATGGCCATGGTCGCAGCCACCGTTTCGGCGTCAACCCGACCACCCGCTGTAGCGGGCTCGTTCTATCCCGCAGACCCAGCCCGGCTGCGGTCGGATGTCGGCCGGTATCTCGATGCCGTGAAACCGGGAGGATCAAAACCGGCCCGCGCTCTCGTGGTGCCCCATGCCGGTTATGTCTACTCGGGAGCGGTGGCGGCCCGGGCATTCGCCACCCTCGACCCGGCAAAGGTTCGCCGCGTGATCCTGCTGGGTCCCTCGCACCACCGGCGGTTCGCGGGCGGTGCGCTGCCCGGGCGGAACATCCGCGCATTTGCCACCCCGCTCGGCGAGGTGGTTCTGGACCGGGAGGCGCTGGCGGTGCTTCGCGAAAGCGCCGAGTTCGGCGGACCCTCGGAGGCCCACGGGCCCGAGCACAGCCTCGAGGTGGAGCTGCCGTTCCTTCAGCTCATGGTGCCGGAGGCGCGAATCGTTCCGGTGCTCGTGGGATCAGACACCGATCTGGAGCAGGCCCGTCTTCTCGCCCGACAGCTCGCCTCGCTCCTCGACTCCGAGACGGTGGTGGTGGCGTCCTCCGATTTCACCCACCACGGCGCCCGCTACCGCTGGACTCCGTTCGACGAGCCGGACCTCGGGACCCAGCTCGTGGCGCTGGGCCGGGCGACCGCCGGAAGGCTGGCGGCGGTCGATCCAGAGGGGTTTTGGCAACAAGTCGAGGTGAGCGGCGACACGGTCTGTGGGGCCCGGCCGTTGGCGGTTCTCGTCGAGCTGCTTGCCCACTCCTTTGATGGTTCGGGAGACGTGCTGGAGGTCACCACCTCCGGCCACGTCAGCGGGAACTGGGACCTCTCGGTCACCTACGCGGCGGTGAGCTTTCGTGGTTCGTGGAAGCCGTGGCGGGATCCCGGCCCCCCGCCCCCCCTCGAGGAGCTGACGGCTGCCCAGGGCGCCGAGCTGGTGGCGCTGGCGCGGGCTGCGCTGCAGAGCTTCCTCCTCCACGACGGAAGTCTGGCCGACTGGTACGCCTCACCGCACGATGCCGACTCCTTGCGGTCGCCGGCAGGGGCGTTCGTGACCCTGAAGAATACCGGGCGCCGGGCAGCTGAGAAAGGGCCGCTGCGCGCCTGCATGGGGGTCATCGAAGCGCGGCAACCGCTCGGGGACGCTGTCATACAGTCGGCGGTGTCGGCGGCCCGCGACCCACGCTTCCCCCATCTGGAGCCCGCCGAGCTCAACCACGTGACGGTCGAGGTTTCGGCGCTCTCGGCGGCGCATCGGGTGGCGGGGCCAGAGGCCATAGAGGTGGGCCGGCATGGTGTGATCCTGAGCAAAGGCAACCATCGCGCTCTCTTCTTGCCCCAGGTGGCGACCGAGCAGGGTTGGGACCGGGCGACGATGCTCGATTACCTTGCCCGCAAGGCCGGTCTCCCGACCGACGGCTGGCGCCGCGGCGCCTTCTTCGAGGTTTTCACGGCCCAGGTTTTTGGTGAGAAGTGAGCGCCGGGAGACTGACCCGTCGTGAGTTGGCGGCGCTGCTCGGCGCCGGCGCCCTGGCCGGGGCCGTGCGAGGAGGCGCCTCGGCGCGGACGCGGCCCGGAGTTGTCGGGCTTGCGGGCGCCGAAGCGGAGCTCGGCGAACCTCTGGATCGAGAGACGGCGCAAAAGACCGTGGCCGGGGCTCTCGCTGCCGCGGTGGGCGCCGCCTCCGGCGTCGAAGCGGCGGCCTCTCTGTTCTCACCCGGGGACACAGTCGGCATCAAGCTGAGTTGCCTGGCGGGTCCGCTGATGTCGCCCCGCGTCGAGCTGGTGGAGTCCTTCGTCGATCTGCTTGCTGAAGCGGGCGTTGATCGCCGGAGGATCATCGTCTTTGAACGTTCGAGCCGCGAGCTCGAACGGGCGGGCTTCACCGTCAGACCGACCGGCCCGCCCTACCGGTGCGTGGGAACCGACAACGACTACGAACGGCTGCCCTCAACCTCGGGGGCCGTCGGATCGTGTTTTGCGCGGCTCGTATCGACCACGTGCACCGCGCTGGTTTCATTCGGCGTCGTGAAGGACCACGATCTGGCCGGGGTTTCAGCGGGCATGAAGAACTGGTACGGCGTGATCCACAACCCCAACAAGTACCACGATTCCGGGTGTGACCCCTATGTGGCCGACGTCGCGCGCCACCCGTTCATTCGCGACAAGCTTCGCCTGACGCTGCTCGACGGGATCGTTGCCCAATGCCACGGGGGCCCGGCATTTCGGCCGGGTTCGACCTTTCCACTCGGCCGGTTTGCCGCGAGCACCGACCAGGTGGCAGTCGATCTGTGGGCGATGCAGGTGATCGAGGCGGAGCGGCGACGTCGCGGCTTGCCGAGCCTCGAGGAGGCGGGACGCCCGGTGCGTTTCCTGGCGACCGCCGCGCGATATGGGCTCGGCGTGAATGATCCCGCCAAGCTGAAGTTGGTGTCGGCATGAAGATGGATCGCCGTCGGGTGGTGGCGTTGACTGCGGCGGGCGCGGCGGGGGTCCTCACTCCCGGAGCGCTGGGAGCCGCCTGGTCGAAAAGGAGCACCCGGAGCTTCCCCGACGATCTGTTTGCCCGTGAAGCCTCGTGGTATCGCAAGCTCGAGGAGGGACGGGTGGAGTGTCAGCTCTGCCCTCAGGCCTGCAAGGTCGCGGACATGGAGCGAGGTACCTGTGGTGGTCGGGAGAACCGCGGCGGCGTCTACTACACCCTGGTCCACGGCCGGGCATGCGCCGTGCATGTCGACCCAATCGAGAAGAAGCCTTTCTTCCACGTGCTGCCGGGCGAGAAGGCATTTTCGTTTGCCACCGCTGGTTGCAATGTGGAGTGCAAATTCTGCCAGAACTGGGAGATCTCGCAGTTTCGGCCGGAGCAGGTACAGGCTGCGGATCTCCCGCCGGAACGTCTGGTCGCCTCGGCCATGCGCGCCGGAGCGCGTTTGACCGCGGCAACCTACGGCGAGCCGGTCGTGTTCTGGGAGTATGTCCGGGACGTGGCGACGGCGGCCAACCACGCCGGGCTACGTCCGACCGTGGTCAGCAACGGGTTCATTCAGGAGAAGCCGCTGCGCGAGGTGCTGCCCTCGCTTACCGCCGTCAAGGTGGACCTCAAAAGCTTTCGCGAGAGTTTTTACCGCGACCAAATCCGGGGGAAGCTCGAGCCGGTTCTGAAGACCCTGGAGGTGATTCGCGAGACCGGAGTGTGGCTGGAGATCGTGGTGCTGCTGATTCCGACCCTCAACGACTCGGTCGCCGAAATTCGCGACCTGTCGGCCTGGATCTACTCCCACCTGGGGCCCGACGTTCCGGTGCACTTCACGCGCTTCCATCCCACCTACCGCCTCACTGAGCTGCCACCGACCCCGGTGGCGACCCTCGAGCGGTCGTGGAAGATCGGGCGTGACGCGGGTCTGCACTTCGTCTATCTCGGCAACGTGCCCGGCCACCCGGGGGAGAACACCACCTGCCCGGGCTGCGGTGAGACGCTCATCCGTCGCATCGGCTTTCGGGTTCTTGAAAATCGCCTGCAAGGCGGCGCCTGCTCGAAATGCGGGCGAAAGATCCCGGGCGTCTGGGATTGACGTAGCAATTTTCGGCTATTGATTTCGACTGAAGGGCGACGGGCGGGGGTCGGCGCTGGCACCGGAATCAATGGCCGAAAATTTCGCTAGTGACGAATGGCCATGGATCGCAGGGTCTTTCCCCACGTTTCCGCCACACTCTCACCACATCGAGATCGTCTCATGGGAAGTGACAAAGGGGGTCCCATGAGGATACGCCGATCTCGAATCAGTCGTCTCTCGGCCGTCGTCGCCACACTGTTTTCGGTTGCCCTCGCCCAGGTCGGCTGTCAGCGCATCGACCGGGGGGCGGGGGAGGACCTCCCTGACAGCGCAGACCACCTCCGTACGGCGCGGCTCATCTCCCACGTCACCGACGGCACGGTGCCGCGCGACGCCGGCATCTCGGTGCGATTCGTCGATGCTCATGAGCGACGCTTGATGGACGGCAGGACCCTGTCTCGCGCATTCAGCTGCACACCGTCCTTCGACGGTAGTGCCGAGTGGACCGACCCGCGAACCATTGTCTTCACCCCCCGAGAAACCCTGCGGCCCGGCGCCGACTACCGGTGCGTCCTCGACGTGGCTGCCGTTCTCCCGGACCAGGACTCAGTCAAGCCCTTCGGCTTTTCGTTTTCGGTCGCACCCAACCAGCTCATCGGCTGGCAGGCCGAGCTCGAGCCTGCTGCCGACGACGACCCCGAACGGCTCATCTACCGGGGGTTTCTCGAGTTCTCCGACGCTGTGACGCTTGAGGAGATAGAACGCCGGGTTCGCCTCATAGATGGGAGCGCCGCCGTCGGGCTCGTGTGGCGCGTGGAACCGGGCGACCGTCGGTTCTGGTTTGCGAGCGAGCCCATCGCGCGCGGCGAGCGAGTTCGAGAGATCTCTCTCGAAATCCCCGCTGCACCCTTCGCCATCGAGGCTGCGATCCGTCGCGACGCCGAAATTCGGCCCCTCACCGACCTTGGTGTGGTCGAGGTCGAGATCCAGAACCAGGAGGCCGAGCCGCGGCTTGCCGTCAAGTTTTCAGACCCACTCGAGGAAGCGGTCGACCACAGCGCCTTCGTGCGAGTGGAACCACACATCGACCTCCGGGTCTCGGTGTTGGGCAACACCTTGCTGGTCTCGGGACCGTTCCACCGTGAGACCGCCTACACCCTCATTGTCCGCCACGGGATCCTTAGTCGATGGAAAACTCCGATGAAGGAGGACTATCGCCGAGAGGTGCGGTTTGCCGACCTCAAACCCCAGCTCAGCTTCTCCCAGACCGGCAGCCTGCTCCCCAGCTCGAGTCGGGGGACCATCGCCTTTCGAACCCTCAACGTTCGCCAGGTTACCGCTCGGGTGACGCGGGTCTTTGAGTCGAATTTGGGTCAGTTCCTCCAGGACCAAGGGCTGGCAGCGACCCGCGACCAACGGCGGATGCGGGGCCGGCTCAACCGGGTTGGCGTCGAGGCCGCGTCGGCCAGGCTCGACATCGGCGAGACTCGCAACCGTTGGGTCCAGAGCACCCTGGATCTGTCTGGGCTTCTCGCGGGTCACGAGCGTGGTCTATACGTCGTCTCCCTCTCCATGGACCGCGATCAGGTCCTTTTCGATTGCGACGATCGGCAGCGATATCCCTATTACGACCACCCTTGCGGCCGTGGCTACTTCAACAATCGCGGCCGGGTTTCCCGTCCGTTGATGGTCTCCGACATCGGGCTCTTGGCCAAACGGGCCTCCAACGGGATGATCGTCGCGGCAACCCATCTCGAGACCGCCAAGCCCCTCGCCGACGTTGAAGTGACGCTCTTCTCGTATCAGAACCAGCCCATTGCCCACAGTCGGACCAACGCACGGGGGGTGGCTGAGTTCGACGCCACCAACGACGGTTTCTACATCGAGGGAAGGTGGCGGGGCCAGCGAACAGCGCTCAAGTTTTCCGAGTCCCGGATCAGTACCAGCGGCTTCGAGGTCGGCGGTTCCTCAGGGTCATCGAAGGCGACGAGGGCCTTCATCTACGCCGACCGCGGGGTCCACCGCCCCGGCGACACGATTTTCCTGGCTGCTGTCGTCCGCAACCAGGACGGCGGCTTCCCCGACGACCACCCCATGACCCTCAAGATCAGGAATCCGAAAAATCAGGTGGTCCACACTGAGCTCTACCGAAAGGGCCTGGCCGGCCATTACGCCTTCCGGTTCACCACAGAAGACGACGACCCCACCGGCCGCTGGTTCGCCGACATCTTCAACGGAGACACCCTGCTCGGCAGCCACCCGCTGCGGATCGAGACGGTAGCGCCCAACCGGCTCAAGGTCCGCCTCGACCTTCCGGCGTCGGGGCTCGGACCGGGTTCCGATGATGTGGAGATCGGTCTCGATTCGTCCTATTTATTCGGCGCCCCGGCCTCCGGTCTTCGGGGCACCCTCGAGGTCCGCTATCGCGGGATCGAGAAGAAATTCGAGACCTACCCGGACTACACCTTCACGCACCCAGCTCGGTTCCTGAAGGCCAAACAGGAGCGGCTCTTCGACGGTCTCCTCGATACCGACGGCCACGCCGAAATCAACTGGCGGCCGCCGTCGCTCACCGAGGTGCCGTCCGCGCTCAGTCTCACCCTCACCGCTCGTGTCTTCGAGCGTGGCGGTCGGCCCACCACGGAGGCCGTTGTCGTCACCGTGGATCCCTACGACGCCTATGTCGGCCTCCGTCGGCCGACCAGCACATGGGCGGCGCTCGACCTCCCGCTTCCGCTGACGGTGGTCCTCGTCGATTCCGACGGCGCGCCCGTCGCGGATCGCGAGCTCGAGGTCGCTGTCTACACCAACGAGCGCAATTGGTGGTGGGAGTACCGGTCCTTTGACGACTACCGCCGCCGCTTCAAGAGCGATGTCCAGACCCGGCTGATCGACAGGCTCACGGTCACCACCGGCAGCCAACCGGTGACGGTGGACTTTACGCCGTCCCATCACGGCCAGGTACTCGTCGAGGTCAGGGATCCCGTGGGTGGCCACATTGCCGGGACCTTTCTCTGGGTCTCGAGTTGGGGGCGCTCGCGTGGCCCTCTCGAAGCGGGAACCCATCTCGAGATGGAGGTCGATCGCGAGCACTACAACCCCGGTGACACTGCCTTCGTCACCGTCAAAACACCGTCCGAGGGCATCGCCTTTGTCTCGGTGGAGAAGGGCGATCGCGTGCTCTCGCACCACTGGCAGGCCCTGGAAGGAGAGCAGGCCACGATCGAGCTCGAGGTCACGGAGGATATGCTGCCCAACGTCTACGTCCACGTCATCGCGGTCCAGCCCCACGACCAGACCGCCAATGACCGGCCGATCCGGCTCTACGGCGTGGTCAACCTCGCGGTGGAGAAGGCATCGACCCGGCTTCCGGTGGAGATCATCGTTCCGTCCGAACTCAAGCCGCAGCAGCCTTTCGAGGTCGAGGTGAGAGTGC
>JBGMRN010000041.1:0-20296 GCA_048061535.1 Thermoanaerobaculales bacterium | reverse complement strand
TCGGTCCGATATGTTCCGGCGCAGGAGGAAGAATTTCTCCCGGGCGGGCCATGCCGTAAGCCGGCGGGATTTCCAGCGACCGATGCGGACGCTGTGAAAGACGGTAAGATTGGCTTCGACCGGGCGTCGGCAAAGTCGATGCGCCACGGTCGTCGAGTGGCGGTGAAGGCACGTTCTCCGGCAAGGATTCTGTTCAGCTGCTGCCGGCTGACGCCCATCTCGCTGCTTCACTTCCCGGAGAAGTTCAACGAACTCAATGGCCTCTTCAGGATCGGCAAACACATCCTCGCCGCGCGCAAACCGGTTGTACACATAGTACAAACCGCATTCAATCACCACCCTCCGCCGACGAGGCAAACCACCACCTCCGACGCCAAGCTATCAGAACATTGTTAACTTTGTTTCTCCTGGCACTGATGCCGCCCGGATCATGAACCTCCCGGGGGGCTTCGGCCCGACAAGACAAGGAACGACAAAGGCCAGACAGGGGAAAAGGCCGGGCGCCTTTGTGCCGACATCTTGTAGGCATGAATGAGTTCGGCCGGGAAAGGACTGACCCTCCCTGAGGGTCTCCTCGGGGGTCTCAGAACCGGTTGCATGAGGGTCGGGTCCCAGAAGTTGCCGGTCATCACCAAGAGACTGAGCAAAGCGACCGAATCCTCGTAATAGCCTTCATTGCGGTAGCGGACCGAGTCGTAGATGTCATTGAGCCACTGCTGCCCATCCTGGTCCAGCATGGCCGCGACCCCGAACGGGGCCACAAAGAAGGTCGTGAAGTAATTGCCGATCGGGGCGCCGTCCAGAGTGTAGCCGGCGCGGACGCCGGTCGGATTCTCCGAGGTCGCGGATCGGATCCACTGCGAAAGCTTCTGAACAGCAACGCCCGAGCTGCCGGTTCCATTGATCAGCGCATCGGTGGCCAGCCGCCACGGCGCTCGACCGGCGTTGTAGTAGTAATGCCCGTCGTGCGGTCCTTCGAGGAAACCAGGTGGCGCCGGCTGGAAAAGAGAATCGGGCCCGCCCGAGCCAATCGCAAAATCGGGCAACAGGCCGGTGGACGGAGCATACGCCGTCTGAAGAGCGTTGATGACGGCCAGGCTTGCCGCGACGACATCGGTCCATCGGCCGTCTCCCGTTGCACGACCGAACGCCCTGAAATGGCCGGGCATGATGTCGGAGATCCTTGGCGTGTATTCGTTGAACTGCTCGCCGCCCGGGTCGGTCCAGTCGCCGAGCATCGGAAGTCGGCTGGTCGGGCCGATCTCCGATTCGAAAATCCCATCAACGACGTTACGCGCCTCGCTACAGTAATCGATTCGACCGGAGCAACCCCATTGTCGCGCCGCGATGAGAAGTCCAAAGGCGATGTCGCAGTCACCGTCGAACGCTGAGTCATTGCCCTCAGGGTCGGCGATTTCATCGGCCTCGACGCTCCAGTCCATCAGCCGATCATCTGTCGACGAACGGTGATCGTTGAAGAACTCCCAGAGGCCGTCGAAGAGCGTTCGGGCCTCTTCGTCTTCTCCGGCCATCAGGGCGACGATGACCATACCGTAGCCCTGTCCCTCGGACACGGTTCGGGCCTGGTGTGATGCCGATATGGCGACACGATAGCGGGGATGGCCATCGGCCTCGACACCGACCTGATGGAGATACCGAACCCGCCAACGCCGATACGAGGCTCGGATGTCGTCGTTGAGCATCTCAATCGACCGGTGATCGGGCTTGAGCGAACCTGCGGAATATTGGATATTCTGCGGAAACGGATGGCGAGGAGGGCTCTCAGCCGCAGCGCTCGCCGCGGTGCACGCAAACAACACCGGCAGAGCCAGTCGGCGTAGGATACCCATATGAGAATTCTACAGGCACTACTCTACATTGAGCGACTTTCTCAGGTGCCCGCACCAAACTCTCTGCACTTTCGGCGTTGGCACAGAACCCGGGCATCCCGCCGGTACTCCCGCTTCGATTGCAAACACTGGCCCGCACCATGCCTACCACGTCAGGGTCACCTTGGTGAGTCCACGCGGCTTCTCGGTGTCATGGCCCTTGGCCCTGGTCAGGCGGTAGCAGAAGAGCTGGCCCGGAATGAATGCGAGTCGTCCCCTATGAGTAAGGAGCCCTGACATGATCCACCGAAATCTCTTGAATCGATTGACCGCGGCCCTCCTCCTGGCCGCTGTCATGGCTTTTTCATCGCCCGTTTTCGCGCAGTCGAGTGATCGCAAGGTGCTGCGCGATCGCATCGAGTGGTTGTCGTCAGCCTCCGAACCCACGATCGACGGGACGCCGATCGCCGCCGTCCGGTTGATCACGAAGCTCTACGAGCGGCGCGGGTATGAGCCGGCGTGGACGGATCCGGCGATGATCGAGGCGCTCTTCGACCTGGTCCTGCGTTCGGTGGGGCACGGACTGAACCCGGAGGACTTTCACGCCCGCCAGCTTGGCGCGCGTCTCAGGCCCGGCGCGCACACGAACGATGCGGTGTTTCATGCCGACACCGAGATCCTGTGCACCGACGCGCTCGCCCGCCTCGCGGTCACGCTGCGCTTCGGCAAGCTCGATCCTGCCGACCTCGATCCAGCGTGGAACTTCAGTCGCGAGATCAGGGCGAGGGACCCGGTCGAGGCCTTCGACACTATTCTCCGAAGTGGAAACCTCACCGATGCCGTCGAATCGTTGGACCCAAATACCGACTTTTACAACCGGCTCCGCCGGGCGCTGGTCAGGTATCGCGGCATTATGGCCGCCGGCGGCTGGCCGGCCGTACCGGCCGGTCCGGTGCTCAAGCTCGGGTCTTTCGGCCCGCGGGTGGCCACCCTGCGCAACCGTTTGTCGACCACCGGCGATCTCACCGCCCCGAACCCGCCCGATCCGTCGATCTTCGACGACCGGCTCGAGTCAGGGGTCAAGAGCTTTCAAGCCCGCCACGGCATCGATCCCGACGGCAAGGTCGGACCACGCAGCATCGAGGAGCTCAACATTCCCGTCTCGGCTCGGATCAACCAGATTCGGGCCAGCCTCGAGCGCATGCGCTGGGTCTTCCGGGATCTTCCGGAGGACTTTCTGGTCGTCGACATCGCAGGCTTTCACGCCTATCTCTTCCGAGACGGCGAAGAGATCTGGAGCACTCGCGTGCAGGTCGGCAAGCCGTTCCACGCGACTCCGGTTTTCAAGGACTCCATGCGCTTCCTGGATTTCAACCCCACATGGACCATTCCTCCCGGAATCTTGCGCAATGAGATCCTTCCCGCTATCCGCCGCGACCCCGACTACCTGCGCCGCAACAACATGAGCGTGGTAACCACGGCTGGTAAGGTGGTGGACCCCTCGACCATCGACTGGCCGGCGACGGCATCCAAGGGCTTCCCCTACATGATCCGGCAGGAACCGGGACCCGGCAACGCTCTCGGCCGGGTCAAGTTCATGTTCCCCAACAAGTACATGGTCTACCTCCACGACACTCCCAGTAAAGGCCTCTTCGCGCGCTCGGAACGCGCCTTCAGCCACGGCTGTATTCGGACCGAGAACCCCTTCGAGCTCGCCACCCTGTTGCTCGGCGACCAGGGTTGGGACCGGGCCCGCATCGACCAGGTCGTCGCCTCGAAGAAGACCACCCGGGTCAACCTCTCCGAGCCACTGACGGTGATGCTGCTCTACTGGACCGCCGAGGCCGACGAGAACGGCGCCGTCTTTTTCCGCAAGGACCTCTACGACCGGGACGCACCGATCATCGAGGGACTCGACGAGCCGTTCCGAGCCAGCCCGCCGAAGGGTGTGCGGGAGGCCGTCGAGGAGCTGAAGAGACCCTGATTATTCTCCATTGGCGGGCCCCGAAGGACCAGCCAACAACACCAATCGACTAGTCGAGAAAACCTGACTCCTCGAGCCATTCGTCGTGGGGGTAGTACACCCACAACACCGAGCCATCCTTGATCCTGTCGATCAGTTCCTTGGCGATCTCGGGGCGTACCGCCGGGCAGCCCCAACTTCGTCCAATGAGGTGCTTCTCGGCGCGATCGGATGAAACGTACTGGGCGCTGTGGAGCACGATCAGGCGCTCGCGCGCATTGTCGTTGACGCCCTCCTCGAGGCCGTCGAGCTTGAGGGAGTACCCATGCTTTCCGATATAGGTCTCGGCGGTGATGAACAGCCCCAGACTCGACTTCAGAGTTCCGCGCTCGTTGGAGAAGCTCAGCGCCTCCTCCATGTCGCCGCCTGACCCCCTGGGCCTGCCCATCCCATGCGCCACCCACTCCTGGAACAGCACCCGGCCCCCCTCCATGTCGATGACCCACAGCCGCTTCTCGAACGACGGCAGCTCGTAGTCGATGATGGTCAGCACCGGGCGCCGAACGTGACCGGCGGCCTGCGCCTGATCGAACGCCTCGATAGCCAGCTCGAGCACCTCCGGCCGGAGGTTGACGGTCTGTTCGAGGATGGTCCGTGACCCGATACGCGCTTCATCCGCCGCCGCCGCCGGAAGGCAGATCAGAACCGTCATCACGACAATCGCACCGAGCTTCACGTCACCTCCAACAGACTGACAGTCCCACCAAAAGTGCGGGCCGGAATGTGGCGAGCTTCGCCGGATCGCGAATCCAGGGCTTCGCACCAACCTCATGACCGAGCGCACACAGAGATAGCGAGCACCGTCGCGCCGACGATGATCTCGGTGACGTCACGAAGTCCATACTCCACACCCAACGTTCCCATCAGTCGATTCTCGACGGCGCCGTCCTCGTTTTTCGATTGTGCCTTCGCGCAGCCGTGAATTCAAGGTCCGGAAGAATGCACGGACAGCGTACAATATCCCAGTCTCATGGAGATCGATCCATGAAGAAGATCCGCGTCAACCTCAGCGGCAGGATCGACCTGGTCTCCACCCTGCAGATGCAGGCAGGGGACCCACGGAAGCGTGAGGTTGCGGGAGCGGTTGAGGAGTGAAATCCATGATGCAACCCAATGCGACCCTCGAGCTCATCACCGCCTTGCTCGTCGGCCTGCTCCTGGCGTCATTTGTGGAGTACTTGGTCCACCGCTTCATGCACATGGGCAAGTTCATGGGCCCCCGGCACGCCAAGCACCACCGCAGCTTCGGCACGTACCGCGCCACCGACCGGCAGCCCGAGCGTCCGGTGCGGGACTACCGGTTGCGGCAGTTCATCGACATCCGGTGGCTGTGATGAAAACCCGCGGGGCGTCACGAGCCACACGCTTCGCTTCCACCGCGGCGCGGCTCCTCCTGCTGCAGTAAAATACCGCGGCGATGACCAGACTTCACCACATCAAACAGGTCACGAGCCGGCGCCTCCTGACGCCGGCGTTCGCGTTGACCTTCCTGATCTCGACCCCCGCCCTCGCCGAACGAACCGACGAGGTTGTGCTCGCAAACGGCAATGCCATCACCGGTGAGGTCAAGGAGCTGGTACAGGGCAAGCTCAAGTACAAGACCGACGACATCGGCACGATCTACATTGAATGGGAGAAGGTCGCAGGGCTCTCTTCGAACAGTTTCTTCGATATTGAGACCCAGATGGGGGTCCACTATTTCGGGGCTCTCGGAAGAGGACCAGAGCCAAAGAAGCTCGTGGTCATCGGCGCCGACCGCATCGTGACGCTCGAAATGGACCAAGTCATCAACATCATAGCGATCAGAAAGACATTCTGGGGCCGCGTGGACGGCGCGCTCAACCTCGGCTTCAGCTTCACCTCGGCAGACAGTATCCTCCAGTACTCTCTCGAGGCGGACGCCACCTATCGTACCAAAAAGTACAGCGCCAGAACCAAGCTCAGCTCGATCCAGACCCAACAAGTGGAAAAAGAGGACATCGCCCGCAACAGCCTCGAGTTTTCCTTTACCAGGTATCGCAAGCGCAGGTACTTCGGCGCCGGCGCGCTCGAGTTCTCCAGCAACACCGAGCTTGGAATCGATTTTCGAACCCAGCTCAAAGGCACCTTCGGCCGCCATTTCGTGCAGACCAATCGCACGCGTCTCGCGGGAGCGATGGGCCTTGCCGTGAGCCGGGAAAAGCCGGTTGGCGAGGAACCCAACGATCACTACCTATCGGGGGTTTTCTCGGGGAACTACCACTTCTTCCTCTTCAACTACCCCAAGACCGACATCCTTGTTGATCTCGTCGTGATGCCCGGCATCACCGACTGGCCCCGGACACGGATCGAGTTCAATGCCTCGATCAGGCGTGAAATCATCACAAACTTTACGGTTAACTTTTCAGCTTATGACAGCTTTGACAGCGATCCACCCACGGAGGGCACGACCACCCACGACTACGGAGTGATTTTATCGGTCGGATGGACGTTCTGAAGAATGAGGAATTCTCAATTCCTAATTCTCAATTCTTAATTACCATCCACCCTTCCCCGGAGCCGCGGAAGTGGGTAGGAATTGAGAATTCAAGATTGAGGATTGAGAACTGGGTGCTCACACCCAGCGGTATACCAACGAGTTGATGTTCATGCCCGCACCGACCGAGGCCATGATGACGGTATCGCCCGAACCAAGCTGTTGGTCGTCCAGCTCGCCACGAACGATGAGGTCGAGAAGAGTCGGCACGGTGGCCACCGACGAGTTGCCCAGCCATGAAATGATCATCGGCATGATGCCCTCGGGGATCTCGCTGACGCCGTACAGCTTGAAGAGCCGCTTGAGGATCGCCTCGTCCATCTTGGCGTTGGCCTGATGCAGGAGCACCTTGTCGATGTCGGTGAGACTGAGGCCGGCCCGCTCGAGGCTCGTCTGCACAACCCCCGGCACCCGGGTCAGCGCGTACTCGTACAGCTTGCGTCCGTACATCTTGAGGAAGAGGTGGTTCTCCCCGTAGTCCGGGTCGTACGATTCGCCCATCCACAGCAGCCGGGCGTGCTCGTAGGTATCCGAACGGGCTGCGTGCGAGAGAATCCCCACCGCCTCATCGGTTTCCCTTGCCTCCAAGACCGTCGCCCCCGCTCCGTCCGAATAGATCATGCCGTCCCTGTCGTGGGGGTCCGAGATTCGCGACAGGGTCTCGGCGCCGATCACCAAAGCCCGTGACGCATCGCCCGAGCGCAGGAAGTAGTCGGCCTGGATCATCCCCTGCAGCCAGCCGGGGCAACCGAACGGGAGGTCGTAGGCGATGCACTCGGGGTTGACGATCCCGAGGCGTTGCTTGACCCGCGCCGCCAGGCTGGGAACGAAGTCGGAACGCCGGTTGTCCGCGCGGATGTCGCCGAAGTTGTGGGCGAAAATGATGTAGTCGAGGCTTTCAGACTCGATGCCGGCGGACTCCACCGCGCGCTCAGCGGCGAAGAACGCAATGTCCGAGGCGACCAGGTCGTCGGTGACCCACCGCCGCTCACCGATCTCGGTAATCTGCTGGAACTTGCCAACGATCCTCGGGCTGTCTGAAGGATCGAGAGGTTTCTCGTAGTCCTCGAAGAACCTGGAATCGTGAAAAAACTCATTCGGAACCCGCTCGGTCGGGATGTAACTGCCGGTTCCAATGATCACCGATCGCAGCATCTGTCCTCCTCATTCGCCCAACCGCGCAACAGCCACGATGGCATGTCGCCGATGAAACCATAAGGGTACAGGTTCCGGGGGGGAGGTCAACAGCTCCCTGCGGCGCCGGAACCTCCTGGATTCCGGCGCCGCAGGGTGAACCCGCATATCTCACCACCTCGCTGCCGCGGCCCGCGATACAACACAATCTGAGGCATTGGCTCCCGCCGGGCTGCTCGACGAACTGCTGCTGAGTACCACTGCGCGGCCCTCGGGTCGTCAACGCCGCATCTTGAGCGATGTCGCGGGCCTCGCAACGCGACATGGTGAGATATGCGGGTTAGGATGCTTGCGTGGGACGGAACGAACCGGAAGCTGCCGCGTCACCGGGCTGGACTCTCTATCTGGTCGGCGCCGGTTTTTTGCTCGGCCAGGTGGCTGTGCTTCCTGGGGCGACCAGCCAGTTCCGGCTGCCGAAGGAGGTCGTCATCCTCACGGCACTCGCCATCGCGGCTGGGTTCGGGGGGGCATGGGCGCTTCGCCGGGGAACTCTCGTGCTGCCGACGGGTCGGCTGGTGATGGTGCTTGCGGCGCTTCCCGCGCTGCAGGCTCTTTCCCTTCTGTGGAGCGAAAACCCCCGACGGGCCGTCACCTCGGCCCTGGTGACCCTGATCTGGGTCGGCGGGATCCTCTGGCTCTCAACTCTCAGCGCCCACTGCCGACGCCGCCTCGTTCTTGCGACCGCTCTCGGCGCCGCGATTTCTGCCGCGGTCATGATCCTGCAGGCTTCCGGGATGAAGGTACTGGAGCTCGGTCCCGCCTCAGCAGCAGGTCGTCGCAGTCTCACCGGGCTCGCCGGGAACCCCGCCGATCTGGCAATGGCCTCTGTGCTGTTGCTCCCGCTGCTGCTGACCTGGGGTGAGGAATCCAGAAGGCGGTGGTTGTACCGTGCGCTCGCAGCGCTGCTCGCGCTCGCGACATTGCTCAGCCAGACCCTCACCGGGCTCGTGGCTCTGGCGGCGGTACTCGTCGTGTGGCTGATACGACAGAGGTCCCGGGCCTTGTGGCTGGTGACGGTCGCCTTTGCGGTTGTCCTTCTCGCCATCGCCCTCGCCGCCGGGCTCGGCGCTCGGGTCGAGCGTGCGGCTGAACAGGTGCGAGCCGGCGAATGGTACATCCTTCTCTCAGCGCGCGGCGACGGCTGGACCGCCGGCGCGGAGATGGTCAGGAACCGACCGATGCTCGGTGTAGGGGCCGCAAACTATACCCAGGCCTACTACCCGAGCCGCCTCAACTGGCTGTCGCGCCGTGGGGGCACCGGTCTCAGAGGAGAGCTGGCCTCCCATTTCGAGTGGGCCCATTGCGACCCGCTGCAGCAGGTCGCCGAGCTCGGCATCCCAGGGGCGTTGTGGATACTGGCGCTGGTGGTCGCCATCGCGGGCGCTCGAGCCCGGGCCGGTCCAGTGCTGCCCCTGATGGCGGCTGCGTCCGCGCCCTTCCTCCTTCTCCACTACCCGACCCACGTCGCGGTGGGCCTGATCCCGATGGCGCTCGTATTGGCTCAGATTCTCGCAGAGGGCGGCGATGGGGCCAGGTTGGTTGCGCTGAAGAGGGGCCGGCTTCCCATCGCTGCTGCGCTCGTAGCTCTTGCCCTGGCCGGCTCTGCCTGGCAGTTGCGGCGTGCGGCCCTCAGTCTGTGGATGGGCGGCCTCGAGCAACGCCTTCTGCTGATCCAGGCGAATGATCCGGATCGGCGATCCCGGGGGGCGGCAGCCGTCGAGGCTCAGGTTCTCCCCCGAATCGGAAGATATCCGGGACAGGCGCCGACCCTGTGGCGTACCGTCGGCCGCGCACGCCTGCTCCGCGGCGACGCCCGCGGAGCGGAGACCGCATTCCGCGCCGCATTCGCCGGGTGGCCGCACGAGGACGCCGAGTTCTACCTCGGCCTCTCGCTGGCCGCCCAGGGCCGCCGAAGCGAGGCGCTCCAGCACCTGGGGCGAGTGTGCCGAACGAATCCGGCCCTGGCGGCTCTCATTCCCGACCCGAGCCTCCGCCAGTCGGTGAAGGACATGGTCGCGGTCTATCGCCGCACCAAACCGAGCGGCGCCGCCGGATAAATGGAGCAAAAAATGACCCCCCGGGGGGGGGCCGGGGGGCGGAGGAAGGAGGAGCACTCCCGTGCTCGACCTTCACTGTGCCGGTCCGATGAGAAAGGTTACATCGCGGAAACGGCTCAGCGCCCTCCCGCCGTCACGATCCTCCGCCGCTCACACTCGTTCCGCTGGACGAGATCCCTCGGCCACTCCGATGCGCACGCGTTCCGGATCGTGTTGAATTTTGACTCATCAAGGCCGGTTGAAAAAGCGAAGCGTCCGCGGATGGCATCACGGGCGGCTTCCTGTCCGGCCACGCAGTCTCGATAGCCTTCCGAATCCTCGGCGAAGCGTCCCCCGCACGACGCCTCGATGGCAAGACTCGCCGCGATCGGCTCGATGTCCTGCGCGGGCTTTTCGGCGTCGACCTTGCGCAACACGACCCGCAGTGATGCCGCGGCATCGTCCAGGAGACTGATGCCCTCTGCGAGCCGGGTGCTGACTCCGGTAAGGAACGGCCGGTCGCTGATCATCGAGTTTCGCAGCAGCGCAATGCCGGCGCCGGCTTGGTCGATGCCGCGCTGGGCAGTCTCGTACGATTCTGCGAACCGCTCGGGCACGTTGGCGTTCAGCACGTTGCCGCCGGCGTCACCGAGGCGATCGGCGGCCGCATCGACTCGCGCCCGCCATCCGTCGTCATAAAATACGTCGCCCGCACGAACCTCCAGCATCAGCGCCACGACCGACTGCGCCGCCTCCGAGCTCTCGACGATCGCCTCGAGCAGGATCTCGCCATCGCCGGCGCCACCAGACGGCCGCCCGGACGAGCCGACCATGTATTTGTCGATGACCACCGCCTCGCCCTCGGGCCGTTTCAGCTTGATCCTGGAGGCCGCTTCCGACAGGTCGTGCTGAGCCGTTGCCGGCACGGCCAACACCGCGGCCACAATCCACGCGACACCTGCCGCCGTCCTCCTCATGGCGCACCTCCAGTTGGCTTGCTCCGTCAATCTTATCCTACTCAATTCACCTGATTTCAAGGGCAGGAGACTATGAGCATCACGGACTCCCTGAAAACCGCTCCGGGTGCCGAAGATGAAAGCCGGAAGCCTCCTGGTAGGCTCTCGCCAAAGCGAGGATTTCCGACTCGCCGAAGAGTCTCCCGTTGATCGTGAAGCTCGTCGGCGTCCCGTCCGCCCGAAAGCCGTTGGGCAACACGACGGCGGGGTGTCCGGTGAGGTTGGTGAGGAGCAGGTTCGATCCCCCGAAAGCCGGCGCCACCCAACAGTCGACGTCTTCCAAAACGCGCTCCATCTCGCGCATGACCAGCGTGCGCACACGGTTGGCCCGGATATACTCCACCGCCGGGATGGTGCGCGCCTGCCGAAAGACGTTGGGCCATGCGTTCTCGATCTGTCGTACCAGCAAATCGTCCCGCCCACTGCGTGTCAGATCGTCGAAAGCCGCCCCCGCTTCAGCGCTGAGAATGAAGGAAAGCGAGCTCACCGGAAGATCGGGAAGCTCGATCGGGACCAGCTCCACACCCAACGAGCGCAGCACATCGAGAGCCCGGAGATCGATCTCCCGCCACTCCCGCGCCGCCGCCCGGTCCTCCTCGGTCGCATCCTCCCCCAGCTCCGGCTCGGTCTCGAACACCGACTGCAGAAAACCCACCCGAAGCGACCGAATGTCGAGATCTGCGTCCCACACGAACGGCTGGTCGGTCGCGGTCGGATCGAGGCCGTCGGCGCCCTGAATCGCCGCCAAGACGAGAGCGCAGTCCTCGACGCTCCGACACATCGGGCCGAGCTTGTCCATGCTCCACGAAAGGGCCATGGCGCCGTGGCGGCTGACCCGCCCGAAGGTCGGCCGCAGCCCGGTGACGCCGCAGCGAGTAGAGGGCGAAACGATCGAGCCCCAGGTCTCCGAACCGATCGCGAACCCCACCAACCCGGCCGCGGTGGCCGATCCCGGACCGGCCGAGGATCCGCTCGAACCCTGCTCGAGGTCCCACGGATTGCGAGTCTTGCCGCCGTACCAGACATCACCCCAGGCAAGAGCGCCGAGGGAAAGCTTGGCCACCAGCACCGCGCCCGCGGCATCGAGCCGCTCGACTACGGTGGCATCCTGATCGATGACCTGATCCTTAAAAGGCGTCGCCCCCCAGGTGGTCGGGTAGCCGCGCACGGCCAGCAGGTCCTTCGCCCCCCAGGGGACACCGTGCAATGGTCCCCGCCAGATCCCCGAGGCCAGCTCATCATCGGCACGGCGGGCCTGCTCGAGAGCTCGCTCCTCGGTCAGACTGATGACGCAGTGGAGGTCCGCATCGAATCGCCGGAGCCGGTCGAGGTAGAGCTCGGTCAGCTCTATCGAGGAGACCGCACGAGTCCGCAACAGGTGGCTGAGCCCGGTCACAGGCAGCAAGGCCAGGGCCCCGTCATCGGTGGGCCGGGTCTTCAACCGGGCACGGCTGGTCCGGGCAGTCAGCGGTCGATGCCGGATCTCCATCCCCGGGAGCACCGGATCGAAGAGTAGGGCCGGGGCCACCGAGTTGTCGAGGGGCACATCCCGCAACCGTTCGTAGTCCTTGCGAAAGTCCTTCAATCCCTCGAGCATCAGCTCACGCTCAGCATCGGTGAACTCGAGCCCGGCCAACTCCTCAGCGCCCCGCAAGGCTTCCTTGGTGACGGTTCCCTCTACCTCCACCTGAGCCCACAGAGCGGCGGGGAAGGCCGTTCCCGCCAGACCGAAACCCGCAAAGTAGGCCATGAACCGCCGCCGGTCGAATCCAAAACTCATTTCGCGCATCGCTTCCTCCCCACGGTCAGGCAGCATATCTCACCTACCCCTCTGCTACACTTCGGCGGGGCCACAACGGATACCATATTGGCCGGCTCGAGTCGGTGCTGTGGAGGGATACATGGTCGAAATCAGAGACTTCCGGAACATCCACCACATGCTGATGGAAATCGTCGATCGGCTTCCGGACCGTGCCGCCTACCGGTGGATCCTCGACTCGGGCGAGGTCCGGTCGATCACCTGGGAGGAGTTCCACGACGACGTGCGTCGGGTCGCGAAAAGCTTGATCGCGCTCGGCGTGAACAAGGGCGACAAGGTGAACATCCTCAGCTACACCCGTTATCAATGGGTGTTGGTCGATGTCGCCATGGCCAGTATCGGCTCGTGCGCCGTCGGCATTTACCAGTCGTTGCTCGCCCACGATGTGGGATACATCGTCGACCACTCCGACGCGGTGCTCGTCTTTGCCGAGGACGAGGACCAGCTTTCCAAGCTGCTTTCGATCCGCGAGAAGATCCCCGCCGTTCGCAAGCTAATCCTCTTCACCGGGGAACCGCCCGCCGATAACTGGGTCATCGGATTCGACGATTTCGTCGCCCTCGGCGGCCAGGTGCCGGACGATGTCCTCGATGCCAGAATCGCCGACGTCACCCCCGACGACATCGCGACGATCGTCTACACATCGGGCACGACCGGAGTTCCGAAAGGAGCGGTCCTCACCCACGACAACATCACTTTCACCGCTCAGTCGGTCTTCGCCTCGACCCAGATCCTCGACGGCGACGAGACGCTGCTCTTTTTGCCGCTCGCGCATATATTCGCCCGCACCCTCGTGTTCTGCGCCCTGGTCTCAGGGTGCACGACCACCTTCGCACGCGGCCTCGACACCATCGCCGAGGACTTCAAGATCGCTCGCCCGCACTGGTTCCCGAGCGTGCCGCGGATCTACGAAAAGGTCTATTCGAAGATCGTCTCCGGCGCCGAGGCCAAGGGGGGTGCGGCGCTGAAGATCTTCAGATGGGCCTGCCGCGTTGGCGACAGAGTCAGTGACCTCAAGTTGGCACGCAAGGCGATCCCCCCTCTGACCAAACTGCAGTACGCCATCGCCACCAAGCTGGTCTTCAGCAAGGTACAGGCGGCGCTCGGCGGCAGGGTGCGCTGGTGCATCAGTGGGGCGGCGCCGATCAACCCCTCGATCGCCAAGTTCTTCCACGGCGCCGGCGTGCTCATTGTCGAGGGAATCGGCATGACCGAGAACACCTCCTTCACCAACCTCAACCGGTTCGACGACTATCGATTCGGCTGGGTCGGGCCGACCGGGCCCGGCATCGAGCAGAAGACCGCCAACGACGGCGAGGTCCTCTACCGCGGCCGCAATGTCATGAAGGAGTACTACAAGATGCCTGTCGAGACCGCCGAGACGCTCACCCCGGACGGCTGGCAGCACACCGGGGACCTCGGAGAGATCGACGCCGAGGGATTCCTCAGAATCACCGGCCGCAAGAAGGACCTCATCATTACTGCCGGTGGCAAGAACATCGCGCCGTCGGCGATCGAGGGGCTTCTCGCAACCTCCAAGTACATCAGCCAGGTCTGCGTCATCGGCGACCGCCGACCCTACCTGACCGCGTTGATCACCGTCGACGGCGACAACATCCGCGACTTCGCCGGGGAGAACGGCATTCCCGGCAAAAGTATCAAGGAACTGATCGAAGACCCGCGGATCAACCGCCTCATCGAGGCCGAGGTCCAGGCAAAGAACGCCGACCTCGCCTCGTACGAGACCATAAAAACCTTCCGCCTGCTCGAGGAGTTCACGATCGAGAACGGCCTCCTGACGCCGACGATGAAGGTCAAACGCAACGTCGCCCTCGAACGCTTCGGCCCGCTCGTCGAGGAGATGTACGTCTAGACTGTCAAGAAGCGGTGGGCTCGGAGTCGAGGATGTGGTGGGATCGATGAAGCAGAGGGTGGTTGGCGTTCTCGGGGGTATGGGTCCTGAGTCGACCGCCGAGCTACTGGCCAGGATCGTGCGCGGCACGCCGGTCGCCACCGAGCAGGATCACCTCCGTGTCATTGTCGACAGCAATCCGAAGATCCCCGACCGGACCTTGGCGCTGCTGTCCGGCGACACCGCTCCGGTCATCCGGGCCCTCACCGAGACCGCCCGGAATCTCGAACGGGCGGGAGCCGAGTTGATTGGTGTCCCATGCAATACCGCCCACGCGTTCCTCGCCGAAATCCGCGCCGGGGTCGGCATTCCCGTCCTCGACATGATCAGCGAAACGGCCGACCGCGCGCGACAGGTCTTTGGCGACGCATCGGTGGTGGGTCTGCTCGCCACAGACGGAACGCACCATGCCGGGATCTACCGCCACGCGCTGGTCCGCCACGGCCTGGTTCCGGTCGCGCCGACCACCCAGAGCGTTCAGCGCGCGGTGATGGCAGCCCTCGGGGAGGTCAAGCTCCGCGGAGTCTCCGCGAGATCAGACCGCGCAATGTCGGTTGCCATCGAGGATCTGACCAACCAGGGCGCCACGGCATTGATCGCCGGCTGCACCGAGGTCTCGCTGGTGCTCGCCCGCCATCCCCCGGCCTTGCCCTGGCTCGATCCGCTGCAGGTGCTGGCCGATGCGCTGGTCCGTGAAGCTGGAGGACGCCCATGATTCGATTAACGGCCGCTCTGTTGCTCTTGATGTGCTCGCTGCCCTGTTTCGGGGCGGACGAAGATCGCCCGCGTCTCAGGGACCTCGGGATCGCCCCCGGCGTTCTCGATCCCGGTCCGCTCAACGCCATCACCGACGTCGCCGGCGTCCGGGTGGGCCACCGAACCCTGATCGACGGCAAGACCACGCGCACAGGGATCACCGCGGTCCTTCCCCACGGCGGTAATCTGTTCCAGTCCAAGGTGGCGGCCGGCGTTTTCCCGGCCAACGCCTTCGGCAAGGCGGCGGGATTCCTCCAGGTGAGCGAGCTGGGCAACATAGAGTCACCAATCGTCCTCACCAACACCCTCTGCGTCGGCGCCGCGGTGCAGGCGGTGGTGGAAGCGATCCTCAACTCCCTTCTCAAGGCCACCAGCGTCACCGGCTACCAGGGCCACACCCGAGAGGCCTTTCCCATCGATCGTCTCCGGGAGATGGCGGGCAGCAGGAAGAGCTCGAAGTCCTTTCAAAGCGACGCGGCCCAGTGAGGCCGTGACGGTACTGTCTGCCCGACACCGACCTCCTCGTCAACCAGTCAGCGCCTGGTCGTGCGCTCGGCCGCGAGCGAGCGCAGAGCTTCGATCGGCCGTCGGTCGGGGGCCATCGGTTTGATCGCACATTTGAGCGCAGCTTCGGCCTCGTCGAACCGGTCGATCTGCCGCAAGATTTCTCCGGTGCGAAGATGGGCGAGCCCACATCCGGGTTCAATACGAATCACGTCGTTGAGCTCGTCGAGGGCCAGAGTCGTCTCGGTCGCCGGTCTCGCGAGGAATCGGCAGTATGCGAGCTCAGATCTATAGGTCATGTTCTGCGGGTCAAGGTCGGCCGCGAACTCGAGCTGAGCCAGGGCCTGCTCGTAGCTGCCGGCGGCGACCATCTTCATCCCCTTCCGATACTGCAGATCGGGGTCGAGGAGATCGGTATCGATCCGAAACTTACTGGCAGCACTCGGCTCTGTTTTCGATTTGGTCGCCCGCCCGCGCCGGTCGAGGAGGATCGAGCGTCGATCCGGGTCGCGGAGCTCCGCATACGCGCGGGCGCCGGCCAGGAACACGTCCCGGGCCTTCTCGGCCAGGGACTGGTCGAAACGCCACGGAGCGAACCTCTCGGCGAACTCGAGGAATCGTTCCGAGACCGTATCGACGACCTGGTCCGGATCGACTCCCAAGAGCTCGAAGGCGTCCTTGCGCCGGTGGTTGAGCACCAGCCCCATCAGCTCTTTTCTCAGCTCGTCCGGAACCCGGGGAGCTTTGGGCCCCGACCGGCTCGAAGGCGGTGTCTGAGCCTTGCGCTGCGGTGGGCGGGTCGCCGGCAAAGGCCGAGTACTGCCGGTCTGTCCGGCCGGGGCAACCAGCTCGATCAGCGTCAGCGCATACAGGGCCCGCGTCAGCTCCTCGTACGGAACTCCTGTCTCCGAAGCCAACTCGTCGATGCGCAGCGGTCCGTCCTGCAGAGCCTCCACCAGCGATTTGTGAGTCGCCGACAGCGAGAGATCCTGCGCCGGAAAGACCGGTGCGGGATGGAGGGCGAGTGGTGTTCCTATCAGCGGCCGGACCGACCCGTCGATCTGCTCCTGGGTGGCAAAGCGACTGACTCCGATCAAGACGAGCTGGGGCACGTTGACCTTGAGCGGAGAGTCCACCGCGCCGCTCGCCCCCCCGAGACAATAGGGGCCATCGCGCCACGAGAACCCGTCCAGCAGCTTGCGCGCCAGGTTCTGTTGCAGAATCTTGATCAGCTCCTCGGCGCTGACCAAATCCTTTTCGATGAGCACGTCGCCGAAGCGAACCGAGCGCGCGACCGCCTCGCTGTAGCAGGCGTTGGCGGTCGTCTCGTCCAGCCGGCCGATGGTCACGATGAAACGGCTGAGGGTCTCATGGACGAGGTTGGACCTGCAGTCCACGGGAACACCTTCCTCGAAGAAGATCTCCTTGTTCAAGGGTCCGCGCCGGATCTGGAGCGCAGTGGTGCGCCGCGCCCGCGCCAGGGCATAGAGGAGCACACCGAACGGGACCTCTGCGAGGTCCCCCTCATCGGTTCGCGCGATACGATCCAGCTCTTTCGGTTTCAACATCACCATCGACCTCGGACGAATTCTCCGTGTCCGATCGGGACAACGGTAGCAGGAGTGTTTCCGAATTGAAACAGGCAATGCCTCAGCCCGCACCGATCACCGAATCTCATCGTTAGCTCGCATTTCTCACCGGGTTTCGTCGCGAGGGCGGCGAGGCGCCGTGCGGGGTCTGCGTTCCCGTCGCCTTGCGGCAGCGGCAATCCTGCGGCGTTGAAAAACGGTTGTGCTTCTCCGCCCGATGATCCATGCTTCTTCTCGGCAATCGTTGAGCGGGCCCGCCTCGGAAGGAGCAGCCGTGGAATTCCAGATCTCGGAGAAGATGAAAACCTCCCTGGAGATGATCAACGGGTTCATGGACAAAGAGCTCATCCCGATGGAGACCGCGTTTCTCAGTGGATCATTCCGCAAGCTCCTTCCCGCAATCGAGAAGAAGCGACAGAAGGTCAAGCAAATGGGTCTGTGGGCGCCCAATCAATCACAGAGCCTTGGCGGCATGGGATTAAACCTGGTGGAGCACGGCCTGGTTTCCGAGGCCCTGGGAAGAACTCCGCTCGGCCATTTCGTCTTCGGCTGCCACGCGCCGGATGCCGGAAACATCGAAATCCTCGACGAGTACGGCACGCCCGAGCAAAAAGAGACCTATTTGCGACAACTGGTCGACGGTGAGATCCGCAGCTGCTTCTCGATGACCGAGGTCGAAATGCCCGGCTCCAACCCGGTGATGATGGAGACCACCGCGGTCGTGGACGGCGACGACTACGTCATCAACGGGCAGAAGTGGTACACCACCGCGGCCGACGGCGCCACCTTCGCGGTGGTCATGGCAGTCACCAACCCGGAGGCGCCACCTCACCAGCGGGCGAGCATGGTCATCGTACCCACCGACACTCCGGGCTTCGACCTGGTACGCAACATCAACATCATGGGCCACGCCGGCGACGACTACTTCAGCCACGCCGAGATCCTCTACCACTCCTGCCGGGTCCCCCGGGGCAACCGGCTCGGGCCCGAAGGCCACGGCTTCGTGATCGCCCAGGAGCGCCTCGGCCCCGGGCGCATCCACCACTGCATGCGTTGGATCGGGATCTGCAACCGCGCCTTCGACCTCCTCTGCGCCCGCGCCGTCACCCGACGCATCTCTCCGGATGAGACGCTCGCGGACAAGGACATCGTGAAGACCTGGGTGGCCGAGTGCGCCGCCGATATCCAGGCCGCCCGTTTGCTGACCCTCCACACCGCCTGGAAGATCGACCGGCTGGGCTGGAAGGAGGCCCGCCAGGACATCTCGATGATCAAGTTCGTGGTGGCCGACACCATGCAGAAGGTGGTCGACCGCGCCCTCCAGGTCCACGGCGGCCTGGGAATGACCGACGACACGCCCCTCGCCTTCTTCTTCCGGCACGAGCGGGCGGCCCGCATCTACGACGGGCCCGACGAGGTGCAGAAGCTCTCCCTGGCGCGGCGAATCCTGCGGCAGTACCAGGCGGATGCCTCGACCCGTCAATGACCGGAATCGACCGCCCACGGGCCGTGAGACCGGGCGAAGAGCTTGACCCCGCGGTCGTCGAGGAGTACTTGAGATCGGCGATCCCCGGCCTCGAAGGTCAGGCCGAGGTTGCGCAGTTCCCCTCCGGCGCTTCCAACCTCACCTACCTCGTCAGGATCGGCGGTCGGGAGCTGGTGCTGCGCCGCCCACCCTTCGGCCACAAGGCGAAGACCGCCCACGACATGGGGCGGGAGTGCCGCGTGCTGACCGCGCTCCACGGTGCTTATCCCTACGTGCCCGAGGTGCTCGCCTTCTGCGATGACCAGGCGGTCATGGGGTGCGATTTCTATGTCATGGAACGGATCGAGGGCATCATCCTGCGCAAGAACCTGCCCGCCGGGCTCGCCCTGCCGCGCGAGCAGGTCTCCCACCTCTGCCGCACTGTAATCGACCGTCTGATCGAGCTGCACGCCGTCGACTACCGGGCCGCCGGACTCGGGGATCTCGGCCGACCGGAGGGCTACATCCGGCGCCAGATCGAAGGATGGAGCCAACGCTACCGGAAAGCGCGCACGCCGAACGCGCCCTCCTACGAACGGGTCATGGAGTGGCTGCATCTCAAGATGCCCCCGGAGACCAGAGCCTGCCTGATCCACGGAGATTTCCGCTTCGACAACGTGGTCCTCGATCCGCGGGACCCGCTCAGGGTCATCGGCGTCCTCGACTGGGAGATGGCGACCATCGGCGACCCTCTGATGGATCTCGGCAAAAGCCTCGCCTACTGGATCCAGAAGAACGACCCCCTGCTCTTGCGGATGATGCGCCTGCAGCCCACCAACCTCAGAGGCATGCTGACACGGGACGAGGTCGTGCGCTACTACGCCGACCGGACCGGCATCGAGATCGGGAACTTCGACTTCTACCGGATCTACGGGATCTTCAGGCTGGTGGTGATCATGCAGCAGATCTACTACCGCTACTTCAACCGCCAGACCAGGAACAAGCGCTTCGGGAGGTTCATCTACCTGATCAAGTACCTCGACGGCCACCTGAACCGGCTGATCGACCGTTCTTCGCTGTGACAGGAAATCGTTGGTTCCACGCATATCAATATCCTCCATTCCAATTGACAGCCAAAACCCTGTAGGATAGCCGCTGGAGAGGAACCCGCCGCGCGATGGACGTTCATCCAGCGACTCGGCGGGGGAAAATCGGAGGGGACATGAAAAAGAGCTTATTGCTGGCGTTGGTGGTTGGAATTGCCATGATCGGCGTCCTGAGTTGCTCCAAGACGGCGCCGGTGGCCGAGACCGAGGTCGTAGTCGAGACCGAGGGCGCGGCCACGGCGGAGAACGCCGAGCCCGCCGAGCGGCACGACATGGTCTACGCGTGTGCCTGCGGTCCGGACTGTGACTGCGGCTCGGTCAGCATCGAAGACGGCACCTGCAGCTGCGGCGGCGAGATGGCGGCCGCACACGTCGTGAAGGTGGACGGCAACGATGCGCTGTTGTGCACCTGCGGGGATTCCTGCGAGTGCGAGATCGACGCCGCGGACGACACCAAGTGCGCGTGTGGCGCCGACCTCAAGAGGGTCAGCCTCGAGGGCAACGGGCTTTACCACTGCGCCTGCGGCGAATC
>JBGMRN010000040.1:0-20427 GCA_048061535.1 Thermoanaerobaculales bacterium | reverse complement strand
ATATAAAGCTTTCGGTTCCGCACCACTCACAAGTGACAACTATTCATGCGACAGGGGCCGGGCGCGGGCAGAACGCCTCCAACCACCAGATCATCTCTTCGCGCCGGAAATTCCGAATTCCGAATTCCGAATTCCGAATTCCGAACTCAAAACTATTCCTCCGCCTCCCTGATTTGCCGTGCCGCCTCTTCCGGCGGGGTGGGGTTGATGGTGAAGCCGGAGCCCCACTCGAAACCGGCGCGGCGGGTGATGCGAGGCACGATCTCGAGGTGCCAGTGGAAGTCGTGCTCGATGGTGGACCAGAAGTGCGGCCGACCGGGTCGCGGGTGGGGCGAGGGCGCGGTGTGGAGCACCAGGTTGAACGGAGGGTCCTCGAGGAGGGCACGCATGCGGCGGAGGAAGTCGCGGAGAATGACGGCGAGACCGAAGAGTTCCTCGTTTGATGCCAGTGCGAAGTCGTGGCGGTGCTCCCTGGGCAGGATCCAGGTTTCATAGGGAAAGGCTGAGGCGTACGGTGCGATCGCCAGATAGTGCCCGGTTTCCAGGCAGATGCGTTCGGCAAGACGGAGCTCCTGCCGGATGACGTCACAGAAAAGGCAGCGCTCGCGCCGGAGGTAATGCTCTTTGGCTGCGTTCAGTTCCTGGACGACCACGGTTGGAATAATGGGGGTCGCGATGAGCTGAGAGTGGGCGTGAGCGACCGTAGCACCGGCCTCACGACCCTTGTTCTTGAAAATCAGAACGTAGCGAAGACGTGGGTCGCGACGAAGGTCCGTCAACCGTGCCCGGTAGGTCTGCAGCACGAGCTCGACCTCGTCGATTCCGAGGTCGGCCAGCTCGAGATCCGACTCAGGGGTTTCGACGATCACCTCATGAGCGCCGACGCCGCTCACCCGGTCGTTCAGCCCGACGCCTTCCCGGATCACAGAGCCTTCCACCCGGAGAACCGGAAACGTGTTGGGAAATACGCGCACCTGCCACGCACCTCCGCCATCGGTCAGTGGAATGGCGCAGATCTCGGGAGGTGTTTGGCCCTCGTTCCCGGGAGCGAAGGGATCGTCCTTCGCCGCCGGCGCTGGCTCGCACCCGGCGAGCGGCGGATCCTTGGGACGATGGTTGCGCCCGGCGGCGATGATGGTCCAGCTGTGTTTGATCGGACAGTAGCGAAGCTCGGACGCGCAGTCACTCCTCGTCACCTTCACCGGCTTCTCGAGGTCGAGCGGTGGTTTGATCCCGGCCTGATCACAGGCGTCGGCCAGGTGGCGGCGGAAGATCTGATCGTACAGAGGCGCGAGCGGAGTCGGGTTGTCGTCGCCAAGCCACCAGAACCAATCGGAGCCCTCGGCCAAGAGTAGGGATTGCGGGCGGTCGCCGTCTTTTTTCTCGATCGCGTCGCGCACCTCGGTCAGGATCTCCCAGGCGCGGGTCTTCTCGGGGTGGCCGATCCAGGTTGCAAACACCGAGTTGATCCACGACCCGGGATGGAGCCGTTCGAGGGTGGATGGTTCGGTCTGCTCGGTCGCCTCTGTGAGGGTCGCCGGTTCCAGCGCCGGTTTGCTTCGGTTCAACCGGTCCATCAGATCACGGAGGAAGCGTCCTCCTCCTTCAGGGTAGTGGAGCCAAGGGTTCTCGCCGTCGAGGGCGATCACGATGTTGGCCTGAGCCGGGAGATGTTGTGCGAGCTCAAGCAGCTCGTGGACAAGGGCCTCCGCCGCTCGGCCCTCGTCGTCCCAACGCCCGTAGTCAAAACCGATGGTGTCGGAAAGACGGCGGTCACGGAAGAAGAGCGAAGGGCCGCCGGCCGGCAGCCGCCAGGGTTGGTAGAGCTCCGGCAGCCCCCGATCACCGGCTCGTACGGGGCGGTCGAGGCTGCGCTCGAGAATGCCCTCGTCGGTGACCAGCCAGTCCACTCCCGCGGCGCCGTAGATGGCGACGATCTCCTCCGAAACCGAGCCCTCGGGGGGCCAGCATCCCCGAGGCCGGAATCCCTCCTCGCGCATCAGCTCGAGACCCTCGGAGAGCTGCCACCTGGCGTCTTCGGGATAGCGGAATGCCGGCACTCGCGGCGCTGGATTGGGTGACCAGCTCTCGGTCACAACATTGGTGTCGGCGAGCAGCGGCATGATCGGGTGGGCGTAGGGGCTGGTGGCGATCTCGACGCCGGGCTGGGCGGCAATGCGCTGCCACAGCTCGATCAACTCGCCGGGCTGGGCGAGCAGCCACTCTGCGGCTTGCCGGTGGTCGGCGGCGCCGAAGTGATCGCCACGTTCATGGAGCGGTGCAAGACGCTCGTCGGCCCATGCCTGCTCACCCGCCTGTGCGAGAACGAAGAGCACCTGAAGATCCCTCAGATCGTGCCGGTCGAAACGGCCGGCCAGTCGTTTGGGCGAACCCGAGGCCGATCGTCGTTGGGCAAGCTCGCCCAGCCGGCGATAGCGCGCGAGCTGGCGGGGAGTGACGTGAAAGCCCCATTCCGCCAACAGGTTGCACTGGTTCTCACCAAGTTCATCGGAGGGTGTGATCACCGCCTCGATCACCGGGTCTCTCACGGTGCCGTCGCGGTAGGCGATGAGCTGCTCGAGTAGGGTCGGAACAATATTGACCACGTGCCCCCGGCCGCCGGTCGCCTCAATTGCTCGGGCGAGGGTGATGTACGCGCCTCCGGCATGGAGGGCCGTCCACGGCGCGTGGGAAATCCGGTCGGCCGTCCGGTAGGCCGGCTGGTGGAGGTGCCAGAGAAAGCTGACGGTCGTCATAACCCGGATCAGGTTTCCGAGGGGGGTGCGTAGCGGCGGTCCATCGCCATGTCCTCGTACTCACCCTCGGTGACGAACTGGGACGGGTCCTCGTTGCCGCAGGTCTCGCAGAGGGCTTCCCTGACCAGTGAGTTCCTCCACTCGAACACATAGCAGGGGCTCTCGCACTCGAGACAGATGAGGTACTCAGGGCTCAGCAAGAGCTGGTTCCGGAATCTGGTCTGGATCTCATCTTAGGTCTTGAATCTCCCAACAACCACTGGCATATTAGAGGGTCGAGGGCTGTGAGTAAAGCGGTTGAGAGCAAAGAGGTTAAGAGTAAAGCAGTTAACCCGCATATCTCACCATCTTTCTACTGTGGGGCACAATGCACAGCGCGTGTCGGCGCTTTCTCGATTTGCTCGCTCGACGTACCGCAAGTACGACTTCGCTCCCAAACCTTGCGAGAGCGCAGACACGCACGGCGCCTTGTACCCCTCGCGACGAAATCTGGTGAGAAGTACGGGTTAAGGGAAAAGAAGCTGAGAGAAAAAAACGGTTCCCAGACTCGGCACTGTCGCCTCATCGCCCGCTCTCATCTCCTTTGCCCATTTTCCCTTTCTCTCCTCTTCCCCTCTTCCCTTTCCTTTCCTCCAATTCCAATCCAAGGAGATTCGCGAGCTCGCCGCGGCCGAGGTGACGGAGGACGTCCTCGGTGGGGGCGACGACTTGTTCCATCATCTCTGCCTTGGTGCGGATGAGCTCGTCGATGCGTTCCTCGATGGTGTCGCGGGTGATCAGTTTGAAGACCTGCACGAAACGCCGCTGGCCGATGCGGTGAACCCGGTCGGTTGCCTGGTTCTCCTTGGCCGGGTTCCACCATCGGTCGTAGTGGAGCACCACCGAGGCGCCGGTGAGGTCGATTCCCACCCCGCCCGCGAGAAGGCTCGCGAGAAGGACCCGCTCGTGCTGTTCCGAGTTGAAGCGGCGAACGATCCGGCCGCGATCCCGGGTGCTGCCGGTGAGCACGAGGTGGGGGACGCGGCGGCGATCCAGGTGGCGTGACAGAATGTCGATCATTTTTACGTATTGGGAAAAGACGACGATCTGCAGGCCGCCGTCGATCGCCTCGTCGAGGATCTGGTCGAAGATCTCCATCTTTGCCGAGTCACTCCCGGCGGCACCCTCACCGTCAACCAGAGCAGGATGGTCACACACCTGTTTGAGGCGTGTCAGTAGGGCGAAAATATGCATGAAGGGGATCTCCGCCCGTTCGTCCTGCAGCATCTCCGAGATCTCCGCTGTTCGCTGGCGGTGGATTTGCTTGTAGAGGTTCGCCTGCGCCGGAAGTAGATAGCAGTATCGATGATCCTCCACCTTCTCCGGGAGGTCGCCGAGCACCTGCTCTTTGACTCGCCGAAGCGTGAGAGCGGCCAGCCTCTGACGAAGCCGGTGGAGTTGGTGGTGGGACGGGTCGCGGTGGGTTGCGCGGAAGTCCCTCTCAGAACCCAAATAGCCGGGGAGGATCAAATCCACAACCGACCACAGCTCGAGTAGCCGGTTTTCCATTGGTGTTCCCGAGAGCGCCACCCGGAAGGCGGCAGGGACCTTGCGCGCCGCGCGCGCCGCCTTGGTCCGTGGGTTCTTGATGCGTTGGGCTTCGTCGAAAACCGCGATGTCCCACTCGCGGTCCACGAGCTCCTCGGTGGAACGGAAAAGTAGATCATAGGTCGTGAGGACAACTCCACCGTTGTCGAAATCGTCGAGAGATCTGGCGGGGCCGTGGAAGAGGCGAACCGGAATCTCCGGAGCGAATCGATCGAGCAGGGTGTGCCAGTGTTCGAGGACTCCGCGGGGGCACACTACCAGGGTCCGCGAATCCGGTTTCCGGGCGCGGATCAGGCACAGGAGGCCCATAACCTGGTGCGTCTTCCCAAGCCCCATGTCGTCGGCAAGCAGTGCGCCGACGCCAACCAGGTATCGGCTCCACAGCCAGCCGACGCCGGTGCGCTGATAGGGGCGGAGGAGTGATTTCAGCCCCGGCGGGTCCTCGATCTCGAGGTCCGTCTTCCCCTGGAGGATCGCCGCCAGCTCCCGTAGCTCCTCGTCAGGACCTTCGATCGGCAGCCCGGTCTCGGCCACCAGCCGGATGAAGGCGATGCGGTTGCCGAGCAAGCCGAGGTCGCGCCGTCTCTTCGTCATCCGGAAGCCGAGCCCTTCGATCATTCGCAGATCGGGAGCGCGGACAACGGTCTCGCCGATCCTGGTGTAGCCGGATTCGAGGAGAGCGAGCACCTCGGGCCACGAGAGGTTCGTGTCGTCGACGACAAACCGCGGACGCACGCGCACTTTTCCGTTTGGAACTCGTTCGGCCTCGAAGGCCACCGGCCGGGGTAGTTGCGGCTGCCGAAAGGTGGCCAGCTGGCCTTTCGGCAGGTACCAGGAGTGGCGGCGAAGCTGCGGATGGTCGAGATTGAGGAAGCGCAGGGCGTCTTTCCCCTTGAGCACCTGTTTGCCTTTGCGGTGGAACGGAACCAACGGCGTGGCCGGGTCGAGGACGCGGCAGAGGTGGTTGCCGATGCGCGCCCAACATCCGTGGATCCGCCCGTTGAGTCCTTCTCGGTTGAAGACCTGGCCGTCGCCAAGACGGTAGCCCGGTTCGACCACGATCCCCTGGTCGTCCCACGTTGTGGTGAGAACCGGACGGAGACGGGCCTCCGAAAGCTCGAGGTCGGCCAGCTCACCTTCGAGACGGATTCGCGGAAGAGACTTCAAAAGGGGCAGCGCGCCGGGAAGAGTGGAGGCCGTGAAGAAGACCAGTCGAGTGTCTCCCGAGGGCAGGGCGATGCGGATTTCAACCTCGTTGCCGATCAGTTGGGCCGATGCGTCGCCCGATTTCTGGAGCGAAAGCTGCAGCTCGAGCGCCGAACGCAGGTCGAGGCCGGTGAGGTGGCTGAGATCGACCCGCTCTGCGGCCGTGTGGCTCGGGGTGATGAAGGGGTGGCGGGAGTTTGCGCGCCACATGGCGCCGGGTCCGAGGCGTTGCATGGTGCTCCGAATATCGAGCCACTGGAGCAGGGTTGCGGTGGCATGAGGACACGGGGTCCCGTCTTTTCCACAGAGAGTACAGGCACTCGGCGGGAAGGCCTCGTCCACCGGGTCGGAGACCCGAACCCTGCAGCCGGGTGAGACCAGCTCCGCCTCGAGGTCCTCTCCGGTCCACGCGATCCTGGCGACCCGCCGATCCTGGTACAGGTGATAGCCCCGCTCGGCGATTCCGCGGGGGAGCTTGCCCAGTACCTCTCCGCTTTGGATGAGAAATAATCCGGATCGGGAGTGAGGCTTCCGATCGGGGGTGGGATCCGCTGTCATAGCCCATCAATATAGCAGGATCCGGACCGCGACTCCCGTATGGGTTTTCCCCTCGTCGAATGTGGTGATCGGCGTCACGGGGGAGGAGAATTGGTCAAGAGTTTGGAATCCGAATCTCTGGATCGTGCGTTCGTTCAAAGATTCCCAGCACGTGTCAGCGCATTCTCGATGTGCTCGCTCTCCCCGCCGACAGCAGCGCAGAGTGGCCGAAGGCTCGCCTGAGGGCGAGCCCATCGGCCACGCGCTGATGGTGGTGAGACACAAGCGCCGAAGGCGCGCCGTAACGTACCGCACGTACGCCTTCGCTCCCAAATCTTGTGAGAGCGCAGACACGCGCTGCGTCGTGAATCCCTCGCGACGCAATCCGGTGAGAAATGCGGGCGTGTATTCAGTAGTTAATTCAATAGGTTACGAAATATCTATAGCTTTCTTCATCAAATTAGAAAATTTTTCAAACCTAATACTTGACAAACTGATGCTCAGGTACTATATTCTCCTGTGTGAACGACGAACGATTGGAGGAACACGAAAATGGCTATGTTGGCACGATTCAATCCGGCACCCGATGTCTCGATCCTGAACCGGCAAGTGGAGCGATTCTTCGACGACATGTTCGGGCGCGCCTTGTGGCGCAATGGTGAAGAGCGGCCCCTTCGCGGAAGTTGGGCGCCCGCCGTCAACATCCTCGAGAGGGACGACGCGGTAGTGATCACCGCCGACCTTCCCGGACTCGCACCGGAAGATGTCGAGGTGACGGTGGACCAGCGTACGCTCAGCATCCGTGGCGAGCGCAAGCTCGAGGAGGCCCGGGATGGTGAGACCTATCACCATGTCGAACGGCTCTACGGCATGTTCGAACGCACCTTCAACCTGCCCTCCTCGATCGATTCCTCGAAGATCGAGGCTCGATTCTCGAACGGTGAGATGGTGCTCACGCTGCCCAAGCTCGAGGAGTCGAAACCCCGTATGGTGAAGATCAAGGTCGAGCAGAACTAATATCGTTCAGTGCTCGGTGACAGGTGAGAGACTCGGCAAGAAGGGCCCCGGTTCAATCCGGGGCCTTTTTTGTCGTCGCGCTCCCCGAGAGGATGCCAGCAATTCGCCCAGCAATTCGCCGGGCGAATTGCGGCCGGGCGAGGCGCCCGGACGATGCGGGTTCCAGGGCTCCGGGTTTGGACTGCTAGCCCGCATATCTCACCAGGTTCTGTAACGAGGGCGGCGAGGTGCCGTGCCCAGTGGAGTTTTCGACCTGAGGGGCGCGGAGTGCGTACTCGACAGTACGTCGAGCACCCCGAGGCGAGAAAACACCGCTGAGCGCTGCGCATCGCCGCCCGCAGTAAGAAGCTGGTGAGATATGCGGGCTATTAGGCGACGCGATCTTCTGCGGTCGCCCTACCCGAGAGAGCCCCCAGCAATTCGCCCAACGAATTGCGGCCGGGCGAGGCGCCCGGGCGCGGGCAGAACGCTTCCAGCCACCTGATCGCTTCCTCGCGCCGGTAAATCCGAATTCCTAATTCCGACCTCCAAACCTCCTAACCCCCTAACCTCCTAACCTCCTAACCCCCTCTTGGGCTACACTCTTTCCATGTCTGAACGGCGGGTGACGTTGGCGTTGGGCGGTGGCGCCGCCAAGGGTCTTGCCCATGTCGGTGTTCTCTGCGGACTCGAGGAGGATGGCGTCGAGATCGCGGCGATTGCCGGCACCTCGATGGGCTCGATCATCGGTGCGCTGTATGCCGGTGGTATGGCCGCCGAGGAGATGAAGGCCTTTTTCATCGCGGTCGACTGGTCGCGTCTCGCCAGGATCATGGTCCGCTCGGTGGACGGGTCCGCCTTCGGGGATCTCCTTCGGCAGACTGTTGGACCCCGGGCCATCAAAGACCTGCGTACGCCGTTCGCGGCGGTCTGTTGTGATCTCGACACAGCCGGGGAAGTGGTGCTGCGCGCCGGTGGACTCGCCGATGCCGTCCGGGCCTCGTCGGCCATTCCGGGAATCCTGGCGCCTTTCGAGATGGATGGGCGCAGATTGGTCGATGGGGCGTTGGTCACTCCGGTTCCCGTCGAGGCCGCCCGCAGCCTCGACGACGCGACCGTGCTGGCGGTCAACGTTCTGCGCCCACCCGCGCCCGGTTCACCGGTATTGCGGTCGGTGGAGCCGCTCCTTCTCGGCGGCACGGCGCCGGCCGCGTTGCTGCAGCATGTCGAGGAATTCTTCCGCCGCCACCGCTTTGGTCTCAAACGCAAGGACCGCAACCTGCCCAACCGTCTCGAGGTTGTGGCGCGCTCCTTTCACATCATGCAGTACAACCTGTCGCGGTCGTGCGGCCGGCAGGCGCCCGCCATCGAACCGGCCGTCGGGGGCTTCGGTTGGTTCGAGTTTCAGCGCGCCGCCGAGATCATCGAAGAGGGGTACAAGGCGTATCGATCAGCGGGGACCGAAAGCTGAAAATCGAGAAATACCTTTCTCGAGAATTGTGAGATCTATCCATGGTTCCCCTGTTTCGAGGTCGGCGTCCTCCCGTCTTCGGTCGGGGCTGCCATCGGCGACAATAGCTCCATCGGGCGGCCTTCGGCGGCGAGGATCGTCAGCAGATCGAGGTTGTCGAGATGATCGTCGCCAACCCGCAGTCGGACCTGGTCCTGCCGGTGGCCGGTGAGACGCGCGACACCCTCGGGAGACTCTCGCTCGACCTGCCGTAACAGCGCCATCGCCTCAGACCCTCGAAGATCGACGGACAGCAGCTGGGCGGTGCGGTTTTCGAGCCGGCGTATCCAGGTAGGGACGTCGAAGCTCCGCCCTCCAAACAAGTCGATCCAGGCCCTCGAACGTCGCCCGAGGTCTTCGGGGGGGCGCTGCAGGGCGACCACGGGGTGTTCAACGCCGAACTCGGAGCGGACCAGCTCCGCGACCAGGAGGTTGAGCTCGTCGTTGGTGGTGCCGGCGAGCACCACTGAATCCCGCTCGACTGCCGCTTCCTCGTAAGTGACCGCGTCACGGGCGTCGCCGCAGACGGTCGCAATGCCTTTGGCGCGGAAACCGTCCAATCGCCAGGAAACCCCGTCGACCACAACCGTCGTGCTGTCATCGGACTCCAGCAGATCGGCAATCGTCTCGGTGAGGGCGTTCGCGCCCACGAGCACGATGCGGCGGCGCGAGGGGTCTTTTGTGTAACCGAGGAGGCGGGGAAGAAAAAGGGCCACGACGGTGGACCACGCTCCGGTGGCGATGATCGCCAGATAGGTGAGCCCCTCCATGGCGGCGCCGCCGGCAACCCCGGCCTTCCCCAACTCCATCGCGGCCAACGACGCCAACGCCGCCGCCACGATACCCCTGGGAGCGGAGAGTGCCACCATCAATCTCCCCCGCCAGTCGAGGTGGTGCGGCCAGATGGACAGAGCGACGGCCAACGGACGTACGATGAGAATCAGCCCGGTGACGACCAGCGCCCCCCTCCACTCGAGCTCCGCGATCGCATCGAGATCGAGCTGCGCGGCCAGCAGGATGAACAGCACCGAAATGGTCAAGGTCGTGAGCTGCCCCTTGAAGGCCTTCACCGAAGTCAGGTCGGGCAGCTCCGCAGCCGAGACCGTGAGTCCCATCACCATAGCAGCCAGCAGCCCGGACTGTGGGGCCTGCCTCTCCGCCACCAGATAGCAGACCATCAGCAGGGCCAAGATGGCGAGGTTGCGCAGCTCCCCGCTCACCACCCGGCTGCGAATGATACCCTTGGTGAGAGCGCCGGCGGCGAAGCCGATGACCGCTCCGGTGGCCACCAGAATCAGCAGCTCGCCGATCAGCGCCCGTGGTGGGATGCCGGCGAGGTGGATCCATTGCAGCACCAGGTAGGCGAGGGCGGCGCCGATCGGATCGACCATCAACCCCTCCGAGAGAAGAACGGTCTTGACCTCCCGGGGGGCGATCATGTGTCGCAGCAGGGGAGCGATCACGGTCGGACCGGTGACCACCATGACCGCGCCGAAGAGAGCGGCCCCGGCCCAGGGCATGTCGACCAGGGAATGTGCAAGCCAGGCCGCGCCGAGGCCGGTGATGGCCACCCCGATGGAGAGTAGGTTGCGCACCGGCGCCCCGACCCTTGCCAGCCGATTGAGATCGAGGGACAGTCCCCCTTCGAAGAGAATGATCGCGACTCCGAGGTGAATCAAAGGTTCGAGGGTCGCGCCGAGGGCCTCGGGGTGAACGATCCCGATCCCGGCTGCTCCGAAGCTAATCCCGAGCACGAGCAGGGGGAGAATTGCCGGAAGGTGAAAACGATCGGCGACGATCTGACCGGCGATGCCAAGCGCCACCGCCGCGACAATCGTGGTGAGGATCATCGCTTCGCCTCGGCGATTCGAAGGCCCCCAGCGAACGCCTCAGGGACATCTGCGTCGGGGCACATGGCGTTGAAGCCGCACCACGCGCAGAGGATTCCGGGTCGTGCGGGAAACTCCGCTGCGGCCTCGGCCTCCTCGGCGAGCTCGAGGAACCGGCCCAACAATCCCTGCGCGCGTTCGCTGTCGATGCGCTGCCAATGGGTCGTTCCATGGCGGAGATAGTGGTATCCGGCGAGAGCCTCGCTCTCACCGTGGTGTTCGAGAACGCAGGCGGCGTAAAGGGGCGCCTGCAGGCCTTCGGAAAACTCTGACGCATCACCCTCCGAGCGCGAGGTCTTGTAGTCGATCACGAAGAGCTTGCCCCTGTCGGTGCGTCCCACGCGGTCGGCGAATCCCGTGAAAACCACGTTTGGAGAAAGGCGCACCGAGAGGCGCTGTTCCAGGGCCACGGTCTCGCTGCGGTCTCGCGCAAAGGTCTCACGCCGGAAGCGGTCGAGCATCTCGCGGCCGAGTCGGAGGTACTTTCCTGATTCGTCGCCGACGCGCACGATGGCGACGTCGTCGCTCCAACCCTCCTCCCATCGGGCGGAAAACCGCTCGAGCATGACCTCGTTCGAGGGACTGCCGCTCCGGTCACGTTCGGCGTAGAGCCACTCGAGCACGTCGTGGACCGCGTTGCCGACGTACGACTCGATCGACCGGAACGCCTCCTTGAGGCCCTTGAGGTACCGGTAGCGGTAGCGCACGGGACACTGGTTGAAGGTCTTGAGCCGCGAAAACGAGAAGAGGTTCCGCGGGGTTGGTGAACCACCGGCCTTGGTCATGGGGGGAGTGTAGCCCAAGAGGGAGTTAGGAGGTTAGGAGGTTAGGAGGTTAGGAGGTGAGGAGGTGAGGAGGTTAGGAGGTGAGGGGGTTAGGAATTCGGAATTCGGATTTACCGGCGCGAGGAAGCGATCAGGTGGCTGGAAGCGTTCTGCCCGCGCTTGGGTGCGTCGATCGGTGAGGGGAATTTCGGATTTCGGATTTCGGATTTATCGGCGCGGGCTGGCGACCAGGCAGCTGGAAAGGTTCTGCCCGCGCCCGGGCGCGCTCCTTCGGAGATGTCTCGCATCGCCGAGTTTGAGGGGCGTTCGGAGATTGGGTGGCGATCTGCCCTCAACCGGGCGCCTCGCCCGGCCGCAATTCGCCTGGCGAATTGCTGGAAATCGGGCGCGGGCGCGGAGACGGGAACGAAGACGGACATTGGAGGTGCGCCAAGGAATGGGCCCTTCCGCCCTACACCGGATTCGGCAGCTCGATGAACTCGACCTCGAGGTCGTGGTGTTCTTCGAGCCACCGCCCGAGCGCGCGGATGCCGAAGCGCTCGGTCGCATAGTGCCCGGCCGCGACGTAGTGGACCCCGTCCTCCGCCGCCTGGTGGAGGACCCACTCGGTGGCCTCGCCGGTGACGTAGGCGTCGAGCCCCGCCGCCACCGCCTGGTGGAACTCGCGTTGGGCGCCACCGGTGACGATTCCGACCGACGACACCATGTGGTCGCCTCCTGGAAAGACCTGGGGCTCGCGTTCACACGCTTCGGCGACGGCGGCGAAGAACTCCTCCGCCTCCACCGGTTCCGGGAAAACGCCGCACACCCCCACCGATGCGCCGTGGTGCTCACCGAAGGGCTCCAGCTCGTTCAAGCCCAAGTGGTGCGCGAGCTGGGCTGCGTTGCCGAGCTTGAGGTGGCGGTCGAGCGGCAGGTGGTACGCGATCAAAGAAATCTTGTGGTCGAGGAGCAGTCGCACCCGTTCTCGAAATGAGCCCACCAGAGGGGCTGCCTCGGAGGAGTTCCAGAGGATCCCGTGGTGGACAATGACTGCGTCCGCTTCGCGTTCCGCGGCTCGGGAGAAGAGTTCCTTCGAAGCGGAAACTGCGATGACCAGTCGCCGAACCTCGGATGCTCCTTCGACCTGGAGGCCGTTGGGGCAATAGTCGGCCACCGCCTCGGCCTCGAGGAGTTCGTCGAGTTCAGCGACGAGCCGAAGAAGATCCACGGCACAATGGTAGCGCAGTAGAATGGTGGACACGATGCGAATCACCAAGATTTTCGTTGCCGGCTGGCTGGTGTTGCCGCTCTTCTTGCTTTCGTGTGGCCGCCGTGAGGCGTTGCCGGCGCCGAAGATCTCCGTACGGCTGCTCACCACTGTCACGGGTACCGGTCGTTGGGAGCTCGCTGCAGAGCAAGGCCTCGGACGCATCGCGGCCGAGCTCGATGCTGACGTGGCCCGGCTGCGGGTCGGTGATGCCGCCGAGCGTCGGAGGAGTATGGATGAACAGGGGAGGGAGGGGGTCGACCTTGTTTTCTGCGTCGGACCGGGGTTCGACAAGGTGGTGTACTCGGTAGCCGCCTCGTCTCCAGGAACGGCTTTCGTGCTGCTCCCCGGCAGTGCCCATGCCCCGAACGTGGGTGGGATCCTTTTCCTCCCGGAGGAGGCGGGCTACCTTGCCGGTGCGGCGGCCGAGGCCATCGCTTCGAGCGACCGTGTCGGCCTCCTGAAAGGAAGCGGTCGACCCTGGCTCGATCGACTCGAACAGGGGTTCGTGGCCGGCTTTCGGGCTCGACGGAGCGGGGTGGTGGTGGAGACTTCGGACGGTGTGGAGGGCGTTCGTCGGCTGATTGCGGCCGGTGTGGACGTGGCACTCTACGCCAGCGACCTGGTCGACGAAAGGGTCATCGCGGCGGCTCGAGACAGCGGGTTGGTGTTGGTGGCCACCGATCCGGAGTTGATGGCGGCCGCACCGGACCTGGTTGTCGCAGCGGTGGAGGTGGATGTTGCCGAAGCGATGTTACGGGTGGCGCGCGACGTCCACGACGGGACATTCGCCGGCAGAATCTTCGCCTTCGATCTTGGATCGGGAGTGCTCGATGTCGTGGCCAACGAGGCATGGGAGCCCGCCGCCCTCGAGTCGGTCCGCGACGCGATCGAGCATGCGCGTTCCGAGATCACGGCCGGGTTTGTGGAGATTGAGGAGTTGGGATTTTAGAGGGAATTAGGAATTAGGAATTCCGAATTCCGAATTCCTCTCTATACTGTTCCGATGGCGAAACGGACCAAAGATTCGACCCCCTGCGAGCTCTGTGACGGTACCGGCTGGGTGCTTGCAGGTGAAGATGGCGTCGAGCTGGTTCGGCGCTGCGAGTGCGCGGAGGAAACTGTCCGCCGCCGGCTTCTGGAGCAGGCTGGGATCCCCGAGCGCTATCGACACTGCACACTCGACAGCTTCGAGCTCTGGAACCCCGAAGATCCGACCTTGGCAAAGGCCCAACGCTCGGTCCAGGAGTTCGTCGACCTCTACCCATCGGTGGAGAAGGGGCTGTTGATTATGGGTCCGGTGGGGACCGGGAAGACCCACCTCGCGGTGGCGGCCATGCAGCAGATCATGCGCGAGAAGAAGCCGCCGGTTCGCGGGCGCTTCGCCGACTTCACCTCGCTGGTGTTGGAAATCCAGATGACCTTTGACGGCCCCGGTTCCAGCCGCGAGATCCTGCAACCGCTGGTTGAAACCGAGCTGCTCGTGCTGGATGAGCTCGGCGCCGGCAAGACCACCCCCTGGGTGATGGACCTGTTGTACTTCCTGGTCAACTCGCGTTATCTGGAGGGTCGGATCACCGTCTTCACAACCAACTTCTCGGACTTCAAGCGCCGGACCGACGAGACCCTCACCGACCGGGTCTCCCAGCGGATCCGATCGCGGCTGTACGAAATGTGTCGGCGCCTGGAGCTGCGCGGTCGCGACTACCGCGCGGAGCGTTTGGCCTCCCGCGAGGGAGGCCTGCACCGGTGAGGTTCGCGAGCGCCATCGTTCTCGGTCTCACTCTCGCGGCATGCACTTCTGCGCAGTCGCCGACGAAGGTTTCGGCGCCGCCGCTGACGCCGACGCCCGCTCCGTTGGTGACTGTGGTTCCTGCTGAGCCGACTCCGCCGCCAGCGCCAACCCCGGTTCCGACGGTCCCACCCCCTTCTGCAATGCCGATCGACGACCTCCAGCAGCCGCTGGTTCGGATATTGTTGAGGCGATCGGCCTCGAGGGTGGAGCTGCCGCAGCCTGGACGCGCCTACCGTGTGCACGCAGACGGTCGGGCGCTGTGGTTGTGGGGGCCACTCGGCGTGGAGATCGCCACCGGTGGCCAGCCGTGGTGGCAGGTCGGCGCCTGGGGCGAAATCTCCGCTGCCACCGATGCGGATGCCAGGCTCCGACAGGCATTGGGACCGGCTGCCGAGGTCCGTCTCGAGCCGACCGAAACCGGATTGATGCGGGTGCGGGTCCGCTGGCCGGCCGGCGAGTCCGAGGACCCCGCCGCCCGCCTCACAGCCCTCGGGTTCATCGGCGCCTTTCAGGCGCCGGCTTCCGGCCGGCTGCGGATCGAGGGCGCCGAGGGACAATCGGTTGAGACGGCGGGTGAAGCTCTTCTGGCGCCGGCGGGCGACTGGCCGGTGGCTGTCGGACAGAAACGGTACCGCGGCCGGTTGCGGGTCCGGGTGGTGGGTCCAGAGGTTCTCATCATCAACGAGCTCAACCTCGAGAGCTACCTGCGCGGAGTCCTGCCGGCGGAGATGGGGCCGTCGCAGTTCCCCCAGCTCGACGCTCTCAAGGCGCAGGCGGTGGCCGCCCGCACCTACGCTGTGGCTCACATCGGCGATCACGCCGACGAGGGATGGGATCTGTGCGACACGCCGGCCTGCCAGGTCTACAAGGGCGTCGACTCCGAGCACCCGCTTTCCGACAGGGCGGTGACGGAGACCGCCGGCTTGGTGGCGGTCTTTGAGGGTCAGCCCATCGACGCGATGTACACCTCGACCTGCGGTGGTCACACCGAGGACTCCTCCGAGCTCTTCTCCGGTCGCGCCCAGCCGTACTTGCGGGCGGTGCCTTGCGCTTGGGAGCGCCCCATGACCTTGGCCGGCGCCGAGCCGGACGGTCCGTGGGTCGACGGGACCGCCTTTGTGGCTGCGGTGGCGCGCCGGGTCCTCGGGCTCGGACCTCAGGCCGGACCGGCCGAGATCCTCGACAAGGTGCGCGAGCGCACGCAGGTGGGTGCAGGTGGGTCGAATCCGGTGACGGTCGAGGCCTTCGCTGAGTTGCTGCTCGCGGCGACGGAAATCGACGCCCCACCCGGGATCGCACCGGACGGCGGCGGTCTCCAGGGGCTGCTGTTTCTCAGCGATCTCTTCGGCGCCCCCCTCGATCCGCCGACCGGAGGCCTCGACGGCGATTGGCCGGCGGCGGCGGCGTTGGCGGCTCTCGAGCTGCGTGGCGAAATCGAAAGGGATCGCGGTGAAGCCGTGCCGCGACCGGCGGGGGTCGGTATTTTCCCGCGTCGGGCCGAGCACGGTGAGGACCTGCTGGAGCCCCTGCCGCTGTGGGGTCGCTGGCGGGGCGGATATCGCCGACTCGCCTCCGCCGAGCTGCTGCCGGGAACGGAGCTCGAGAGGATTCGGGCGGGCGACGAGGTGGTGGCGCTGGTGGTGCGGAGATCCGGTGGCGGGGGCGAGGCTGACCGGCGGTCCGCATGGCGCGATTGGGTGCGCGAGCGGGACTGGTCGGAGCTCGAGAGCTCGCTCGGCGTACCAGGGCTGGAGCGTCTGGTGGTCACACGCCGGACACGCACCGGGCGCGTCGTCGGTTTGGCTGCGGAGGGTCGCGATGGGTTCCGCAAGGAGTGGACGGGTTTTGACGTGCGCCAGGCCCTCGGGCTCCCGGAAACTCTCTTTAAGATGCACCTGCTAATTCGGGCGGACGGGGAACGGGTCGTGCGTTTTATGGGCCGCGGCTGGGGTCATGGGGTCGGCCTGTGCCAGAACGGGGCCTACGGTCTTGCGCGCTCGGGCCGTACTTTCGACCAGATCCTGGCGCACTACTACACCGGGATTCAGATTGTGGGGTGGTGGCCGGCGGTGGAACCCCTACAATCGACAGGCCAGTGACGGATGAAAGGGGAGGGCCGGTGGATTTTCAATTGACTCGGGACCAGGAAGCCATTCGCGACATGGTGCGTGACTTCGCCCGCAACGAGATCGAGCCGAAGGCGCTCGAGTGGGACGAGGCCCAGCACTTTCCCCGGGAGCTGTTCACAAAGCTCGGCGAGCTCGGCCTGCTCGGAATCCTGATTCCGGAGGAATATGGCGGAGCAGGTCTCGGCTATGTCGAGTACGTCGCGATTCTCGAGGAGATCGGCGCCGCAGACGGCGGTGTCGGACTCTCGGTGGCGGCTCACAACTCGTTGTGCACCAACCACCTCTACGTTTTTGGTTCGGAGCAGCTCAAGCGGGAGTACCTGCCGAAGCTGGCGTCCGGAGAGTGGATCGGCGCGTGGGGTCTGACCGAATCGGAAGCCGGGTCTGACGCGGGCGGTACCCGCACCACCGCAGTGCGCGACGGCGAAGAGTGGGTGCTCAACGGCTCGAAGACCTTCATCACCCACGCTTCGGTGGGCGACGCGGCGGTGCTGGTGGCGAGGACCTCGAAAGAAGAGGGCCACCACGGAATCTCGGCCTTCTTTGTCCCCTTCGATCGGCCGGGAGTTGAACCGGGCAAGAAGGAGAACAAGCTCGGGATGCGTTGCTCCGACACCTCGTCGCTGGTGCTCGAAAACTGCCGGATTCCGGCGGACTTCCTCCTTGGCGAGGAAGGGGAGGGGTTCATCCAGGCCATGAAGGTCCTCGACGGCGGCCGGATCTCCATCGCCGCCCTGTCGGTGGGCATTGCCAGGGGGGCCCTCGATGCGACCCTCCGCTACGCCACCACCCGGGAGCAGTTCGGCCGCACCATTGCCTCCTTTCAGCTCGTCCGGGCCAAGCTCGCCGACATGGCGACCAGCGTCGATGCGGCGCGATTGCTCACACAACGTTCGGCAGTGATGAAGGACGCGGGTCGGACGACCACCCGTGAGTCGGCGATGGCCAAGGTCTTCGCCTCGGAGGTCGCGGTGGCGGTGGCCGAGGAGGCGGTGCAGATCCACGGTGGCTACGGGTACACGAAGGACTATCCTGTCGAGCGAGCCTGGCGCGACGCCAAGCTGTGCACTATCGGTGAGGGAACCTCCGAGATCCAACGCATGGTGATCGCTCGCGAGCTGACAGCCGGTCTCGAGGGCGCCTGATGGCCGAGGCCGAGCTCGATCACATCGGCATCGCGGTCGAATCCATTGCCGAGCAACTCGGTTTCTACGAGGCTCTGGGCCTTGACGTGGAGGCTGTCGAGGAGGTTCCAGAGCAGGGCGTGCGGGTGGCGTTTCTGCCCGCCGGCGAAAGTCGTCTCGAGCTGCTCGAACCCACCGGACCGGAATCTCCCATTGCCCGTCATCTTCAGCGGCGCGGGCCCGGACTGCATCACATCTGTCTGAGGGTGCCGGATATTCGCGCGGCGATGACGACGCTTGCAGATCGGGGATGCCGACTCCTCTCCGAGGAACCGCAGGCCGGCGCCCACGGTTGCATGATTTGCTTTGTCCACCCGGCGTCGACCGGCGGCGTGCTCCTCGAACTTTCCCAGCCGCCCGAAGAAGGGTAGGACCGGGTGGGGAACATCGTCGTCGGCGACCTGGTAGTCGTCCACTGCACCAATCCTCGTGAAAAGCTGTGGGGCGTGCTCACCCGGCTCGATACGGTTGGTGTCGGCGCCCGCGGCCTCGACCTCGACTCGGTGGAAGACTGGCTTCGGCAGGAACGGAGCGGGAGCGAAAGGCTGATCGGGCCGACCAGTTTTTTCCTGCCCATGCACCGCGTGCTGCGCATCGATCTCGACGAATCCAGCCCCGCGGTGGAGAGCTACGGCGACCGCTACGCTCAGGCGTGCGGGAGGGATGTCCGCGAGGTTCTTGTTGGGCCGCCCGGAAACGATTCGTGAGAAGACTCCTCGGTTCGGCAATGGCGTTTCTGATGCTGGCCGGGACAATCTCGGCTCAGTATCGGGGGCAGGTCGAGGTCGACGCGGTGGTGGTTCCGGTGACGGTCCGCAACCATTCCGGGCGGGTCGTGACCGGAGTCGCCCGCAGACGATTCCACCTTTCCATCGACGGGATGCAGGTGCCGATTCAGGATCTCGAGCTGGAGAGCGATCTTCCCATCAGTCTCGGTTTCATCCTCGACACCTCGGGTTCGATGGCCGGCCGCAAGATGGCCGGCAGCCAGCAGCTCATCACCGCCTTTCTCCGGCATCGTCGGTCTGAAGACGAGCTGGCGCTGTGGACCTTCGGCAACGACCGGGTTCAGGAGCGGTTCCCCTTCGGCATGGGTTGGTACCTGCTGCCACGGGTGTTGGAGACCATCAAGCCGTGGAGCACGACCGCTTTGTACGACATCGTGCAACGGGTGCCGGAGATTCTGGAAAAGGCCCGGCATCACCGGCGGGCGGCCATTCTGCTCACCGACGGCGTCGACAATGCCTCGCAGATCTCGGCCGAGGACGCTGCTGAAATGGCTCGGACGTTGCAGACTCCGGTCTACGTGCTCGGGGTGGAACCGCCGCCGGCGATGGTTGACAAAGAGGGCGCATCGTACGAGGAGATCCTGACCCTCGTCGCCGATGCCTCGGGTGGACACTACCGGCGAGTTCCGCGCGCCGAGGAGATGCCGAGGGTGGTTGACGAGCTCCTCGACGAGCTGTCCTCGCGCTATATTCTCACTTTCACGACATCCGGCGTCGGCCACCAGAAGTGGCGAAGCCTGAAGGTCGAGGTGGATGGCTATCACGTCACAACTCGCTCGGGTTATGTCGGGACGCTTCCGTGACGAGAGCTCAGGAGGGTTCGTAGAATGGCTGCATGCTCGCGCTTCAGGGCCGTAAATCACACGGGGCACGACACCTTGCTGCTTTCGCGACGAAATCCGGTCAGATGCGAGGATTGAACGCGCGTGCCCGAAAGCTGTGTATTCACGCATAAATCTTTGAACTTTATGACGTTAGAGATATCTTGACAGGAGCCATGTGGCTCTGCATAGTAATGGGACCTGGAGGTTCAGCCGAACCCTTCCCCGCGTTGCGAAAACCGCGAGGAGGTGCGAGATGCGGCGTTGCAACTCGCACCTCGATGTGATTCGCAGCCAAGAGAGGGTTTCCAGCCGGGCCTTTGGAAGCAAAGGAACGAGGAGGTCACTCATGAAGCTTGCGCGTTGGATTTCTTTGATCGCCTGCACACTGATTCTCGCGGCTCCCCTGTGCTACGCAGGAGACTACGAGGGCGATACCGATGGTCCCTGGGTGGTTGTCGACACCATCGATCTGGCTTCGTATGGGGACGCCACTTACCTGGACTACCTCGGCAAGGGGTACGTCCCGCTGCTCGAGACAGTCAAGGCCGAAGGGTTGATCCTCGACTACGGAGTCATGATGAGGGTGACGGGTGCTACCGCTGACGGTGATGTCATCGTTTGGTGGTCGCTGAAGTCGATGGCCGACTACGAAAAGGTCGGCGAGAGAATGAGTGAGATCGCTGGCGAAATGCACACCGGCGCCGAGTGGCAGGCAATCTGGAAGGAACTCGAGAAAGTGCGCACGCTTCGCAGCACCGAGTTCTACCGCGCTGTGGAGTGGTCGCCGGTGGAAGAGGGCGGAGAGTAGCCCGTTCCCCTGCAGTTCGCTCGGCGAATTGCGTCCGGGCGATGCGCCCGAACGTGGGCAGAGCGCTTCCAGTTTCCTGATCGCGACCTCGCGCCGAAAATTCCGAATTCCGAAATCTGGTGCTCCTGATCACAATCGGACAGAGAATCGCAACTTCCATCGGTTCGGGCAGGAGAGCATTCGACTTTTGTACTACAATGGTGCCGAAGGAAAGATCGTCGAAAACGAACTGACAACTGACCACGGGCGATCGCGGAGGTATGGAATGCGCAAGACTTTTCTCGTGCTTGGAATTTGCTGTGTGTTGGCGACGCCCGCATGGGCGGGTGCTGGTTTCAGTCTCTTCGGTTCATACTGGGAAGTGAATGACGACGGACAGACCCT
>JBGMRN010000039.1:0-21046 GCA_048061535.1 Thermoanaerobaculales bacterium | reverse complement strand
TTTCAGGTTGTTCTTGGCGGAGAGGCGATCCGGCTCGCCGGGTCGATGGTGACGGTGGAGCGGATGACGTTAGAATACCCCGACGCGAATCTGCGTTTCGTCACTGAAAGGAGCAAGAAATGAACTCACGCATCACGTCCCTGCATGGAGCCGCCGCGATCCTGGTCGCGTTTCTCACGATCGGCCTCGCCTCGCCTCTCATGGCCGAAGAGCCCAACCCCGCCCTTCTCGACCCCAGCTTGGCAACGGCTACCGCGCCCGACCTCTTCCGGGTGAAAATGGAGACCACTGCCGGCGATTTCGTGATCGAGGTCCACCGTGACTGGGCGCCCCACGGCGCCGACCGTTTTTACAACCTGGTGAAGATCGGCTACTTCAACGACACCGCCTTCTACCGGGTGATCAAGGGTTTCATGGCCCAGGTGGGAATGAACGGCGACCCCAAGGTGACCCAGGTGTGGGCCCAGGCGCGGATCCAGGATGACCCGGTGAAAAAGTCCAATACCAAGCGGATGGTAACTTTCGCCATGGGCTCGCAGCCCAACTCCCGGACAACGCAGATATTTATCAACCTCGGCAACAATCCACATCTCGACAAACCCTCGAAATTCGCACCCTTCGGCAAGGTGGTGGAGGGATTCGAGACCGTCGAGGACCTCTATGACGGTTACGGCGAGGGCGCCCCTCGCGGCCGGGGACCGTCGCAGGCCCGGATCCACCGCGACGGCAACGTCTACCTCAAGGACGAGTTCAAGAAGCTCGATTACATCGTGCAGGCCGGCATCGTGGAGTAGAGGGGTTAGGAGGTCAGGCTCAAGTTCTTAGTTTTTGGTTTTTAGTTCTCAGTTTTCGGAATCTCGCCAGGTCCTCACCTCCTCACGTCCTCGCTTCGTTCGGGGTTAGGAGGTTAGGGGGTTAGGACCGAAAACCCGTTCCTCCGCCAAAAGACCAGCTCGTGCGCTGTCTCACCGGCTTGTGCGCGAAGTGACCAAGTCGTGCGAGCCGGGTCAGCGACAGTGGAAGATCTGAACACCTCACAGCCCAACCTCCTCCTCACCTCCTCACTTCCTCACTCCCTCACGTCCCACCTGGTTACCTGTATGATCGTCCCAGACGGAGAGCATGGCAGACGATCGTGAGAGCCGTGATCAGCGAGACCCGGCGGGCAACGCCGAGCGGGTCCTGCGCCTGGCGTCCGAGCGCGGTCTGATCACTCCCGAGCAGGCCGAGTCGACCTTGGCCGAGGTGCGCGAGGTGCTGCTCAATGCCGGGCTCTACGACCGCGATGAATCCTCGATCCGAGTGGTGATTCCGGACCATCTGATCGACGACGACACCCTCGCCCGCCTCGCCCGCGACCTCGGGCTATCCGACGATGACTGGCTGCCGCCCAAGCAGGCCGAGGCCGCCGACCAGCCTGCCCTGTCGCCTTCTTCGATCGGCGACGGCTTCGAGGTCTTCCCGGTCTCCGGCTGGGATCGCTACGAGTTCATCGAGTTCATCGGGCGCGGCGGCATGGGCGATGTCTTCAAGGCCCGCGACCCTCGCCTCGGACGGCATGTAGCTCTCAAGTTCCTCCGCCGGGACGATCCCGATGTTGTCAAACGGTTTATTCGCGAAGCGCAGGTCCAGGCTCGGGTGGACCACGACAACCTCTGTCCTGTGTACGAGGTGGACGAGGTCGAGGGCCACCCCTACATCGCCATGCAGTACGTCGCCGGTGGATCGATCAAGGAGATCGCCGATCTGCTGAGCATGCGCGACAAGACCGCGATCATGGTCGATGTCGCTGACGGCCTCCACGCCGCCCACCAGGCGGGCCTCATCCACCGCGACGTCAAACCCGCCAATATCCTCGTCGAACCCAACTCGGACGGAAGCTGGCGTCCGATCGTGGTCGACTTCGGCATCGCCCGCGACGTCGACAGCCGCGACCTCACGATTTCGGGCATGATCCTCGGCACCCCCGCCTTCTCCTCTCCCGAACAGATCCGTGGCGAGTCGAGCACCCTCGACCGGCGAACCGACGTCTACGGCCTCGGCGCAACGCTCTACTGGCTGCTCACCGCCCGCCCCCCCTATGAGGGCGGATACCCGGAGATCGTCAGCGGCGTCGCCGAACGAGAGCCCGAGCCACCTCACCGCATCGACCCCGGGATTCCGGTCGACCTCGAGACCATTGTCCTCAAGTGCCTGGAAAAGGAGCCCGACCGGCGCTACGCGACCGCGCGCGAGGTCTCGGAGGACCTCCGCCGTTTTCTCACCGGTGAGCCCATCGAGGCGCGCCGAGCCGGCATCTTTTACAAGCTCGGCAAGCGGATCCGCCGCCACAAGGGACTGACTGCAACGGCCGTTGCGGCGGTGGCGGCATTTATCGTGCTGGGGGCTTTCAGCCTGCGCGCCGAGCTTCGCGCCAAGCGGCAGGGCGCGGTCGCCCAGCGATTCACCGAGCAGGCCAAGGAGATCGAAGGTCTCGCCCGGGTCTCCGCCATGTTGCCTCTCCACGACCGGACTCCCGAGAAGGACGCGATCCGCGCACGGATGCGCGACATCGAGGCCGAGATGACGCGCCTCGGTTCGATCGGCGCCGGCCCCGGGCACTATGCCTTGGGGCGGGGATTCCTCACCCTCCAAGACGATGACAGGGCCCTGGAGCACCTCCAGCTTGCCGTGGATCGCGGGTACTCGGGCCGGGGGGTCTCCTACGCCCTCGGCCTCGTCCTCGGGCGGCTTTACCAGCGTGAGCTCCGTCTCTCCCACCGCCTCTCCAACCCCGAGCTTCGCACCGCCCGCGTCGAGGAGATCGAGCGCGATCTTCGCGACCCGGCACTCACCCACCTGCGTTCAGGCAGCCGATCGCGAATGGAGGCGCCCGCCTACGCCGAAAGCCTGATCGCCTTCTACGAGGGTCGCTTCGACGAGGCCCTCGCCACCACCCGGCAGGCAGCCGCCGAGACGGAGTGGCTGTTCGAGGCCCGGCGCCTCGAGGGCGACATTCTTGTCGAGGTGGGTACCGAACAAGCGAGCCGCGGCGACCGTGAGGGCGCCCTCGTCACTCTCGAAGAGGCCGGCGCGGCCTTTGCCGCGGCAGCCGACATCGCCCGCTCGGACCCGAGCATCCAGGAGGGCGACTGCGGAAGGTGGATCCAGGTCCTCGAGATCCAGAGCCGACGCGGCGGTCCGGTTCGCGGCGCCTTCGACGCTGCCGTCGAGTCATGCGGCCGCGCCCTCCTCGTCGACCCGGCAAGGGCCGATATCCACGAACGCCTCTCCCGCCTTTACTGGCGTTGGGCCGACCTCGTCAACGATCGTGGAGGCGAGCCCGGGCCTTTCCTCGCGCAGGCGATCGAGGCCGCAGACCGCGCCATCGAGTTCGATCCCGAGAGCGTCGCCGCCCTCTCCACCCGCGGCGGCGCCTTGACGGTTGCCGCCCTCAACGAGCTCGCCCGCGGCGCCGACCCGCGGTCGACACTCGAAAAGGCGATCGCCAGCTTCGAGCGAGCCATCGCCATCGATCCCCGCGCCGTGCTCGCCCACGACGACCTCGGTTATGCCTGGGAGCGCCTCGCCCGCTACCAGATGAGCATCGGCCTCGATCCCAGGCCGTCACTCGACCGCGGCATCGCCAGCTTCCGGCAGGCAATCGCGCTCAACCCCGCCTATGCGAACGCCCACAACAACTCCGGAATCGCGCTGTGGCGCCGGGGCCTGTACGAGCTGCGCACCGGCGCCGACCCGCGGCCAACCCTCGAACAGGCCTTCGCTGCTTTCGATCAGGCCATCAGCCGCAACCCCAGCTACGCCTACGCCTTTGCCAATCGCGGTCTCGCCGGCCGAACTCTGGCGCTCTCCCAGATCGAGAGCGGCGTCGATCCCTCCCCCACCCTGGACCGCGCGCGCTCTGACCTCGACCGGGCCCTCGACCTCAACCCACGCATCTTCTGGGCCTATCCCGAGCTCACTGCAGTCGAGCTGCTGGCGGCGCGGTGGGCCATGCGCTCCGGCGACTCCCCGGCCGCCCACCTGGCGGCGGCGGCGGTCGCCGCCGAGAGCGCCATGGCCGAGAATCCCGAGAACGCGGTCGCTTACCAGAGCGCCGCCGAGGTGCGCCGAACGCGGGCCGAGTGGAAACAAGAACACGGCCGGCCCGTCCGCGCGGATGTCCTGGCCGGCAGACACCTGACCGAGCAGGCCCTTTCCCGCAACCCGGGCCTCGCCAACGCCAAGGTCACGACCGCTGGTTTGCTCGCCATTCAAGCCGAAACCGAGGTCGATCCCCGCACCCGCCGAGCGCTGGCGGCAGATGCCCGCGACAGCCTGCTGCGTGCCCTCGAGGCCAATCCGCTACTCGAACGGGAAACCGGGAATTTGCGCGCCCGAATCGATGTACTCCTACTCGATGAGCTGCCCAGCCCACACTGAACCGCAAACAGGAGCACAAGCATGAAGAAACTGTCGATTCCAATCTTGATCGTCCTCGCGCTGGCCTCCATCGCGGGCGCCAAGATGAAAGCATTCGTGGACTACGACAAGAATGCGGATTTCGGTTCGTACAAGACCTTCAAGTGGGTCGAAACGGTGGCCACCTCGGTGGACGACTCATCGCCATCGATGCACCGGCTGATCCGGGCCTTGATCATGAAACGCCTGGTCGAGGGAGGCCTCAAGAAGGTGGACGAGAATCCCGACCTCAACGTCACCTACCACACCAACGAGCACGACGTGCTGCGGATGAACACCACCCAGTACCGCTACCACTACAGCGCCGGCTGGTGGGTGAGCCCCTATTGGGGGAGCGGGATGGATATCACCAGCTACACCCAGGGCACGCTGATCATCGACATCTGGGACCCCAAGACCGAGGAGATCATCTGGCGCGGCGCGGTTGTCGGCGTGGTCCCCGAGCACCCGGAGCAGGCCGAGAAACAGATCACCAAGGCCCTCAACCTGCTCGGCAAGAAGTGGCGCAAGATGTATCGCGCGGGCAAATGACTTACTCGAGTCCGTTCTCATTCGGAAACTCCGGTGGTATATGCAGACTGGTCGTCCTCTGATGCAACACGTCTTCTGGCAGAAGGGCTTTCGACCGTTCTTTCTCTTCGGGGGGATCCTGGGCGCCGCCCTGGTTCCGTGGTGGGCCCACACCTACGACCACGCCGTTCCTGACGCGCCCGGCCTGGCGGGCATTCCGTGGCACAGCCACGAGATGATCTTCGGTTTCACCATGGCGATTGTGGCCGGATTCCTCCTCACCGCGGTGGAGAACTGGACCAGCCGGACTACCGCTCGCGGCCCCCTGCTGGCGGCGCTGCTCGCCCTGTGGGCAGTCGGCCGGCTGGTGGGCTTCGGCGGCGCCACCGCGGCTGTGGCGGGTCTCGCCGAGCTCAGCTTCCTCCCGGCGCTCACGGTTGTATTGGCGATCCCTCTACTCCTCACCCGCAGCCGGCGGAACTACCTCCTGCTGGCCCTTTTGCCGGCACTGTGGGTCTGCGATGTCCTCCACCACCTGCGTACTTCAGAGCTGCTCCCGCAGCTTCAACTCCGCGGCGACCTGGTGGCTGTCGACCTGTTGGTGGTTGTGCTGATCATCGTCACCGGCCGCATCGTGCCCCTGTTCACGCGCAACGCGACCGGTGACGAGCGCATCCGTTCGCTGCCCGGGCTCGACATCGCTGCGACCGTCGCCGCGATCGCCGTCGCGCTGGTAGAGATGGTGGCGCCGATCGGTTATTTGATGGCTGCGGTTGCCGGCCTCGCCGGCATCCTGGTGCTCGGGCGAACCGTCTTCTGGGGCGCCCACCGCACCCTCCGGCAGCCGATTCTGTGGGTTCTTCACCTTGGCCATGCCTGGATCGGGGCCGGGTTGCTGTTGAAGGCTGCCGCGGCCGCGTGGCTGGGCGTGCCGCCGAGCGCGGCCACCCACGCCCTCACCGCCGGCGCCATCGGCACCCTCACCCTGGGAATGATGGCCCGGGTGACCTTGGGGCACACCGGCCGTCCGATCCGGGCGGCGCTCCCAATGACGGCAGCCTTCCTCATAATCACGGTCGCGGCAGGGCTGCGGGTCCTCGGACCGTGGTTCCGCCCCGATCTCACCGGCTCAATCCTGGCGGCCTCGGCCGGCGCCTGGAGCCTCGCCTTCGCGCTTTACGTCATCACCAACGCCCGCTACCTCATGACCCCCCGCCCGGACGGCAAGCCCGGCTGATCTTCTTCACCGCGTGTTCAGGCCGACGGCCGAAACCTGGCAAGAAATGCGGGCTAACCCGCATTTCTTACCAGATTTCGTCGCCAGGGGTGCAAGGTGTCGTGCGTGTCAGCGCTCTCGTTGTTTTGGGAGTGAAGTCGTACTTGCGGTACGTCGAACGAGCAAATCGAGAAAGCGCTGACACGCACAGCGCATTGTGCCCCGCAGTAGAAAAATGGTGAGAAGTGCGGGCCAAGGCGCTGTATTCTCGACATGCCATGTGCTCGGAACGGGAGGCCGAATTGAACGCATCCGGACCTACAGACCTGCGCACGCGTTTCGGAGGCATAACCCATCTGATCGGCAACACCCCATTGCTGGGCATCCGTTACACGATCCGGGGCAGTGAGCGGACGATCTACGCCAAGGCTGAGAACTTGAATCTCACCGGCAGCATCAAGGACCGGATGGCGCTGCACATCCTGCACCGGGCCTACACGCGAGGCGTACTCGAGCCGGGCGGGAGAATCGTCGAGGCCACCAGCGGCAACACCGGCATCGCGTTCGCGGCGATAGGGCGTGCCATCGGCCACCCGGTCACCATCTTCATGCCCGACTGGATGAGCCGAGAACGGATCGGCCTGATCAGCAGCCTCGGCGCCGACATCGTGCTGGTCAGTCGAGACGAGGGTGGTTTTCTCGGCAGCATCGAGCGGGCCGAGGAGCTCGCCGAGGCGACCGCCGGCGCATTCCTGCCGCGCCAGTTTTCCAACGTGGACAACACCGAGGCCCACGCCGCCACCACCGGTCCCGAGATCTGGTGGCAGCTCAGCTTTCACCACCTCCGCCCCGATGCATTCATCGCCGGCGTCGGCACCGGGGGCACCATCATGGGCGCCGGCCACTTCCTCAGGGAGAAGCGGCCGGACATCCGGGTACACCCCCTCGAGCCCGCGAACTCACCAACCCTCTCCACCGGCTGCAAGGTGGGCAAGCACCGGATCCAGGGCATCTCGGACGAGTTCATCCCGCCGATCGTCGATCTTGACACCCTCGACGAGGTGGTCGGAGTGGATGACGGCGACGCGATTCTGATGGCGCAGAAGCTGGCCGCCCGACTCGGCCTCGGCGTGGGCATCTCGTCGGGGGCAAACTTCATCGGCGCGGTCAAGGTCCAGGAGAAGCTCGGACCCGACTCGGTGGTGGTCACCGTGCTGCCCGACGACAACAAGAAGTACCTCAGCACCGCCCTACTCCAGGACGAACCTGCCCGAGACTTCCACCTTTCTCCGGAGATCGAGCTGAGCGGATACCGGGCGTTCAAACGGGTCTGCCACACCTGCTGCGACCCGGAGGAATGCGCCGAGCTTCCCTACATCGGCCGCGCTGACGACCAGCCGGAGGAGCTGCCGTTCTGCCCCCGCCGCGAGGGGTGAGCGACCTCGTCGCCCAAACCGATTCCACCGCCGCCGGCGGCCCGCAGCTCCCGAGTTTCGGCCATTTTGATTCGACTCAGCGGAGCATCACCAGCACCCGGATGGTTCCGGCGCCCTCATCGAGGGCTTCCAGGGCCTTGCCGAGAACGGTCCCCGGCAGGGGCGCTTCGTTCCGCATCGCGTGACCGGGGTTCGGCGAGGTCACCAGCAGATCACCCGGCCAGATCGCTCCGAAATCGGCATCCACCTTGCATCGGACGACGCCCGAGAAGGCCACCGGCGCCCGCAGCACCGGACCGGCTGCTGCTTCCTCGTTGTTCGCGGCCTCCCCGGCTGAACCGTCGGCGGGCCGTTCGCCCGGCAGGCTGCTCGGTGACGCCATGCCCAGCACGACGCCCGGCGAGGCCGTCACCACACCGATGACCCCGGTGTCCGAGGCCTCGAAGGCGCGGCGCATCTTTCCCGATCCCGCCCGATCGATCACCATCACATCCCCGGCCTCCACCGCTTCGGACACATCGAGCAGGCTTGCCAGATCCTGGGACGAGGGCCGGAAGGAGGTGGCGTAGACGTTGCCCTCGGCGTCCATCGAGGCCGCCACACCGTCGATCCGAGCGGCACGTACATCCGGTCCGACGCCGCGCTCGCGCTCGCCGGGGACCGGCTCGGCGACGCCGGCAGTCTCGGCGTCCTCGCTCCTCACGGGCCCAACCCGCTCACCGGGTTCGGGCCGCTCGCCAGCACCCGGCAGCTCGTGAACCGCCGGGTCGAACTCGACGATCGCATCCCGCAGCGCGTGCGCGCGGCTCAGGTCGACCTCCTCTTTCTGCCCGGCTGCCCGGCGCATGCCCTTGAAACGCTCGAGGGAGCTGTAGCTCTTCAGCTCGGGCCGGCGTTCGTAGAGCTGCCGGTGCTCGGCCATCGACGGAATGTAGGCTTCCTGCTGCTTCTCCTGCACGATGCTCGACTCCTCGAAGCCGATGCGCAGGCCGTAGACCATATAGTCGAAGGTGCCGTTCCGGGCTCCTCCGGCGGACCGCACCACAAGCTCCTCGGTCGTCCTCTCCGCGACGTAGAGATCGGACCACTCGCCCACCGGCGTCAGGTAGGTGGTGAGCCCAATATCCGGGTTGGTGACCCAGCGGAACGTTTTGCCCAACGCAATGCGGGCCTCACCGTCCAAAAGGCGGGCGGTGCCGCGGGTGTAGGTCGCCACCTCGTCGCCTTCGGGAGCGGTGTAGACGATCACCGCATCGCGGTCATAAGGGTGGTTTTGGACGAAGTTGACCGAGCCGCTGCCCAGGATCTTGTAGGAGCTGTTGGCGACACGGGCCCACGTGGAGCTGTTTGTGTCTTGGAAGTAGCCTCCCGTGGTGTCGCCCAGGGCAGTAATACCGGAATCGCCGTAACCCACAAACGCGATCCCGGAGCCGTCGCGATCGGAAAAATAGCCGCCCGCGGTATTGCCGTAGCTCTTGATGCCATAATCGCCGATGCCGACGTTTGCATATCCGGATCCATTAGTGTCCTGGAAGTAGCCGCCTGCGAGAAAACCGTAGCTCCTGATGCCAAAGTCGCCACTACCGACGTTTGAATATCCGGATCCGTCGCTGTCCTTAAAGTAGCCACCCGCGGCAGTACCGTAACCCCTGATGCCATAGTCGCCCTCGCCGAGGTTCGCATATCCGGATCCATTACTGTCCTCGAAGTAACCGCCCGCGGTATTGCCGTAGCTCCTGATGCCATAATCGCCGTTGCCGACGTTTGCATATCCGGATCCACTACTGTCCTCGAAGTAGCCGCCCACGGTGGTTCCAGAGCCGCTGATCCCCGTGGCGCCAATGCCCTGGACGCCGGTGTCACCATAGCCTGCATAGGCGTATCCAGCTCCATCGAGGTCTTTGAAATAGCCGCCGACCGTGTTGCCGTATGCCAAGATCCCGGCGTTCCCGTTGGCCACGTACGCGTTACCGGATTCATTTGTGTCCTCGAAGTGCGCACCGCCGGTGTCGCCACGCGCATCGATGCCCCAGTCGCCGAAGCCCAGGTACGCCACACCGGACGCACCGACGCAGGTAAACTTCGCGCCCGCGGTTGCTGCGGTGCTCACGATGCCGTAGGCGGCGGCCTTGGCCGGCCCCTCGGCGGAAGGCGGCTGCGGCGGCAGCCTTTCGAACAGCCGAAACTCAGCCCCGGGGGCGACGTCACCGCCCGCCGCCACGGCCGGTTGGTCCTCCCGGATTGGCTGACCCCGGGTCGAGGAGGGGTCCTCGGCCATGATCATCACTACAGGGGCAATCATCATTAGAACGAAGGTCCAGCTTGGCTTGCTCGAAAATACTTTGCTCATGGTCAATTCTCCTCCTTGGTCCGAACCCTCTCTCCTCGTCCCGTGTAGGCACATCCTCGACGGCGTCGCCCTCCACCGGCCGTCAGGCACCGGTCGCTACCGAGATCGCGAACGCCTGCCGGTTCAGCTTCAGCCTCGAGAATCCTCAATAACCCGCATACCCCGCTGTTGATCGCTCGCCGTCATATTAGAGGCGGTCGGCATCCAATCTGCTCACCGAAGGCGAGCCTTCCGTGGCGCCAGAGGGAAAACGTGCCGAGGGCCGGATCATGCACATGATGCTGCCGACATTGGCCCACCCCGAACTCAGCATGCCTCGGTGGGAAGCTCCCCCATAGCCCGCACATCTCAACAGGTTCAGTCGCGAGGGATGCAAGCGCAATGCGTGTCTGCGCTCTCACGGATCAGTTCACAGACCTTGAAGGCGACGCGCATCGTCTTGACCGTCATCGGCGGTCAGCTGGCGTCACGTGTCACGCCCGCGAGATCGACCAAGAGTTCGCCCGCGTCGGCGTACCGGTTGGCTGGGAGCCTCTCGAGGCACCGAGAGATCACCGCCTCCAGCTCGGCGGGGAGATCCGTCCGTTGATCGGACGGCGGATCGTACCTCGCATCGAGTATTCGAACGACGGTCGCGGAGGGGCTGTGGCTGCGGAAGGGGTTCGTACCTCGCGCAAGAAACGAGCGCGGCTGGTCGCACCTTCAGCGCTCTCCCGCGGGAGAATTTTCAACGCCACCGGCCGAACCAGAACGAGGTCTTTCGCCCGGAAGACCACCCCCATTCCGCCGGCTCCAAGCTTCTCCTGGACCTCATAACGGACCACAACACCGGTATCGCGCTCCTCCAACCCCAACTCGTCGGCGGCCAGCCCCGCCAGCCACCCGTCCACCGATGCCGGGCCGAAGTCGAGCATCGCGGTGTGGAACAACGATTCGTCGAGCTCCGCACCCAAGTCCGCAAGCGGTCGGAAGCCCAGCTTCACCGCGACCGGCGCGTAGGTGGGCAGGTCGACGACAAGATCCTGAGTCCCGCTCGGGAAAAAGGCCTCCCGAATCACCGGGTTATCGATCAAATAGAGCATATCCGCCGTGTAGCGCCAGAGCTCGGCGATGCCGGCGCCCCGCACCTCCGAGCTGAGCTGGCGCCACGCGCGCTGCCGGTAGTCTCGGCAGCGGCTCGGATCTCTGGCGTGCAGCACATCGGAAAGCGCGTCGTGGACCGCATCCTGCAATCTCAGTCCGTCCCGCCGCCTCTCAACAAAGGGCAGCTCGCTGAGCCGGTCGTATACCTCCTGGGCCGCGCTGTCGGGGAGCATCGCCACCAACAACGAGTGCGTGATCCGCCGGACCATCGATGCCGCTTCGAGACCCTTGCGCGTTTCGGCGTCCTTGACATCTGCAAGGAAAAGGTGGCTGAGCTCCTCGACTACGCCCTGGATGGTCCCCTTCTCGAGTTCCAGGCCGGTTCGCTCGAGCGCGGCCGAGGCGGCCAGCCTCAGAGCCAACGGGTGGCCGCGTGTATGGCGATTGATCCGGTGCGCTTGATCAGCCGCCAGCCCTGCCCGCGATAGAAGCTCCACCGCTTCGCCTTCGTCGAGCGATCCCAGCGAAATGCTCCGAAACAGCCCCTGCCACTCCGGAGCGATGCGCCACGCCGCGACCGGGGGCTGGCGCCCGGCGAGGATCAGGCGAACGTTGTCACTGAGCAGCGGCACAAAAACCTGGCGCAACCAGGTGTCCATCAGCCGGAATACCTCATAGGTGTCCAGGACCAGCACCACCCGTTCCCCCAAGGCGCCGAGACCGACCGACACCGCCCCAGCGGTGATCTCGTCGGATTGGATCGCCTTCGCGAGCTCTTGGACAAAGCCGCGTTCGGTGGGCTCGATGAGGCGACAGTCCAGGGACACCACCACCGCTCCCCGCGCTTCCGCCTGGTGGGTGAAAACCGTGAGCAAAGTGGACTTTCCTACCCCCGCGATGCCGTGAAGGTGGACGACGAGCGCGCTCTCGCTCTCGAGCAGACCGAGCAGGGCCTCGATTTCTCTTTCCCTGCCCACCATGCTCGTCGAGACCCGTTGAGCGAGAATATCTCCAACACGCTGAGGCATCTTCCGACCTCCAGCCCTTTCAGCCGAACTTGCGAGCGAGACCGCCGAGTTAAGGAAGTTTACGGGGCAATGATACCGCATTTGAGCGAATATCAGCATCGGTTCCAACATCGGCGGCGGTGCCATTCCGGTGCAGCCCTCCCGGAAATCGGGAAGACGCCTCACTCTGAGAAAGCACCGGAAGGCCCCGCGACAACGTCGAAGTTGTAGCGCTCACCAGGACCCTTGACCGTGTTGTCGCCGAGCGTGGTCCCGGCTTGATAGAACCGATCCGTCCGAACCGGCGCCCCGAAGGTCTGGAACTCCCTTCCGTCGGCGGCCGCGTTATAGATGTTGGATGTGATGATGGGAAACGCGTACTGATCCCCCGCCAGGTTGCTCGTGTTGACGATGAGGTGCGCCTTGCCCTCGATTTGGCCGCCGAAGAGGGCGCCGTACACGTCCTCGATCCCCAGGGTCGCACCAGGCTGGATGGTCCTGGTCAACGTCGGGTCGGAGGCGCCCGCGCTGGTGTTGTGCGGCGTCCCCTGCAGCACGACCGTGATCGCCTGATCGTAGGGGTTCGTGATCTTGATGTCGCTCACCCAGTGGCTCCCGAGCTTGCCGTCCACGTTGGCGATGAGCGAAATCACCTGCTGCGACGCGGCCCCTTGGCCGCCGCCCGAGGTGTCCACCCCGACCTCGGCGCTCTCCTCGCTGGTCACGGTACAAGGGGGGGCCGGCGCCCAATCTGCTCAGGCAAACCGGAGGGGCTGAGGGAGAAAGCCCGGTTTTCTCCCCACGCCTCAGGACCCTGTGCCCTCCCAGACGAAAGCCTCGGTATAGCCCGGCTCGGCGGCGGAGAGATCGGGCCGACCGGCGACGGTGACCCAGGCGTGGCCCTCGCACCGGTCGGCAGTATGGCGCACCCCGAGGTGGAAGCGCGGCGCGAGGCCGCACCGGGACCACAGGTCGAGGAGCAGAAATGACCGCTTGAGGCACGGGCGCAGGCCGCGCGGAGGGAGTACCCAGACCAGGCGGTTGACCAGCCGAAGACAGCCGGCCGGGTCGCGGAGGGGAAGCGGCAGAGGCTGGACCTCACTCAGCGCTCGGCACGCATGATCCAGGGGGAGCGCCCGGTACAGTCGTCGGGCGCGGAAGGATGCCCTGAGAACCGCCGGCAGCAGGAGCAGCAGCGGGGCCCGAGGGCGCACGCTTACGCCCCCCGCCGGGCGGCATCCTCGAGAGCCGCAGCGTGGGCGCAGGCAGCGCTGGAGACTCCCAGGATGTCGCCGTCCTCCACCAGCGCCTGGGCGTGGCAGCGGCCGCAGTAGGGAAGCTTGGAGCAGGTCGAGCAGACCGCGAGGTCGGACCTCCGAATGGAACGGATCCGCTGCAGCCGGGCCGACCGCTCCCAGATCTCACGGAAAGACGCGTCGTTGATGTTGCCGGCCACACCAGGGAGGATGTTGCACGCGAGCACTTCCCCGGCGGCGTTGATATTTGCGTAGCGGACACCAGCAGCGCACAGCGGGCCGTCGCCGGCCGGGTGCTCCGCGGCCTCATCGGGTAGGTGGCACCCTGTGGCCGGACCGCCGGCGAGCCGGAGCGCATCTTCGGCCGGAAGGCGCAAGGCAAGGGGCGCCCGGGCCCCGTCCTTGCCGGCGAAGATGGTGGTGTAGACCCGAGACTCCACCCCGAGGGCGTCGGCGAGCCGGGGCACCCCGGCGGCACCGTCCGGATTGAGGCGGGAGATGGGCGCCGTCAGCTCCACCGCGACGCCGCGATCGCGCAGCCGCTCGACCCCCTCGAGAACCCGAGAGGCCGAGCCGGTTCGCGCGGTGACCCGGTCGAAAACAGCCGGATCGGGGCTGTGGAAGCTGACCTGGACCTGTATGGCCAGCTCGGCGAGGGTGTCGGCGGCATGTTCGTCGACCAGCGAGCCATTGGTCAGGAGCGTCACCTGGAAGCCGAGCTCCCGTCCCCGCCGGGCGACGACGTCCCAGTCCCGCCGCAGCAACGGTTCCCCGCCGGTGAGCGAAAGGAACAGGGTCCCCATTTCGGCCAACTCTTCCAGGAGGTCGAGCAGCCGCGGCGTGGAGACGCCGTCGGGGGTCTGGAAGTCAGGGATGTAACAGTGACGACAGCGGAAGTTACACTGCCAGGTCAGCTCCAGCGACACGTCCAGCGGAATGAATTCACGGGTGGCCCGCTCCACGAGCCGCCGGAACCCGGACACGCCGGTCATGCGGCTCCGGCAATAGTGCGCCAGACGCCCGGATCCCGCGCGAACCCCAGTCGCCAGATGGGAACCGCGGCGACAAGCCGAGCGAGGGTAGCGAAGGCGTCAACGAGGGCATCCGGCCTGCCGGTGGGCCAGCAGACGTGGTTCTTGAGGAAGCGCATTGCCGCCGCCGGCGGCAAACGCTGCCGCCGGTGTTTGGGTGCGTGCTCGATGAGAAAGACGCCCGCCAGTGGAGCCCGTCCGGGACGCGCCGTCCAGTACGGCAGCGAGACACCCTCGAAACCGCCGCCAACTACCCGCACCAGCGCCAGCTCGTCGCACAGCGCACGTTCGGGGAGCAGCGAGGCCAGGGTACTCTTGCCCGCCCCCGAACGGCCGCAGCACAGAAAGACGCGGGCGCCGTCGGTGAGAAGCGCGCCGTGGGCGACCAGTGCAGGCGACGCCAGCTCGGGGAGCCTGGTGCGGAGAACGCTGTCCACGAACTCGGTTCGGGCGCCGGCGTTGAGCCGGATCTCCACCCCGGACGGAAGGTACTCCACCGGCGGTCCGGCACCGCCCGGACGGTGCCGGAGCACGAGGTCGGGCGGCGCGGTGGTCAGGAAGCCGTTGAAGCGCTCTTTCAAGGCGGTGAGCCAGTGAGCGTCCGGCGTGTGCAAACCGGCGACGATTGCACCGAGGTCCACACCGACGGCGGATGCCGCAGCGTTTCGGAAGCCGGCAGTTGTCTTCACCGGCGCCCCGTCACGAGTTAAAGGGGTTCTGATTGCAGATCGGGCTCTCGGCCGGGTGGAACGAGCACTGGCCGGCGAAGCGGCGGACCTCCTCCCGCCACTCGATTCGAGGGGGTGCAGGGATGTCCGCCGCGGGTGAGAGCGCCGAGCACGCGGGAAGCGGGCCGTCGCTCTCCACCAGTCCCTCGGCAGCCAAGTCAGCGAGGAAGGCAGCGGTGGACGGGTCGCCAAGGAGCTCGACGAGCCGGTCTTCCTCCAACGGCGCCTCCATCGCCTCCCAGATTCGCCCCCCGGCCTCATCGAGGGCGTACATCCGGTGCCGTGTGAGGTGAACCACCACCATTTCGCGATCGATCCACCTCCACGCGACCTCCTCCGTTCGCCGAACCTTCATTCGCTTTCCCCCTCTTCGCAAGACCTTCGGAACCTGTCTCTCACTGGACCAGCTCGAAGAACACTGGTTGGCCGCATGGCCGGTCGAACCCATCCAGAGAGACCTCCACTTTCCAGCGGCCGTAAAGCGAACTCGTAACAATTGTGGAACCCGCCACCGGAAACGACACATCGACCGACTCGTACGTTGTGCCGTCCACCATCGCCGGATGCAGCGCCTGCACCTGGATCGGGTAGGGGTAACCCGGCAGACGCCGGACGCCCGGGGTGGCCTCCCCTTTTTCCGGCGCCAGCGGAACGTCGAGGCGCCGGTACATGTACCCGTGCGGCGTGAAGATCTTCAACGTCACCACGTGCTCCTTCTCCAGGCTGCGATCGAAAAGCACATGGAAGACCAGATCCGCCGAATGGGTCGCGGAGAAGCGACCCCGGTTCATGTCGTCGGGGTTCTCGACCCCGCTCACGACGACCGTCGGACACAACGAGACCGGAGGCCCGACAAAGTCGCCTTCCGCCGGGCCGGTTTGCGCCGCCGCCGGCTCCGTCACCAGGATGGCGCTGATCCCGAGAGCGAAAGCGATGAGCGTCGTTGGCTTTTTCATGATCCCTCCTACTGCAACGGCAGCTCGACGCCGTACACGGCGCCGGATTCCGAGCCCACGTACGCCATGTTATTGATCCCGTCGTGCGCAGGGCTGCCGATCGTCGCCGTCCCATCGCCGAGCACCACCGATGTCTGGACGGCGCCGGTGGCGGCATCCAGCTGGTACAACCGGCCGTCCGAGGCCCCCGCGTAGAGCACGGCGACCCCGAACGGCGCCAGCGGAATGGAGGGCCCGGGAACGGAGGTGACGTTCCACCCGGGGGAGACAGTGGTTCCGTTGTCGGTGATCGACCAGATCCTGGTGGTGGTGGAGAAGTAAAGACTGCGCGGAAGAGTCGCCGAGGCCTCCGGCGTCACGAACCCCTTCACCGGACCGTCGCCCGAAGCGGCGAAAGACCAATACGTCGCGCCGGTGACGGGATTGACGGCATACACGGTGCCGCTGGTGTTCCCCACGTACACGCGGCCCTGGTAGAGCACCGGCGCGCCGTCGATGTCGCCGAGAGCCACCGACCAAAGCTTGCTGAAGCTCGTACCGTCGAAGCTCAGGCACCACAGGGTGTCCGAGGAGCCGCCGGAGCGCATTCGGCTGGCGAAGTAGAGGCGGTTTGATCCGTAGTCCACGGTGGCTGCCGAGGAGATGATCCCCATCCCGTTCGCGCCGCCGCCGTTGTTAAACTGGTAGTTCACCGTCCCATCGGCCGGGTCCAGGGCAAACATGACGTTGTCGGCGGTGGCGTCGCGAGAACCGATGAAGAGAAGATCCCAGCTCCCCCCGAAGTCGGTAAACATCCCCGACGGCGACGCCAGCAGGATGTTGCCCAGCGCCGGGCTCTGCCACAGGGTCGTTCCGGTCTCGGCGTCGGCGGCGTAGGCGTGGCCGTCCTCCGATCCGAGGAATATCACCTCACTGGCGCCGGCGACCGCGGTGGTCGGCACAACTGGCGGACGCGCCTGGGCGGGGCCGTTCATCCCCATCGGCGCCCACGAGTACGGCGCGGTGCGCGGCCAGTCGCCGCCGGCCGACGTCGGGTTCATCCCGTGCAGCAGGCGGTCGTTGGACACCGCCCAGGTGCCGCCAACGCCGATGGCGCCCGGCCGCACCCCGGTGGGCGCCAGCGAGCTGGCCGCTGAGCTGTACGCCCACTTGGCCTTGCCAGTGGTGGCGAATGGGTAGGCCCAGGCGTTGATGCCACCGGAGTACACGCCGCTGCCATTGTTCACGAACGCTGCGTAGTAATATTTCGTCGCGTTGGTCACGCCGCTGTCGGTGAACGTGTCGTAGGCGCCCGCGGTCCCCGACTGGTCAACCACCACCGTGGCGCACGCAGCCGGGTCCGCCGGATACCCGGCGGTGTCCCGGCAGATCCGCGTCGATCCGTAGGCGCCGGACGGGTTCACCCACTCCAGCTTGACCTGTCCCGAGGTGGAGCGCCCTGTCAGGCACGCCACGTCGGACGGGGTCGAGGAGCAACCGCCGCCGGAGAGGTTGGTGATCTGGATGTCGTCGATGTACCACGGTCCGTCGCCGACCGAGCTGTCGCACCCCATCCGCCAGCGGACGTTCACGCTCTGCCCGACGTAGGAGGAGAGATCCACGGTCACCTGTGTGAAGGTGGTCTGGTTCCCGGACCACGCCTGCCTGCCGCCGAGCGGATTGCTGTAGGTGCTTGAGATGGTGTGGGTGTACCCGCCTGCCGTGATGTCCGGCCCGAGATCGGTCCACGAGCCGCCGCCGTCGGTGGAGATCTCGATGACGCCGCCATCGTACCCGGTCGTTCCGCTCCCCTCCTCGAACTGGTATCGGTGCCAGAAGGTGAGCTGACTGGTCGTCGTCACCGCCTTGGCCGGTGTCTGCAACGACTTGTCGGTCACGGCTGCGACGTCGGTAGCCGTGAACGAGTTGCTGCCGCCGGTTGTGTGGTTCACGCTGGTGCTCACCGCCCAGTCGTCGGCGCCCTGATCGGCCCAGTGGCTCCACCCTGTAGCTACGGCATCGGCGATGGTGGCGTACGCCTCCACGTCGTCGAGCCAGTTCGCCGAGGCGCTGGTCGCCGCCGACGCCTCCGCCGTGTTCGTGTCCTCCTGTCCGTTGGCCTCGTCAGTGGCGCGAACGACGTAGTAGTAGGTCGTCCCCACGGTGATGCCGCTGCCGTCGGTGTAGCTCGTCCCGCTCACGCCGGCCGCGATCCGGTTGGCCAGCAACGGCGTGAACCCGGAGGTAGTGGAGCGGTGGACGGAGTAGCTCACCGGACCGCCGCAGTTGGCGGTGGCGGCGAACCAGGAAAGATCGATGGCGCAGCCGTTGGCCGCCGCCGAATCGACGCCGGCGAACGTCGGCGCCAGGTCGCACGGCCCGGTCGCCGTGGCCGAGGCCTCGGAGGAGTACCCCGACTCACACGACTGAGAGCCGTCGTAGGTCGTCACCACGTAGTAGTAGGTCACGCCCCCCTGGAGGTTGGTGTCCAGGTACGAGGTCGCCGGCGCCGTCACCGTCGCCACCTGGCTATACCCGCCCCCCGAGGTCGTGGAGCGGTACACCCGGTACTCGGTGGCGCCGGACGCGGCGCTCCAGCTCAGCTGGATGGCATTATTGCCGGAGGCGGCGGCCCCCAGCCCGGTTGGGGCTGATGCACTGCACAGGACCGTGATCCCCGAAATGACAAGCGCGTAGGGCTCGGTCGTACTCCCCGCCTGGACGTTCCCCGGCACGTTGAACCCCGCCACGTCGATCGACCAGATTCCCACCGCCGGACTGGTGACCTTGACCTGCTCGACGTTGTTCTTCCGGTCGGCGGTCCCGCCCGTGTAGTTGAGCCGGTTCGGGTAATACACGGTGGTGCCGTCAGGAGCGGTGACGGTCAGGTCGAGATCGTTGACAAGCTCGGTCCCCGCCGATACGGCGCCGAAAGGATCGGTCCATACCAGGGTCACGATCAGCGGATTGGCGTTCGACGTTACGTTGAAGGTGAAACTGTCGTTCTGACCGGTCTGGAGGCCGGGAGAGACATCGTTGACCTGCATCACGCGATTCGCGTCGTCAGCCCAACCGGAACCGGGGAAGAGCGAGCGTTCGAGATCCACCCGCCCGAAACCCTCGGCGTTATTCGGCAGGTCGCGGGGCGAATCCCACCCCGGTGGGATCTCCTGGGGGCTCGCATACTGGCCGGGATTCATGTCCCATGCGCCGTTGATCAGGGTCGCCTTGACCAGGGCGGCGGACGGTTGAAAGCCATCCGCCGGCACGGCGGCGCCGTTGGTGATCACGCTCCCGTTGGCGTGCCAGCCATCCACGTAGTACTGCCGCACGAGAACGGCTGCGCCGGCGGTGAGGGGGTTGGCCATGGAGGTTCCGCCCATGGTCATGTAGTAGGTCTGCTGCGCGGCTGGGATGCTGCACACTCCCCACTGCTCATAGGCCTGGTTCACATCCGTGCGGGTCGAAATGACGGCGATGCCCGGCGCCACGATATCCGGTTTGATGCGCCCGTCGTTGGTCGGCCCCCGTGAGGAGAAGGCGCCCAAACCGTTGGCGTTGTCGGCCATCAGGTCGGCGTAGATCGGTGCCGCGGAGAAGTTCGTCCCGTTGAACCAGCCCCACGCTTGTTGGGTAAAACCGTTCCCGGTGCAGTCACCGGCGGGATACTCGTAAATGAACCCCGGCCGGTAGTCCTCGCTGGCCCCGATCGTGATGCAGTTCTTGGCGGTTCCCGGCGCGCCCACGTTGTCGGTGTCGATGACCCCGTCGGTGGGGCTTGTGTCGACCCCGCTGTTGCCGGCCGAGAAGGTGATGACCATGTCCTTGTTGTTCCAAACGAACTCGTCCAGGTTCTGCGAGTCGGTGGTGTAGTCGCCAGCGACGGGCGCCCCCCAGGAGTTCGAATGGACCCGGGCGCCGTCGGCATAGGGCGGCGCGAACAGGTTGTTGAGGTCGGCCGGAAGACCTCCAAGGTTTCCGGCACTGTCCATGATCGACTGAAAGACGAACTGGGCCTTGGGAGCGTTGCCGGCGAAGCAGCTTCCCGGAAATGTATTCGTGGAGGGATCCGAGCCCGAGCGGACACCGTTGCCGACGATGGAGCCGGAGGTGTGGGTGCCGTGGCCTCCTCCCGTTGTCTGGTTGTCGTCCCAGGTACTCGCTCGGCCCAGCGCGTAGCCTTTGATGACGCGCATGGGGTTGGTGCCCGAGCCCTGCTGGCCGTAATCCCGGTGCAGCGTGGCCAGATTTCCGGTGGAAAGCCCCGTGTCCGCGGCTGCCGCGATCTGGCCTTCCCCACGGATTCCCCGAGCCCAGACATCCTCGACGTCCATGATCGGACCCGCCTGGGCGCCCCGTCCGGTGGTGATATTGGAGGAGGCCCGCGCGATGTTGTTGTCGAGCTGGAAGTCGACATACCGCTCCACCCACAGACAGCCCGGCAAGGCCGCCAGCAGCCGGGCCGCATCCGCCCGGCCCTCGAGGATAACGGTGAAACCCCTGCTCGTCGGCTCGATTCGGAGAATGGTGAGACCCACGACGACCTCGAGGCTCCGCAGAACGTCGTCTTCTCCCCGAAACCTGAAGCCGTCGAAGTTGGCCCTCAGCTTGAGCCGGCGACCGGGATCCTGCTCGATGATGTAGTCGAGCTTCCCGGGGATCCTCCAAGCGGGCTGGAACAGTCCAGCCCAAAAGACATCGGAACGGGCGTTGAGGCGACTCAATTCTCGCTTGTCCAACCTCACGAGGTAGGCCAGCTCGGGAATGAAGTCGAGGATGCTCACTTGAGAGGACTCCAGCCATGCGCGCAACATCTTCTGGGCGGCGGGGTCCGGAGCTTGCACGATGAAGAGATCGCGGTCACCAACGGCGAAAGGCTCGCGGACCATCGACGGCGGGAAGGACGACATGTCCGGAGCGAGGAAAATGCGGCGACCCATCCGCTGTCGAGTCAGATCGTCGGTGGCAAAACGCATGGCCTTGAGATCGATGAAGAGCGCCCCTGCGCCCCCCTTGGCCGACCCGCCGGCCGC
>JBGMRN010000038.1:6805-21412 GCA_048061535.1 Thermoanaerobaculales bacterium | reverse complement strand
ACCAGATTTCGTCGCGAGGGGTACAAGACGCTGTGCGTGTCTGCGCTCTCGCAAGAAAGATGGTGAGATATGCGGGTCAACCCTGCTCTGCCGTGGAGGCCTCGTCAATCGGTTCCGGACCGATCTCGACGACCACCACGATCGGTCCGACGCCGAGCGCGCTCAGCCGCGGGTCAGGGAGCTGGGGTCGGACGCTGGCCTCGACCGGGCCCGCCGCGCCCTCGACCGAGATCGGCGTCGTTTCGACGAACTCGAGGGACAGGAGGAGGCTCTCGGGACCCTGGATGGTGAGTTGCGTCGGCACGGTTCTGACCTCCCCGAGGACGAACCCGGGCGCCGGCGCACCTTCGATCATCGCCAGCACGGGGACCTGGCGGGTTTCCTGGCGTTCGAGCTCGAGGGTGATCGCCGGTGGATCCACGCTGACCACGTCGATGCCCTCCGGCAGAGGGATATCGCGTTCGTTGATCGGGTAGGAGCTGAGGCCGGGTCGCGCGTCGGAGAGGTCGAGATAGACCTCCGGCGGGTTGCGGCTGTCGAGGGCTCGGGCGAGGGCGCCCCGAAGTTGCACCGAGACCGTATCCGGAACGCTCGAGGTGAGCACCAGGTCTCGGGGGATGTTGACCAGGGTGAGGTCCGCCTTGACTCCCCGCACCGAGATGTTCTCGTTCCGCTTTGCGGCCAGCGCGTACCAGAGCAGAAAGGCGGCAAGGATGGCCACCAGGAACTGCAGGGGATAGCGTGGTCTGAGCATCAGGTATCGACCTCCTCGAAGAGATGGAGCTGGAAGAGGTGTTCGGCCAGGGCATTGCGCAGGGTGGTCTCGTCGAGGGGCCTCAACAACTGTTCCTCGACGGCCAATGAGATGGTCCCCGTCTCCTCCGAAACGACGATGACGAGGGCATCGCTCTCCTCGGTCAGGCCGATGGCTGCACGGTGGCGGGTGCCGAGCTCCGTCGAGAGCTCGTGGCGGGTCGTCAGAGGCAGGAAGCACGAGGCGGCGACGATTCGTTCACCGCGGAGAATCACCGATCCGTCGTGGAGCGGGGTGCCGGGAATGAAAATATTGAGCATGAGGTCGTACGAGAACTTCGCCTCGAGAGGGATGCCGGTGTCGGCCCATGCCGCCAGGGAGTCGCGCCGTTCGATGGTGATAAGGGCGCCGATTCTCTTCGAGGCCAACGCCTGCACCGCCAAGGCAAGCTCGTTGAGAATCCCGGGACCCTCCTCGGGGCTCCGCTCCCACCGGAAAAGTGCGGTGGAACCGAAGGCGGCGAGCATGCGGCGGATCTCCGGTGCGAACAGCACGATGATCGCGAGGGGCAGGAACGCCAGCAGGTAGCCGAGGATTGTCGAGAGGGTGATCAGCTTGAATGCGATCGCCGCCAAATAGAGGCCGGTGATGATCACGATGCCCCACAACATCTGCATGGCCCGGGTGCCGCGCAGGAGGACCAGCAGCGCATAAATCAGGAGCGCGACCGTGAGGATGTCGACAACGTCGGCGATGCTCACCTGAAGGTCGGTGAGGTCACGAAGGAAGCTGAGCAGCCAGTTCATGCCGACGCCTCCTTCACCCGCGCTGCAATTTCGACGAACTGCAGAACCGCCGCGGGGTCGTGAACACGGAGCACAACCCGAGGAAGATCGAGCGCTGGAATCAGGGCGCCCAACGTCCCCGGGAGGCGATCGGCCACCGGGGCGCCGGTGAGGTGGCCGATGAAGGACTTGCGTGACGGACCGATCAGCACCGGGTGGCCGAGGAGGGCGAGGTCGGCTAGAGCGGCGAGCAGTGCCAGGTTCCCCGAGTCATCCTTGCCGAAGCCGATGCCCGGGTCGAGCCACACCCTGTCAGAGGGGATTCCGGCCGCTGCGGCCGCTGCTGCGCGCCTCCGGAGATATGCGTGCACCTCGGCGACGACATGCTGATAGGAGGTCTCCTGTTGCATGGTCCGCGGCTTGCCGCGCATGTGCATGAGTACGATCGCGGCGCCCTGTGTTGCCACCAGGTCGAGCATTTCCGGATCCGACGCCGCCGTCACGTCGTTGACGACGTCGGCGCCTGAAGCCAGGGCCTCAGCCGCCACCGCCGCCCTGGAGGTGTCGATCGACAGAACGATGTCCGGGAAGCGGCGTCGCAGCTCGGTGATCACCGGGAGGACTCTCCGGCGCTCCTCATCCGCACTCACGTCGGCGGCGCCGGGTCGGGTGGACTCACCACCGACGTCGATGATCGACGCGCCCTCGCCTGTCAGGCGCTCGCCGTGCCTGAGGGCGTCGTCGAGGTCGAAACACCGGCCGCCGTCGGAGAAGGAGTCGGGGGTGCAGTTGAGAACGCCCATAACCACCGGCCGCCGCCGCGGCCAGATTCCGTCGAGGCGCGTTGACCGTCGCCCGGGGTCTCGACTCACGCCGATTCCGTCACCTCCTTTTCGACTCGCTCCTTCTGTTTTTTAAGGGCTTCGACGTCCACGTCGGAGTTTTCACCGAGCAGTGTGTAGATTTCTTCGCCATCGAGGACCTCATCCTCGAGAAGAGCGAGTGCGATCGCCTCGAGGACGGGTTGGTTCGCATCAAGAAGATCACGCGACTGGTCGTATGCGGCGGTGATGAACTTGCGGATTTCCGCGTCGATCTGCAGCGCAGTCGCCTCCGAGTAGTCCTGGTGCCTGGCGAATTCCTTGCCGAGGAAGATCGACTCCTCTTGCTTGCCGAAGGTGAGTGGTCCCATGGTCGCACTCATCCCCCACTCGCAGACCATCTTGCGCGCCAGCTTGGTGGCGCGTTCAAGGTCGTCGCCGGCGCCGGTGGTCATGTGGTCGGCGCCGAAGACTATCTCCTCCGCGAGCCGACCGCCCATTAGCACTTGAAGCCTGGCCTCGAGATAGCTCCTCGGGTAGGTGTAGCGGTCCTCGAGCGGCAGTTGTTGGGTGAGGCCGAGGGCCATGCCGCGTGGGATGATGGTGACCTTATGAAGCGGATCGGCCTCCGGCAACAGAACCGCCACCAGGGCATGTCCAGCCTCGTGGTAAGCGGTGAGGCGCTTCTCTCTCTCGGACATCACCAGTGAGCGCCTCTCTGAGCCCATCATCACCTTGTCCTTGGCGAACTCGAAGTCCACCATGTCGACCTTCATCTTGTTGAAGCGGGCGCCCCGGAGGGCGGCCTCGTTGACCAGGTTGGCCAGATCCGCGCCGGAGAAGCCGGGAGTGGAGCGGGCGAGGACCACCAGGTCCACATCGGAGGCCAACGGGATCTCGGTGGTATGGACCTTGAGAATACCCTCCCGGCCCTTGACATCCGGCGGGTTGACGACGATCCGGCGGTCGAAACGTCCCGGGCGAAGGAGGGCGGGGTCCAGAACATCGGGACGGTTGGTGGCGGAGATGAGGATTACGCCGTCGTTGCCCTCGAAACCGTCCATCTCGACCAAAAGCGCGTTGAGGGTCTGCTCGCGCTCGTCGTGCCCGCCGCCGAGGCCGGCGCCGCGGTGGCGACCTACGGCGTCGATCTCGTCGATGAAGATGATGCACGGTGCGTGCTTTTTGCCCTGCTCGAAGAGGTCGCGGACCCTCGAAGCGCCGACGCCCACGAACATCTCGACGAAATCGGAGCCCGAGATCGAGAAGAAGGGCACCTCGGCCTCGCCGGCGATCGCCTTGGCGAGCAGAGTCTTGCCGGTGCCCGGCGCGCCCATGAGCAGAACACCCTTGGGGAGCTTGCCGCCGAGACGCTGGAACTTCTTCGGGTCCTTGAGGAACTCGATGATCTCTTCGAGCTCTTCCTTGGCTTCGTTGACACCGGCAACGTCTGCGAAGGTGACCTTTTTCTGGTCCGGTGTGAGCAGCCTCGCCTTCGACTTGCCGAATGACATCGCCTTGGTGCCGCCAGCCTGCATCTGGCGAAAGAAGACGAACCACAGGCCGACGAGGATCAACAATGGCGCCCACGACAACAGGGCGGTCAGCATGCGCCCGTCGGAGGGCTTCTCGACTGTGATCTCGACCCCCTTCTCGCGGAGGTCCTTGATCAGGTCGTCATAGCCGGGGTTGTACGTATATTGGTCATACCGAGGCTTGGGGCCGGCGTCGATGCCCGCATCGGTGGTGCGGATGTAGATCTCGTCGCCCTTGATCAGGACCTTGACGACCCGGTCGTCGGCAACCTCGTCGAGCATTTGCGAAAACGCGATTTCTTCACTGGTCGGGGAATAACCCCGCAAAACCTGCAGGATCAGCAGCACCCCGACGAGGATTACGGCCCACATGAGTACGGTCCGAACGGTCTGATTCACGCTGTATTGTCCTCCGACGCTCACCCTTTGTGGGCGACGCCCTTTGGGAAACCCCTCGCCCGGCGAGGATCTTCCCTGCCCTCAACTGTCGTCGACGATGCACAGGTCTGGACGGTTCGTGTGCTCCCCATGTCCCGGTCCGAGGCCGTAGCCGACGAGATATCCTTCGGGCGCATCGTCGAAGACCGCGTATTTGGCGGAAAGATTGACGCTGCGCAGCTGGGCCTTGTCCACCAGAGCCATCACTTCGACCGAGGCCGGATTCTGCTGACAGAGGTGGGTAATAAGATAGTTCTCAGTGATGCCCGAGTGAAAGACATCTTTTAGAATCAACACATTGCGGTCACGAACGTCGAGCTGTGTCGCATAGGTCAAGCTCACCACCTCGCCGTGGTCTCCCGGTGAGGTAGTGACGTTGACGAACTCGTAGTCCACCGGCCGCGGCATGAGCCGGGCGAGATCGGCGAGGAAGAAGGCTGCGCCTTTGAGAATGCCGACGAGGACGAGCTCACGCTCACCATAGTCACCGGCGACGGCAGAAGCGATTTCGCTCAGGCGCTTGCTGATATCATCAGCGCTGTACACCACGCGAAGCTTGCTCATTTGCGAATCACCTCCACCACCTGGCACTTTCGGCTGGTGGTCGCCGGATCCTGCCACACTCCTGGGATCCAGTAAATTCTATCATCTTCGCAGAATAGCGGCCACGTCGTGCGGAGGTGACGGGGCAGAAATTTGGCAAGGAGACCGGCAACCGGCATCTCCGATCCTCCGATCACCACCCGATCCCCCGGGAAGGGGTTGCGAAGATGAAGCTTGACGCCCTCGGGAGGGTGCCAATGCCAGCGCGCATCGGTCTCCGCCGACCTCCCCTCCCGCAGTCGAACCTGCCAGCCGGCCAGCGGCAGCTCGACGGTGCTGCCGAGTTCGAGGTCGATGGCAAAAGGCGCCGACTGTTGCGGGGGCTCGAGCCACAGGCGACCCCGGGCCAGCCGAAGCCGCCAGCGGTGACCGAGGGTCACCGCCCGCGGGTGGCCGCCGGTCACGAGGCGCCCGAAAATCTCCAGCTGGCGCCGGGTGACCCGGCCGAGGCCGATGCGTGCCGCCTGTGCGTGCAGCCATCGATTTCGGAGGGGCGTTGCCAGCGCCTGGAGGACGCTCAAATGAACGCCGCCCTCGGGCTCCCAGGGATCAATCCACTGCGCCCGCCGCGCCAGCTCGGCGGCCAGATACTCCTCGTCCTCGGCGATGGTCCCCGCCAGATGTACGAGGTGGTCGCGGATCGACGGGCTCGCTTTTTCGAGGACCGGCAGGAGCTCGAGGCGAACCCTGTTGCGCAGGTGCTGGGGGTCCCGGTTCGAGCTGTCCTCCCTCCACGAGATCTCGTGTTCCTCGAGCCAGGCGATGATCTCATCCCGGCGCCAGGCCAGCAACGGACGGACAACCCCGTCGGGAGTCTGCGAGGCGATGCCGGCGAGCGACCTGGGGCCGCCGCCGCGAAGAAGTTGTACCAGTACCCCTTCGGCCACGTCGTCGCGGTGATGAGCGGTGGCGATCGCGTGCAGACCGTGCCGTCGGACGAGGTCGTGAAGAGCCTCGTACCGGAGAGTTCGCCATGTGCCCTCCCGTCCGAGGGGTGTCGCTGCCTTCGGTTGGAGACGCAGCAGGTGGAACGGCACCCCCAGACGCCGGCAGAGGCGGCCACAGAACGAAGCGTCCGCATCGGCCTCGACCCCCCGCACGCCGTGGTGGACGTGGGCCGCCTCGAGGTCGAGCTCGACACCGGTCATGAGGTGGAGAAGCGCCACCGAGTCTGCGCCTCCGGAAAGGGCGACAAGTACGCGGCAACCGAGAAGAGCAGGAAACCGGGCCGCGAAGTCGGCCGGGAAGTCGATCAGGGCCATGGGACATCATAACCAATTCAGGCCGGATTTCTCATCGAGAAATCCGGCCTGAATTGGTGGCGGTGGGTGGACTTGAACCACCGGCACAGGGCTTATGAGACCCCTGCTCTACCCCTGAGCTACACCGCCCGAACGAGAAATATAACCGCAGTTCGTGCGATAGTCCACCGCACCTCGTACGCCTCGCGACGAAATCCGGTGACAAGCTATAGTAACCTCTGATCAGGGTTTCAATTCGAGTGGGAAGAGACGTGGCTACAAAGAAGCAAGACAAGGTGGAACGCTGCCCGCTGTGCAGCCAGCCGGTGGAGGACGGCGAGTTGCAGGCATGCCTGATCTGTCGTAGCCTCTTTTGCCAGAGTTGCGCGGTGCTCGATTACGGGCGCCAGTTCTGTTCCATGCGATGCCGGGGTTTCTTCTTCTATGGCGACGGGGATGAAACCGAGAAGGATTTTTGACGAAATGGGCCGAAAACACGACGAATTGATGGAACGGGCGGGCGCGCTGCCGGTGCTGCGGTCGGGCGTCGAGCATTCGCTCGTTGCGCAGAAGGCTGAAGGCGCCCGAGTATTCGACGTCGACAATGCGGGCTATATCGACTACCTCGGCGCCGGCGGCGCCACCATCGTCGGGTTCGCCAACCAGTTTGTTCTCGATGCGGTCCGCAAAGTGCTGCAGGCCGGGATACCGGAGGGCTTTCACGTCGCCCAGGAGGTGGACCTTGCAGAGACTCTGGGCCAGTTCCTGCCCTGGGCGGGCAGCTGGTGGTTTTGCCGGAACCAGGACGAGGCATTCCGCCATGTGTTGCGTTGGGCGCGACGAACCACCGACAAGAAGCATTTTCTGGTGCTCGACGGCGGGGCCCGCCTGCGGGCTGGGGCGCCGGCCGATCTTGCAGATGACCGTTCGAAACCCATCCGTGAGGTTCCGGGTTGGGACGTCGACCGAATCGTCGCTGCTCTGACCGCCGGTGGCTCCAAGGTGGCGGCGTTGATCCTCGATCCGTTGATGAGTCGGTTCGGCGTCATTCCGCCGCCTGCCGGCGCCCTCGAAGAGATCGCGGACACCTGCCGTCGGCTGGGTGTGCTGTTGGTGCTGGATGAACGAATCTCGGGATTCAGAGTGCACCGAGGGGGTGCGGCGGCGTGGGCCGGCATCGAACCCGACCTGGCGGTTTACGGCGCCGCTCTGGGCGGCGGATTCCCGATCGGAGTCGTGGCCTTCAGGGAAGATATGGCGGAGCCTGAGCTCGACAACGAGGAGCCCCTGCCGACGCCCCATCCCGTTTCACTGGCGGCGGCCGAGGCTATCTTGTCGATCCTCAAGAACGAATCCGTCTACGAACGTCTCGAGGAGCGGACCGCCCAGTTCGCCGACGGCCTGCACGCCCTGGCCGAGCGTTTCTCACGACCCCTGGTCGTCAACCGGGTGGGATCGGTCTTCGCCGTCTACATGACCGGCGAGCCCGTCCTCGATCGCAAGGCGCTGGATGCCGCCGATGCCTCCGTCTACCGCCGCTTCGTCAAGGGGTTGCTCGACGAGGGTGTGCTCCTGCCGCAGGAGTCAGGGAGTGCCGCCTTTATCTCTGGCGCCCACGGGGCAAAGGACATCGAGGAGACCCTTGCGGCGTGTGAACGGGTGCTCATGCGACTCCATCAGGAGGATCTTCCCTGAGCAATTCTCCCAGGTCCGGCGCCTCCCCGGATGAGGATTCCCGCGAGCGCACGATCCTGATCGGTCTCGTGGTTCCAGGTGTGTTCCGTCGCGTGGTCGACGAACATTTGGATGAGCTCGAGCGTCTCGTCGATACCGCCGGTGGCGTGGTCGTCGAACGCGCGATTCAGGAGCGCGCGAAGATCGCCGCCGCCACCCTCGTCGGCAAGGGCTTCCTCCGGCAACTGGCCACGCGTTGCGAGGACGCGTCGGTGGATGCGCTGGTCTTCGACGAGGACCTCACCGGGTCGCAGGTCCGCAACATCGAGCGTGAGTTGCCGAAATCGGTCAAGGTCCTCGACCGGGCCGCGGTCATCCTCGATATCTTCGCCGCCCGGGCCCGGAGCCGGGAGACCCAGACCCAGGTCGAGTTGGCCCAGTTGAGTTACCTCTTACCGCGACTCACCCGTCGCTGGCAACACCTTTCTCGGCAGGCGGGTGGGATCGGCACCCGCGGGGTCGGGGAAACTCAGCTCGAGATCGATCGCCGGCTGATTTCGCGGAGGATGGCCCAGCTCCGCCGCAAGCTCGCCCTGATCGAGCGCGACCGGAGGTTGCGTCGCGAGCGCCGCACCAACCTGCCCACGGTCGCGCTGGTGGGTTATACCAACGCCGGCAAGTCGTCACTCTTCACCCGCCTGACCCGGGTGGCGGTACTGGTGGAGGACCGGCTTTTCGCGACCCTCGATCCGCGCGCCCGGAGGGTGTCCCTGGGCGAGGACGTGACCGCCGTGCTCACCGACACGGTGGGTTTCATTCGCAAGCTGCCGCACGATCTGGTGGCGCCTTTTCGCTCCACCCTGGAGGAGGCGACCGTCGCCGACCTGGTGCTGCACGTCGTGGACGCCGCCCATCCTGCGTGGGAGGACCACCTGCGGGTGGGCGACGAGGTGCTCGAAGGCCTCGGAGTGGATTCCGACCGCACTTTGGTGGTGCTCAACAAGATCGATCTCCTGAGCCCGGCCCATCGCCGAGCCCTCGGGTCGCGTTTCGGCGAGCTTCCCGTGTCGGCGGTGAGCGGCGAAGGAGTGGCGCATCTCAAGTCGGTGGTGCGCTCAGCATTGCTTTCGGCGGCAAACGTGGCGATCCTCCGCGTTCCCCTCGAGGCGGCGGATCTCGTGCGACGGGCGGTTCGGTTGCCGCATCAGCTTGCCCGCCGATTCAGAAATGATTCGGTCGAGCTGGCGATGCGGGTGGATCCCAAGCTCCTCGTGGAAGAAGGGCTCGACGGGTTCCTGATCGTGGAGTGGGGCGCCGCCGGCGGCGATGGAGGTGGTTGATGCCTGTCTATGAATTCCTGTGTACAGCCTGCAATCGGATCTTCAGCTTCCACTCGTTCGTCGTGGAGACCGAAAAGGTCCCGGCCTGTCCGAAGTGCGGCGCGACCGACCTCAGCCGGGTGCCGTCACGATTCGGCGTGACCGCCGGCAAGAAATCGGGTCCGGTTGGTGAGGACCGGGGCGGCGACATGGACGATCCGCGGGTCGAACGGGAGATGATGCGTTTTGCCGCCGAGCTCGAAGGCATGGACGAGAACGACCCGCGGCAGATGGCGGCGGCGGTGCGCCGGATGACCGAGATCGCCGGCGAGCCGGTGACGCCGGCCATGGAGGAGATGATCCGGCGCCTCGAGGCTGGGGAAGACCCCGAAAAGGTCGAAGAGGAGATGGGTGACGCCCTCGAGGAGGAGATGGGAGACGAAGGCGGCGCCGGCGGTTTCGGCGGGGCTCCGCCGACGCGGGATGAGGGGTTGTATCCGATGTGACGACCGTGTGGGTGCCAGGCTGAAGCCAGGCACCCTCTCTGGCGTCCCAGAACGCAGGGTATGGTGCCAGGCTTCAGCCTGGCTCCGTCCCCATCGCCCTTCTGCGGGCCCACGTCCAGCCTTCCCGGAATGACCTCCGCGCGTCGGGCGCCATCCAGGCGAGGAAGAATACGGCGAGCGCCCAGGACATCAAACCGTAGATCATCTCGAACGCGGGCGTTGCCAGGTGGAGCGCGAACAGCCCCGTGTTGATGCCGAGCCAGGCGGCTGTCGGCCCCCATCGACCGCGCCCCAGGGGCACGAGCAGCAACATCGCCCAGTAGTAGCAGGTGAGCACGACCGCAGCGAAGATCACCACCAGGCCGAGCACCGAGGCCTGGTCCAGAGGTTGGCGCCAGGCGGAAAGAATGACAACCGCTCCTAAGAACGCGGCGGCGAGGAGAATCACCGGCCGGCGCCGGGCCTCGAGACGGTTCATCTTTTCCTGCCAGTGAATCCACGGTTCGGGCAGGCGGAAATCGACGTCCTCGCGTTTGTACGTGGCGGTGTCGTAGAGCACGAGGTTCTTCAGTCCCACGTTGTTGGTCAGCCAGGCGCCTTCGTGCTTTTCGAGATTGGTCAGGAACTGCGGCCAGGCGGTGGCGCCGATTCCGGTCAAGCAACCGGCGAGGAGGCAGGCCGCAACCCCGGCCGCGAGTCCGGCAGCGAGCTTGCCCAGCCAGGCAACCGGCGCCCGGCGGAGGAGATGGCGAAAGCCGAGGACTGCGGCGCCGACCAGAAATGCGGCGGGGAATACCCTTACCATCGCCGCGTAGGCCACGAGCGCGCCGGCGAGGGCGTATTTCTCGCGCTTCAGCAGACAGACCGACCCCCCGACCGCCGCCAGCCAGTCCAGTCGGAGGAACGCTCCGCCCACCCAGTCGAAACGCCACGGGTAGCCGAGCCCGAAGACGATCAGGCACAGGCACCCGATACGGGCGCCGTAGGTGCGGAAAATGACCACGAAGAGTGAACCGAGGAGGAGGGCGTCGAGCCAGGTCAGAGCGGTGAGACTGGTCTCGGAAGCCGGCAGCCAGCGGGAGAACAGGCGGGCCACGAAGGTCCACGTCGGGGTCGGGTTGTATCCGTGGTCCGATCGGATGCGGGTGATGTACACATAGCTGTTGGCGGTGAGGAAGTAGCCGACGTCCTCGCGAAAATCGCGCCAGCGCTGGTCCGAGAAACGCGCGCGCACCGCGCGTTCGTGGCCGCGGAGGAGCCTGGTCGGCACCACCTCGTTGGTGCGCAGATCGCGCATGTGGCGTTGTGGCGGCTGGTCCAGTCCGATCTCACGCTCGGCAGCCAACGACGCAACGTAGAGGCCGTCGTAACGAACCTCGGGAAAATACTTCGAGCCCAGGAAGTAGTGGAACTGTTCCCAGTGGTGGATGGCGGAGCGGCCGTGGAACAGGCCGAAATTCGGATAGGCGCACGCCGCGATCACCGCGACTGCGGTCAGCAGTTGACCCGCCTGCTCGGGTTTGAGCCGCCTTCCGGGTCGATGACGCCAGATCACCACCGCGAGGGCGAGCAGACTGAGAGCGCCCTTGATGAGGATTTCGGTCTTGGGGTCCACGCCACGAGCTTAACAGGAGTATCCCGTCGTCAAGAGCGGTGTGAAGGAGGAAGCCATGAAACACGCGCCGGTGGTGGTGCGAATGTGTCTTCTGACCGCATTCTTGGATTGGATGCGCTTGCGCATCCACCGCAGCGGGTGCCGTATTGGCCCACACCAAATTCTCGAATTATTCCTGTCAGCCCATGGGCCGATACGGCGCCCGGTGCTAGCCTGCATATCTCACCGGGTTCAGTTGCGAGGGCGGTGAGGTGCCGTGCCCAGTGGGGTTTTCGACCTGAGGGGCGCGGAGCGCGTACTTGCGGTACGTCGAGCACCCCGAGGCGAGAAAACGCCGCTGGGCACGGTGCATCATCGGCCGCAGTAGGAAGCTGGTGAGATATGCGGGCTAGGCCACCGCCTGTGCCGCCGCCGCTGGGCTCCGGAGGGTGATCAGGTCGATTTCGGGCGGCGCGCCGACTCTCACCGGAACCGCGCCGACGCCGACGCCGCGGGAGACGTAGAGGAAGGCGTTCTCCCGCCGATAGGGCCCCGCGATGTAGCGGGTGCTGAGCCGGGCAACGTTGAGGTAGCGCCCGGCGATCGCGATCTGTCCTCCGTGGGTGTGACCGGCCAGCATGAGATGGGCGCCGGCAGCTGCCGCTTGGCGCCACCCCTGAGGCTGGTGGCAGAGGCAGATGCGGAAGGCGCCGGGGTGCCGGCCGAGAACGGAGAAATCCGGTCCGCGCCCGTCGATGGCATTCAGATCGTCTACCCCGACCAGCGCCAATGACGCGCCGCCTCGCTCGAGAACCTGCGAACGGTTGACCAGGGGTTCGATGCCGGCGGAGCGAAGGGCCCACTCTGATCGTCGCGGGTCGATGAAATGATCGTGATTGCCGAGGACTCCCCAGACGCCGAGCGGCGCTGCCAGCCCGCGGAAGCCCTGTGCGAAGATCTCGGCATCGGACGACCTGCGGTCCATCTGATCGCCGGTGAAGACGATCAGGTCGGCGCCGCAACCGGAAGCCATGTCGCGGATCCTCGCCATGCGATCAGACCCCATGAAGGGGCCGGCGTGGACATCGGAGATCTGCAGGATGCTGAGGCCGTCCCAGGCCCTCGGCAGCAGCGGGTGCTCGAAGGTTTGACGGCGTAGACCGGGCAGCTCGAGGGCGCTGGCAAAGCCGTAGCCCGTGAAACCGAGGGAGCCGGCGGCGGTGAGGCTCGCGTTCTTGATAAATTTCCTGCGTGTGAGTGCGGGCAAGGATCCTCCGAGTTTGGTCGCCGAGGCGGACTGCCCCGCGGCTGATGGGCAGCCCGCAGGCCGAGCGACGGACGCTCGACCATCAGTCGTGTTGGCCGAACACAAAGGAAGTCTCAGGGCCACTAGATTGAGTTTTGCAGTCGGCTTTTGGTGAGCCACCCGGGCACGGGCCGCGGATGCTGGCATGATTATAACATCGAACGAAGGCCGAGTATTTCTCGGTGATATCCGGTTACAATGCTGGGCCAACGAGCCCGATCCAAAGGAGTGCCCGATGACCGATGTAAGCGCCGCTCCCGGCACCACAGCGCCCCAACCGTCACCGATGTACCGCTGGGTGGTGCTGATCATCATCAGCTTGGCGATGTTTGCCAACTACTACGTCTATGACTCGATCGCTCCCATTGCGGACATACTCAAGTCCGACCTCGGATTCACCGACGCGAATATCGGTTCGTTGTACTCGGTTTACAGCATCGCTGCGGTGATCGTTCTCCTGCTCGGCGGGGTGATCATCGATCGCTTCGGGACCGTGAAGTCGACGATTCTCTTCGCGGGAATCTGTACCGTCGCGGCGATCCTCAACGCGGTTTCCTCGGACCTGACGGTGATGCTGATCTCGCGATTCCTCCTGGGCGTGGGTTCCGAACCGTTGATCGTGGCCATCACCACAGCGCTGGCGAAGTGGTTCAAGGGGAAAGAGCTCAGTTTCGCATTCGGCATCAACCTCACCATCGCTCGTCTCGGTTCAGTATCGGCCGACTGGTCACCCACCTGGGCGAAGTTTGCGTACAGCAGCTGGCAGGGCCCGCTGGTGATTGCGGCCGTGATCGGCGTGCTGGTGTTAGTCAGCGCTATCGCCTACGGCGTCCTGGAGAGGATTGCCGCACGACGGTACGACCTCGGCCAGGCCGGCGAGACCGACAGGCTGGTGCTCTCCGATCTCTTTCGATTCAGTCGTTCGTTCTGGTTCGTGGTGCTGCTTTGCGTGACTTTCTACTCCGCCATTTTCCCCTTCCGTTCGTTTGCCATCAAGTTCTTCATCGAGTCCTGGGAGCTCACCCGTGAGGCGGCCGGCCAGTACAACAGCGTGCTGCCGCTGGCGGCGATGGTCGCCACGCCCCTCTTCGGATTGCTGGTGGACAAGATCGGGAAGCGGGCGCTGTTCATGGCTGCCGGATCCTTCCTCCTGATGCCGGTTTTCCTGATGATGGCGTACCACATCGCTCCGCTCTGGGTTCCGATCATCATGATGGGGCTCGCCTTTTCGCTGATTCCTGCGGTGATGTGGCCTTCGGTTGCCTACATCGTCGAAGAACGGCGCCTCGGTACCGCCTATGCGGTGATGACATTGGTGCAGCAGATCGGGGTCGCGGGCATGAACTGGGGCATCGGTCGAACCAATGACGCCTTCCATGCGAGCGCAGCCAACCCGATGGGTTATGTGCCCGGGATGTGGCTCTTTTCGATCCTCGGCTTTCTCGCTCTGCTGTTCGCCGTCATGCTGCGACGCGAGGAAACCGGACCCAACGCCCACGGTCTCGAGACGATCACCGCCGGCGGCTCGGGTTCCGACTGACCCGCGCTTCTTCGCCGTAATTCCCGCGCCCGGCGCGGGAATTACTTCTTGAACAGCGCGTCGAACGCCGCGCGCGGATCGGCGGGACCGTCGGGATTCGCCTTCACCTTGAGGTCGCGCACGGCCTTGGGCTCGAAGTAGGCACAGTCGTTGGCCTTGGTCTTGCTCTCGACCCGGGCGGTGATCGGCTTGCGGCACTCGAACCGGGCGCCGGTGTTGAAGAAGCCGCAGTTGGTGCAGCTGTGGAGGGCCGATCCGCAGGAAGAGCAGGTTGTGTCCTCAGCGATCCTCGGTTGGGCGAGCTCGCGGCCGCAGCGCGCGCACTTGAAGGTCACCGTGGTCGGGGTGCCGAGGCCCCTCCCCTTTGGAGCGCCGTCGTAGCGCTTGACCCCGTCTGTTTTTGGCCGCTGTTGCTGCTGCTGGCCGCGGTCACGGTCGTCGTCCTGGTACCCGCGATGACGGTATTTGCGATCGCTCATGATGGGTCTCCC
>JBGMRN010000038.1:4353-6705 GCA_048061535.1 Thermoanaerobaculales bacterium | reverse complement strand
GAAGCCCCCGTCCACGTTGGTGAGTGGTTCATGCCCTCGCTCGTGAGCTGATGGGGCACGCCGTCGGCGTCGGTGATGAAAATCTGTGGCGATCCGGTGCGATCCGATGCGAAGGCGAGCATCGAGCCGTCGGGCGAGAAGGTGGGCGACTCGTTGTTGCCCGGCGCGGGAATGACGGTGCGCTCGGTGCTCACCGTGTCGATAGTCGCGATCTGGAAGTGGCCGTCTTCCTTGGTGGTGCAGGCGATGCGCGTGCCGTCGTGGGACCAGGTCGCTTCGTCGTGAAATCCGCCGCCGAAGCTGAGTCGCCGGACGTTGGACCCGTCGGCATCCATGAGGTAGATCTGTGGCGTGCCCGAGCGGGTCGAGGTGAAGGCGATCTGACGCCCGTTCGGGGCCCAGGCGGGTTGGGTGTCGATGCCGCGGGCGGTGGTCAGGCGTCTCGGGGTTCCGCCCTCCGCGACCATAGTGTAGATGTCGACATTGCCGTCGAGGCTCGATGCGAAGGCGATCTGCTTGCCGTCGGGAGAGAAGGTGGCCGACGAGTTGACCCCCCCCTTGTCCCAGATCAGACGCAAGTACCCCTCCTGGGGAGTGAGCAGAAAGAGGGCGGGCGAGCCGCGGAGGAAGGAGGTAAAAATCAGCTGTCTGCCGTCCGGAGACCACACCGGACCGAGAGCGATCGTGCCGTGCTTGGTGAGCTGTTTGGTATTCGAGCCGTCCCAATCCATGACCCAGAGCTCGGAGTTGCCCGAGCGATCCGAGATGAAGCCGATGCGCGACAGAAACGGTCCCGGTCGGCCGGTGAAGACCTGGACGATGTCGTTGGCCAGCGTGTGGGCGACCACCTTGCTGGCTGTGATGCTGGCACGGTAGCGCTTGGCGAAGGCGTACTCTCCGGAGACCAGGTCCACCAGTCGGGCCTCGACCACCAGTTGACCGCCGGCGCGGACCACGGTGCCGGTGAGCAGAAACTGGGCGCCGACCGCGCGCCAACGTTGGTTGAGCACCTCGGGCCGCGGGTCGTCCTCCACCAGGCTGTAAAGTCTCCGGTCGACAACGGCGATCGGGGCAGCCGCCGCGAGGTCATTGTCCAGGGTTTCCTGGAACCCGAGGGCCGCATCCGCTGGTGTTCCCGGCAGCACCATCAACGGCGCCGCCGCCACCGCCACCCGGCGCAGCCCGGGCTGGGTGATCGTCAGATACAGCTCGTCCTGAGCCGCCAGCGGCCCGGTTCCGAGAAGGGCGAGGGTCAGGATTGTCGATGAAAGCCTCATGGATCGTTTCATATCTACTCCGCGAAGTTCAGGTGAACGGTCAGACTGGTTTTGCCGTAGGCGGGCGGCAACGGCGGCAGCGGATTCGCGCCGTAGAGGGCGCGCAGGGCGGCGCGATCGAAGCTCGATATCCCCGAGCTCGCCTCGAGTTGGATGGCCTCGACTCTGCCGTCGCGTAGTATTCTGAACCGCACCCGCGCACTGGCGCCGGCGGGCGCCGCCGGCTTGTACCAGCGTGACTCGATCAGCGCGAGCATGCGTTCAATGTAGAAGGTGAAGCGGAAATCCGCCGGGATCCCCGGGGTCTCGCCCGCGCTGCTCTGGCCGAGGGACAGGCCGTGGCCGCCGCCGGTTGGGGCCGGTGGGGGAGTTGGTGCGGGGGTCGCCGAGGACTCCGCTGCGGGCATCGCGTCGGCGCTGGCGGCCACTGGGATTTTTTCGACCGGCGGTGCGGTCGGCACCGCGCTCGGCTCGGGAACTGCGGTGGCCTGGGGGGCTGTAGGTTGCGGAACCGGAGAAGATCGTGCGGCGGCTTGGCGAGGGGGGCGGCGCTTCACCGGCGCCGGCCGCACCAGCCTCACCGAAACCGCCGGCAGCTGCACCGGGCGACTGGTGCTGTAGCGACCGACAAAGAAGGCCGCCGCCGCTGCTCCCGCGTGCATCGAGACGGCGAGCACGACCCAGGGCAGGAGGCGGGGTCGGGCGCGCTCCCGAGCGAGGAGGACTTCGGTGACCGGGTCCATCTAACCGTCCTCGGGCACGGTGACCATGCCCACTTGCTCGACTCCAACCCGGTCGAGAACCGCCAGGACGCGGATGACGAAGCCGTAAGGCAGGGTCTCGTCGGCCTTGAGGTAGACCGGTCTCGGGCTGCCGGCGAGCACGGCGCTGAGGCGATCGGGGAGCAGCTTGATGTGGACCGGGTCGTCGCCGAGCAGAATGATCTGGTCGGAGGTGAGGGTCAGTATGACAGGCTCTTCCGTCTGCGAAGTGAGACCGGGCGCGTTCTGCTTGGGCAAGTTGACCTTGAGGCCCTGCACCAGCATCGGAGAAGTAATGATGAAAATGATGAGCA
>JBGMRN010000038.1:0-4253 GCA_048061535.1 Thermoanaerobaculales bacterium | reverse complement strand
GTGAAGTTTCTTTCCACCAAATTGATGAACTCGAGCCCGAAATCCTCCATCCGCCGACGCATGATGCGCACCTTGGCGAGGAGGTGGTTGTAGGCAACCACGGCCGGAATAGCGGCCAGCAACCCGGCGGCGGTGTTCACCAGCGCCTCCGCGATGCCCGGCGCGACGGTGACGATGGAGGTGGAGCCGCTGACGCCGATGGCGTGAAAGGTGTTCATGATGCCCCACACCGTCCCGAAGAGGCCGATGAACGGGGCCACGCTGGCTGTCGTTGCAAGCATGGGAAGGGCCCGCTGAAGGCGCTCGAGCTCGGCGCCCATGGAGCGGTTCAGGGCCCGCGAGATTCCGTCGAGGCTCTTGATCTTGAGTGGCGTGTCGGGCCCGGCGGTCCGTCGAACCGAACGGATTTGTGCCTCGAGCTCGGTGTAGCCGGCCTGGAACATCCCGGCCAGCGGCGCCGTGGGGTGATTGGGGACCGATTTGGCTGCCTCGTTCAGGCGCGATGCCTTGCGGAAGATCTTCAAGAATCGGTCCGACGCGCGCCGGGCCGCGCCGAGCTCGCGCCACTTCCCGAGAATCACCGACCACGAGGCGAGGGAGAAGATAATCAGGGTGACGAGGACGACCTTTGCCACCCAGCCGGTCTGCAGAAAGAATTTGACGATTTCCACGGCGGGCATTGTATGCGATTTTTGGAGGTCTTCGCAGGGGTCGCTCCCGGAAACGTGACGTGGAGCACCCCCGACGCGCCATCTCCCGTGTTGACACCCGATAGGCCCTGCGCTATAACGCTCGAACCTGGTGTGCCCAGGTAGCTCAGTCGGTAGAGCAGCGGACTGAAAATCCGCGTGTCCGTGGTTCAATTCCGCGCCTGGGCACCACAAGCAATTCTCCCCGGCGCTTTTTAGGGAAAGCGTCGGGGAGAATTGCTGTTAGGGAGCAGAAGTCGGAGCTACGTTGCGCAGTGGGGATTTTCAGTTGGCTGCTCTACAGGGGAGTGTGAGGGGCATGCCCCTCACAGACATGGTGCAGTGGACGACCCGAAGCGTAGCGGCGCCTTCGAGGCGCCGCGGAGCGGAGGGGAAAATCCGCGTGTCCGTGGTTCAATTCCGCGCCTGGGCACCACAAGCAATTCTCCCCGGCGCTTTTTAGGGAAAGCGTCGGGGAGAATTGCTGTTAGGGAGCAGAAGTCGGAGCTACGTTGCGCAGTGGGGATTTTCAGTTGGCTGCTCTACAGGGGAGTGTGAGGGGCATGCCCCTCACAGACATGGTGCAGTGGACGACCCGAAGCGTAGCGGCGCCTTCGAGGCGCCGCGGAGCGGAGGGGAAAATCCGCGTGTCCGTAAGCAATTCTCCCCGGCTCTTTTTATAGGGAAAGCGTCGGGGAGAATTGCTGTATGGCATCCGCGTCCATCTACGTGATCTGCGGTTTCCCTTTTGTGGTGGGTTCAGCATCGAGCAACCGGGTTTGCAGCTCGCTTCATTTCCAGCTTCGAGGGCCGGATCGGAACCGATCGGCCCGGCCATACTCACATGGTGTGAGGGGTGAAATCGTGCGATTGCGGACCCTGAATAGGTTTGGCTGAGAAGGGGGACCCCGAAGAATGCGAAAGACGACCCTGGTAGGCGTTGTTTGTCAGGTGCTCGGCATCGTCGCGACGATCAGCTGTAGCGGAGAGGCGCTGGCGAGTCTCGACGGGAGGAAACTGCCGTCCCTCGATATTGTTTGGCAAGCGGAGGGACGGCGGTTTGCGGTCCACGAGAACACGGTTTTCGTTCTCGGCGACCACCACGTTGAGGCGATTGATGCTGCCGACGGAACAGTTCGTTGGCGGGTTGAGTTGGAGTCCAAGAATCGGCGGTGCGATCACATTGTCGCCATCGGCGATGCTGTCGCGGTAGGGTGCGGACGGTTTCTGTTTGTGGTTGATCCGGCAACAGGCAAGATTCGCGCTCGGCGGGATATCGGAATGCTGATTCTGGGTGTTCACGGCCCACCTCTCGTCGTGCATGCCTCTAACGGCGCTCCGCTCACCCAGATCATCGGGATCGATCCGGAGACCGGCGCGGACCGCGGGACATGGCGGGCGCCCGGGGCAGTCGTTGACGAGGTGTTCGTGGACGGTGTGCTGCTGGTCCGGTGGATGGACCTTCTTGCCGACGGCTCACCGTCAGGGATTGCCGCGATCGACGGTTCATCCTTGCAGACATTGTGGGAGATCGATGACGATAGAGCGCGGTTGAAGCGTCTGGGTCGCGACGTGCTGGTGTTGAGGCGTGGCTCCTGTGAGGACGGCGACAACGTCCGCCCGTTGAATCATCTGACGGGTGAACTGGGAGAGGCCCTGCCTCCGCGAGACGAGGTTATCGGGGCCTGGAACCCCGACAACCCCTGGGAACTCCAAGGGTTCAATCGCAGCGAGGATAGATCAAACGTGCTGCGGCGCAATGACCCGGGCACAGGTGAGGCGGTGTGGGTGGTCGAGATTCCAGGCCACCCTTCTGCGACGCTGATCGATGGGGACAGGTTGTTTGTCCACGCCGAGCCGGCTGCAGGTCGGGGATTTCTCGTCGTGATTGACTGGGCGTCCGGTGAGGTAATGGATGTCGCGTATGGGCTTTACGACGTTCGCCGCCTTGAAGCGATCGGCGATCTACTGGTTGCGGAGACCGTTGACACAGGTGTTGTCGCCTTTTCGCGTGCTGAGTTTGGCTCCCCTGAGGGGGAAACCTCTTCGGTTGAGAGCGAAGTGAAGAGGATTCTGCAGGAGATCAATCGGCACCGCTACTATAATCTCGACGATGGTGTCGCCGAACTGAGATCGCTGGGTGAAAGTGCCTACCCTCATGTCGCCGACGAGATCCCTGGACTTGGACCACTCGCGCTGACGGCAGCGGCGGAAGTCATCGCCGCGACGAGCTTCGTCGATGGCGCGGAGCCTCTCGCTGCACGACTCACCGATCAGTTTCCGCGACGCGACGGTTACTCCCCTGATCCAGTCGTGGCGGTTCTCCACGCCCTTGCGGTGATCGGCAGCTGCGATCAGACAGACGCCATAATTCCGATTGTAACGGACCCAATTGCATCAGGGGAGAGACGTCTTGCCGCTCTTGCAGCGTTAGCGAGCATCGGCGGGACAGCAGCTGAACAGGCTATCGCAAATGTGCTTGAACCAAACCGCAACCCCAAGATCTCGTGGTGGCACCCACCTGACGCGAGTCAACTCATCCCTCTTGCTGGCAAGCCGACTGACTGGGATGCAATCGACGCCGCGACCGACGTTCGAGACTTGGGGGCGCGGGCGCGGTTCGAGATTGGAGGGCGGAGCGCCCGGGTGTCGGATGGAAAGGGTGGCGAGTTGATCGTCTTCCCAGACGCGGCCCTTGGCGGCGACGGAGACCTGTGGGTCGCGACCGTTGATTCCGAGAATCGAGCCGGTCCGAGTCGTTTCCTCGGGATTTCGATGAGGAACGAGTTCGACACCGAACCCTTGGCGGTTGACGTTCGGGTCGAAGGTGACACCCTGGTCGTTTGGCCTCGAGGTGAGCGGGATAAGCTGCACCGCGTGGGTCTCGCAGAGCTGTTGCGGGACACCGATGGCGACGGACTTTCTGATGTGGTCGAATCGCGTATCCGCACAAACCCGCAGATCTCCGACACAGACGGCGACGGTCTGGCTGATGGCGTTGATCCGGCACCGAACGCCCGCAAACACGAGGCCGAATCGGTCGAAGAAGAAATAGCCCTGGCGGTCTTTCGCCAGATCAACATGTTTGAGACCGACAGCCGTGAAGACGGTGAGTTGGCCCTGGTGGTTAATCATCCAGCCGTCGAATGGCGGGGCCGCGCGGGGCCGACAGTCACACTCTCAAAAGAGGAGTACGAGGCGTTCCGCGAAGAGGCCGGTTTTGAGGGTTCTCCACGGTTTTTTATCTTGGTTGGAGGAAAAGACCTTGCTCAGAAGGCCATTGAAGGGGTCGAAGCAGGTGAGCTGCAGGAGCTCGTGTCGGGAATGGCAACGAACGACCGGGCCTGTTCCTTAGAGGTTGTTCGTGGAAGGCGAAGTGCGGTTGGATACCTCGTGATCATCCGACCGTTTGGTGGGTTGTGGGCGATCCGCCATATCGAACTCCTCTGGGTTTCGTGAACAACGAGTCCGTGAAAACCCAAGCGGACAAACCCATCTGCGTTCATCTGCGTGATCTGCGGTTTCTCCTCGGGCGGGCGGGTAGGAATTCCTCATTCCTAATTC
>JBGMRN010000037.1:6976-21482 GCA_048061535.1 Thermoanaerobaculales bacterium | reverse complement strand
GCCAACTACATGAAGATGCTCGACAGCTGGCAGCAGTAGCTCCAGGCAATCCGAAGCGAGAAAACGACGCTGGGCATGGTGCATCATCGGCCGCAGTAGGAAGCTGGTGAGATATGCGGGCCAGTAGCGCAAACCCGGAGCTTTGGGATTCACGCTCGTTCGGAGGTGCCTGGCTTCGATTCGCAGCAATCCATTGCCGGTAGCAGGCGCGGCCTCGCGAATCGGTGCCTGGCAAACCGCCGGCGGCAGCGACAGGTGGCCGAGGCAGGAGATCGCCTGCCATCGGCCGCTCGCTGGCGACGGTGCTTCACCGCGGCCGCAGGCCGCGAGTAGCCTCACGGGCACGGACTATTCCCTGCCAGGCTGCGAGTCAGTCGCCCAGGTACGCCTCCAACCAGCGGTGGATCTCCTTCCACCAGCGCACATTGTTCTGCGGGCCCTTGATGACGTGTCCCTCGTCGGGGAAAACCACCAGTCGCGACGGCACCTTCTGGTGCTGCAAAGCGGTGAACAGCTGCAGGCTCTCGGCGAACGGCACCCGGTAGTCGCGCTCGCCGTGGGTGATGAGGGTCGGCGTCGACATGCTCCCGGCGGCGGTGTGGGGCGACCACCTCGCGTACAGCTCGGGCTCGTCCCAGGGCGTCGAACCCATGTCCCACGCCGGGAACCAGAGCTCCTCGGTGGCGCCGAAGAAGCTCGTCAGGTTGTACAGTCCGGCATGGCTCACGGCACATCGGAAACGGTCGTCGTGGCCAATGATCCAGTTAACCGAGTACCCGCCGAAGGAACCCCCGATGACCGCCAGTCGTTCCCGATCGACAAAATCAAAGTTCTCGAGCACATAGTCCAGCCCCAGCATGAGGTCGCGGATACAACGTCCGCCGTAGTCCCTGCTCACCTGCGCCTTGAACTCCGATCCGTAACCCTCACTTCCCCTCGGGTTCAGGAAGAGACCGACGTAGCCGGGCGAGGACACGAGCTGGAAGGTGAACCAGCTGGTCATGAAGCGGTCCGCCCACATGCCCTGCGGCCCCCCATGGATGGTGAGCACCAGCGGGTACTTCTTGCCCTCCTCGAAACCGGGTGGCCGCTGGATGAAACCGTGCACCATGACGCCGTCGGCACCCTCGAACCGGATGTCCTCGAGCGGCGGCAGATCGAGCTCGCGGGTCAGATCGGCGTTGATCGAGGTCAGCTGATCGGAGGTGCCGCCGGCGACCGGGATCGAGTAGAGCTCGGCCGGTCGATCATTGTACGAGCGGGCAACCACAACCCGTTTGCCGTCCGGGGTCATGGAGAGCCCACCGGAGTACCCCTCGTGGGCGATCCTCGTGACCTCTCCTTCGAGATCGACAACGAAGACCGAAATCCGGCCCTCCTCCCGAGCGGTGAACACTATCGAGTCGCCGCCCGGCGACCACGCCAGCTCGCCCACGGATCGGTCGAGATCGTCAGTCAGCCTCCGGTGCTCTCCGGTCGTTCGATCGTAGATGACGAGCACATCTTCGTCGGCCTCGTAACCGGGAGTCGCCATCGAGGTGTAGGCGATGAAGCGGCCGTCCGGCGAGAAGTTGGGGTTGGCGTCCCGTCCCGGGTTGTCGGTGATTTTCGTCGTCTTTCCGTTCGCCAGGTCTGTCAGGTAGAGGTCGTGGTTGGTGCTCGCCGCCGAGTCGGGGTCGTCGTTGCGAACGAAGACCAACTCCGATCCATCCGGAGAGAGATCGGAGTCGTGGCTCGAGGTCAGCGACACCGGCGGGGTGTCGAAGTCGCCGGGGGTCAGGTCGGTCATCGCCCCGCTTGTGGCGTCGACCCGGAACAGGTGATTCCGTTCGTCGCCGAGCCAGCGGTTCCACTGCCGAAACAGGAGCCGGTCGATCGTCCTCGCCTCGGATTTCGGCAGCTCCTCACGGGTCCAGTTCTCGATTGCCTCCTTGTCCTCCGGAACCACCCTCGACCCGACGATCAGAGTTCGCCCGTCGCGCGACCACTGCGGGTTGCTGACATCCGTCTCCGAGCTGGTGAGTTGACGCGCCTCGCCGCCGTCGATCGAGATGATGTGGAGGTTGTCGACACCGCTTCGATCGGAGATGAAAGCGAGCTTCTTCCCATCGGGCGACCACCGCGGCGAGTGGTCGGCGCCCGGTCCGGAGGTCAGCCTCTTCGGCTCGCCTCCGGCGGCCGCCAACAGCCACAAGTCGCTGTCGGCCTCGTTCCGCCCGAGGTCGGCACGCGTCACCGTGAAGGCGATGAGGCGCCCGTCGGGGGAGACTTGCGGGTCTGACACCCGTTTGATCGAGTACAGATCCTGCGGCTGCATGGGCCGCCCGGCTTCGATCGGGCTACTCAGCACCAGGGCCGCGATCGCAGCCACCACCGTCAACAACCGCTTTTTCATAGTCCCCCCAACAACCCGGCGCTCGGCGCCCGTGCCAGCAGCGTACCACTGTCAGTCGATGACCTCGTCATCTCCAGGGTGTGATTCCGAAGTCATGGGCTTCCTCGCAACCAACTCCGGCGGAAGCTGAACGACCAAAAGGGTAATCGGAAGAGTCGGACGGGAAAACCAAGCCGGATCACGCAATCTCGCGGCCTGAATCCCGATCACCCAGCAATATACTCACCCGATCCGCTCACAGATTCCGTCGCTGGGCGCCCTCACGAGCAAACTGCCGATCGAAAATGGTGGTCGTCCCGACGAAGGTGACGAGCGAAGCGCGGCCCCAGGTCCGGCGCCGGCGCGTTCTCTTTCAAAGGAGGGGGGGCGGCCACCGCATCGTAGTCTCCGTGCCCGCCGGCGCGCCGGAGGCGCGCGGCGGACGAGGAGCGACGGGACCGACGAGAGCTTGCTCTCGGAGGGTGCGGCGTCCGAGAACGCGAGCCGCGGGCGAATGCCCGTGGCCGGCGGGCACGGACGCGGGTTTCAGCCCGACACGAAGGGATTGGTGGTTTTCTCCCGGCCGATGGTGGTGTCGGGGCCGTGGCCGCAGACAACGATCGTCTCGTCGGGCAGGGTGTAGAGCTGCTCGCGAATCGACTGTTCGAGGGTCGGGAAAGACCCCCCCATCAGATCGGTGCGGCCGATGGAGCCGGCGAACAGCACGTCACCGACAATGACAAGCGGGGGTTTTCCCCCCGAAACCACGAAACAAACACTGCCCGGCGAGTGGCCGGGGGTGTGGCGAATTTCAAGCCGCAGTCCGCCCACCGCCAGCTCCTGGCCGTGTTCGAGCCACAGGTCAGGTTCAGGGGCCGCCTCGACCTCGAGACCGAACATCTGCGCCTGGGTCGCAAGGTTGTCGTAAAGCTGGAGTTCGTCGGGATGCAAGCCGACCGGTAACCCTGGGGGCAATTCACGCACCAACTCGGTGGTTCCTCCGGCGTGGTCGAGGTGGCCGTGGGTGTGGAGGATCATGGTGGGATTCAGCCCGCTCGCCCGCACCCTTTCGGCGATTCGCGCCCCCTCCGCACCGGGATCGATGACCACGAGCTCTCCAGCGTCTGCGTCACCCAGCAATATGCAGTTCGCTTGTATGGGGCCAACCGGGAATACCTCGAGGAAAACGGCATTTTCGTTGGTCATTTTTTCCGGCCTGTTTTCGACATCTCGGAGCTCCTTTTCACCCGGCCGCTCCAGTCGGAACCAGGCCGGAAAAATGAGTTATCAGAAGACCCTGTCGACCAACATCCCCATGAGCCTCACCAATTTCGCCGCGGCTTTACCACCTTCCTCCAATACCTCGGTGTGCGTGAGGGGACGGTCCACGAGCCCGGCTGCAGGGTTGGTGGCCAGGGAGAGCACCAGCACCTTCATCCCCATGTGCCGGGCGGCGATGACCTCGGGAACCGTGGACATGCCCACCACCGAGCCACCGAGATCGCGCAGCATGCGAACCTCTGCGGGCGTCTCGAAGGAGGGACCATGGACCGCGGCATAGACGCCGTCATGCACCACAAACCCGGCCTCTGCCGCCGCCGATTTCGCCAGCGCACGGAGCTCGGGGTCGTAGACCTCACTCATGTCCGGGAATTGGGGTCCGAACTCACGACCCCATTCCCCGGTCAGCGGATTGACGCCCATAAGATTGAGGTGGTCGTTGATCACCACCAGGGAACCGGCGCCGATCTCGGGGTCGAGCGCACCGGTGGCGTTGGTCGCGATCATCGTCTCGGCGCCGAGCAGCCCGGCCAGGCGCACCGGCGCCACGACCTCCTGGGTCGCATATCCCTGGTAGAGGTGGAACCGGCCGTTGAGCACCATCAGGGTCTCTCCGTCCCGCCTCCACAGGGTGACGGTCCGGCGATGCCCCATCAGCGAGTGCAGCGGGAAAGGAAAAACCTGGTCGAGGTCCAGCTCCTCCGCTTGGCTCCATCCCGGCACCTCGAGGTTCAGTCCCGAGCCCGCTACCAGGAGGGCGCGGACCCGGCCCGGATTGTGGCCCTCACGGAAATCCTCCGCCACACGTCGCATTCGGTCGGGGGTCAGAACGTCGCTCATTGGCGGGAGATTAACATAGGAAAATTCCGAATTCCGAATTCCGAATTCCGAACTCATCGTGACCTTGGTCTCTACCAAGCTGCCGTTGGTTCTGTTACCTTTGCGGCTCGAATGGCCCGGATTCGCCTGAAATCGCTCAAGCTCACCGGCTTCAAGTCCTTCCCGGACGAGGTGGAACTCACCTTTCCGGGGAAGGTGTCCGCAATTATCGGGCCTAATGGCTGCGGCAAGTCCAACCTGGTGGATGCGATTCTGTGGGTTCTCGGCGAGCAGAGTCCATCACTGATGCGCCTCAAGCAAATGGGCGATGTGGTCTTCACCGGCGCCGCCTCGCGACCGGCCGCGGGCGCCGCCGAGGTGAGTCTGGTCCTCGAGTCCGACGACGGCCAATGGAAGGAGACCGACGGGCGGCTGGAGGTGCGGCGCCGCGTCTTCCGAACGGGCCCTTCGGAGTACCGGCTCAACGGCCGAACGGCCCGCCTCAAAGACGTTTTCGACGAACTTGCCGGAGTCGGTCTCGGAACCCGTGCCTACTCGATCATCGAGCAGGGTCGGGTCGGCCAGGTGCTCTCCGCACGGCCGATCGATCGCCGAGCGCTGCTCGAGGAGGCCGCCGGCATCACCCGCTACAAGGCGCGCAAGCACGAGGCGGAGCTCAAGCTCGAGCACACCCGCCAGAACCTCCTCAGGCTGGAGGACGTGATCGGCGAGGTCAATCGCACCCTCCGCCAAATCAAGCGCCAGGCAAAACAGGCCGAACGCCACCAGAGGCTCGAGACCGATCTCAAGGAGCACATCCGGCGCATCCTCAGGATTGACGTCCACGCCGCCAACGAGCAACGCGCGGATATCACCCGCAGGCGTGCGCTGGCTCAGAACGAGGTCGCAGCGGCAGCCGCCGGCCTGGGCGGCGCCGACGCGGACCTCGGAAGGGCGCGCCAGGAACTCGAGGAAGTCCGGGGTGAGACCCAGAAGGCGCGAGACGAGGTGGCGACGCTTCTGGGATCCCGGGAGCGCCTGGAGGCCTTTCTCGAACGTTCCGCCGACCTCCTCGACAATCTCCGCGCGTCACTCGATCACGCCCGGGGGGAGGCCGCCGGACTGGCGTCATCCAGGACCAGCCTCAACGAACGCACCGGCGAGGCCAATGACCGGACCATCGAGCTGGAAACTGAGTTGCAACGAATCGGTGCGGGAGTCGCCGAAGCTACCAAGGCCCACGGCGCCGCCGATAGCCGTCGGGAAGAAGCGGAACAGACCTCTGCTCAGGCTCGACAGGATCTTCTTCGCACAATCTCAACGCTCACCGGCAGCCGCAACCGGCTCGGCGATCTCGAACGCGAGCAGGACCGACTTGCCTACACTCTGGGCCAGTTGAAGCTCGACCGGGAGCGCCTCGCGACGCGACGCGAGGAACTCACCGCAGACGTCCACGAAACCGCAGCCCGCAGCCGGGCAGCCGCGACAGCAGCGGAGGAGCTCGGATCCAAACGGCGCCAATTGGCCGACGAGCGCACACGCCTGCGCGAAGAGGCGACGGCGGCGCGCCATGAAACTGAATCCCTCGGCCACGCATTGTGGGAGCTCCGCCACCGGTTGCAGGGAGTCGAACGAGAGCTGGCGCGTTTCGCCGCTGCGGCGGGACAACTGCGAACGGTGTTGCCGGCCGAGTCGATGGCCGGTCAACTGGGCGACTTCCTCAACCCGCCGGCGAACCTCGCCCCGCTCCTCGATCGCGCGTGGGGCGAGTGGCTCGAGCTTCCGGTGGTCCGCACCACGCACCTCTCCCCGGAGCAGATCGAGGCGTTCGCCGAGCTGGAGGGGCGGATCCGCCTGGTTTCGGCGGGTGAAACGCCTCCACCGCCTCCTTCGCAGGGCCCCAACGGAATCGTCAACTTGCTGGACGAGGCCGGCATCGACAAACAGCACCTGGGATGGGTCGCCCGCGCCCTGCCTCCCACCTTTCGCTGTGACGATCCCGAACGGGCGCTCGAGCTCGCCGATGAGCGCCCCGATGCGGTGATCATCTGCTCCGGCGGAGTTCTGCGGCGGGGTCGGGTGATGGAACCACCAACCGCGGGCGCGGGCCATGCGGGCGCCCTCGAACTCCGTACTCTCCAGGGAGAGTTGGGTCGACAGGTCGAGGAAATGAGCTCTCGCACTGACAGCTCATCGGATCGCCACCGGGATGTGGCCCACCGCCTCGAAGGCCTCTCCGAGAAGCTGGCTGCCCTCGACTTCGATTTGGTGCAGGCGGAACAGGAGAGAGCGCGTACGGCTGCGGTCGAAGAATCGGTAGCCCAAGAACTGGGCCGTTTCGATCGGGAGTTCGAGTCGCTGAGCACCGAAGAAGAGAGGTCCCGAACTCAGGCCGGGGAGTTGAGCCGACGTCACGCGCGGTTGCAGGAGGAAGTCAGCGAACTCGAGAAGCGGAGCGTAGAGCTGGAACGGTCGGTAGAAGATGCCTCCACCAACCTCGTCAGCCGCCGTGAAGACGCGGCCGAGGCCCTGCGCGAACTGGATCGATGGCGGGCGGAGGAGCGTCTGGCCCGAGAGAGAACCGAGGCTGCGCGGGCGGAGAGCGCACGCCTGACCGACGAGGCCGACGCAATGGGGACGCGGATCAGTACCCTCGAAGGTGAGTCCACGAGGCTCGAGGGCGAGCTGACGAGCACCGAGGAAGAGGTCGTTCGTTCGCGAACCCGTCTGGCCGAGGAGCAGGGCCTGCTCGCCGCCGCGCGCGAACATGAACGCAGGCTCGCAGAAAAGGTGGATTCAATCACCGCTCGGGTCGGCGAGCTCGAGAAGGAGGTTCGCCGACGGCGCGAAACCCACGAGCGCGAACGTGACGCCTTGCATACCATCGAAGTCGACCAGACCAGAACCGAGGCCGAGTGGGAGCGTCTGAGGGAGCACGCAGCGGCGGAGCTAACCCTCACCCTGGAAGAGCTGCTCCAAGAAGACCCCAACCCAGACGACGATCCGGAGGTGCTCCGCCAAACGATCGAGGACCTGCGCACCAAGATCGAGAGAATCGGCCCCGTCAATCTGCTCGCGCTCAAAGAGGTGGAGGAACTTGAGGAGCGTTCCGAGTTTCTCACCACCCAACGCAAGGATCTGGTGGAGGCGCTGCGGACCCTCGACGCCACCATCAGCGAGATCGACGCCACGTGCATGGAACGATTCGTGGCGACCTTCGAACAGGTCAATGCTGTCTTCAATGAGACCTTCAATACCCTCTTCGGTGGTGGCACCGCGCGCCTCGACCTGGTCGACGAGGACGACCCGCTGGAATCGGGCATCGACATCACCGCCCAACCTCCCGGCAAGAAGAACCAGTCGGTCCAGTTGTTGTCCGGCGGCGAGAAGGCCCTGACCGCGCTCTCACTCTTGCTGGCGCTTTTCCGCATCAAGCCCTCGCCCTTCTGCATTCTCGACGAGGTGGATGCGCCGCTGGATGATGCGAACGTCGAGCGCCTGGCCAATCTTGTCCAGGCCATGACCGACCACACCCAGTTCGTGATGGTGACCCACAACCGCCGCACCATGCAGCGCGCGGATCTTCTCTACGGTGTGACCATGGAGGAACCGGGAGTGAGCAAGGTCGTGTCGGTGCGGTTGGAGGAGTGAGCGCACCGAGAACTGCGGGTTAGGCTTCAGGTGTGACCTGCCCCCCGGCCATGCGGCGGGTATGCTCGAGGGAGAGACGGACCAACTCGATGTCCTCCTCGAGGGCCAACAAGGACTCACAATCGACTCGGTCGGGCATGGCCAGCGCCCCGACCATCCAGGCCAGCAGACCGACACAGGCTGCGACGGTAACTCCGAGCGCCGACCCGAATCCAGCGGCAACGAGCCCGGCCCAGGTCAGGCCACTGACCACGACACCGACTCCAAACCACCACCGGAGCCGCAACCGCCGCACCTCGAGTCGCTGCCGATCGAGATCCGCGCAGCGCACGATGTGACATCGCTCGAGCGTGTTGAACTCACGTTCAAGGTAGGGCAGCGCCACTTCCGCCTGGCCTCTGGTCATCTCCACGACGGTACCCCCGGCGCCATTCGACAACGTGGCGAAGAACCCGAGAGATGCACCACAATACTGGCACGAAGGATGGCTTTGCCTGGATGGCCGCACGACCCGAACTCCGCACGTGGGGCAGGAGAGATTACCCGACGGAACCGAAACACCACTCATCCTCATAGATCTGAAACTCCCAAATGAAATGTCGATCGGCGCCCGCACCGCGCCCACGACAAGTCCGCAATGCAATCCTCCTGCCAGGAAGAGGAGAACCCTTGAGAATTCCAAGTACAACAAAACAGAGGAGTTATATCGGGGTCAACAGTTCCGGCCGACTCATCTCGGTTCGGTGTTTCCCAAGGAGCTTGGCATCGTGCTGATTCGCTTGGCGGATAACCCGCACTTCTCACCAGATTTCGTCGCGAGGGGTACAAGACGCTGTGCGTGTCTGCGCTCTCGTTGTTTTGGGAGCGAAGTCGTACTTGCGGTACATCGAGCGAGCAAATCGAGAAAGCGCAGACACGTGCTGGGTATTGTGCCCCACAGCAGAAAGATGGTGAGAAATGCGGGTTAAAACCCGATCGGCTCACCTGGGTCGGACGTGCACGTTACCTCCGTTTGACCCCGAGGCGCTGCATCTTCATCACCAGACCGTTGCGAGTGGTATTCAGGCGCCGGGCCGCCTCGGCGACGTTGCCGCCGCTGAGATCCAGCGCCCGGTCGATCAGGCCGCGCTCGAGCTCTCGGAGCCGGTGCTTGAGGTCAAGGTTGTCCTCTTCCGGGCCGTCCTCGTGCGAGTCGTTCTCCACACCGACAGCCACTCTCTTCGAGATCATCGAACCCTCGATCGTCGTCTCGATCGGACAAACGGAGACCAGACGTCGCATCTCGTGCTCGAACTCGCGCACGTTGCCGGGCCAGGCGGCCTGTTGGAGCACATCGAGGGCCCGCAGTGAGACCCCGCTGATTCGCTTGCCCATCTCGGTCGAAAACCTCTCGAGGAAGTGCCGCACCAGGGCAGGAATGTCCTCGCGGCGGTCTCGAAGCGGAGGAACGCGGACCTCGCAACCGGCGATCCGGTAGAACAGATCGCGACGGAACGCGTCGCGCTGCATCTTCTCTTCGAGGTCCGAGTTGGTGACCGCAAGCACCCGCACATCCACCTCCACCGGCGCCTGCGCGCCGAGCGGATGCACCTGGCCCTCCTGAAGAGCGCGCAGGAGCTTTGCCTGGAGTGGGAGGGCCATCTCACCGATTTCGTCAAAGAACAGAATTCCCCGGTGGGCGAGCTGAAACTTGCCCGCGCGCAGACTGACGCCCGTGGCAACCCCGGCCTCGATGCCGAACAGCTCGGCTTCGAGAAGATCGGCCGGGATCGCGGCACAGTTCACCACCTGGAGGGGACCGTTTCGGCGATCCGAGGAGGCGTGGAAGATGTGCGCGACGTGTTCCTTTCCCACGCCGGTCTCGCCGCTGATGAGAATCGGGCCGTCACCGAACAACAACGAGCCGATCTGTTGATAGAGGCGACGCGCCGCCGGCGACCGGCCGACGACATGATGCGAAGGGAACACCAGCTCCGGGTGCTCCCACGATACCGTCGGATGGCGCCCTCCCAACCCGGACAACGACGCGGTCACCAAACGTAGTGCAATCTCGGACAGCGGGCGGCACGAGGAATTGAGTCCGGCGCCGCTCGCGACCAGGGCAGTCTCCCAGCCATCATGGCCCAGGCGCGCTGCCGCCAGACGATTCTCTCCGCTGTCGGAGCAACCGGAGCCGATTACCCGATCACCGTCCTCGTCCGATTCCAACAGGGCTTCCACAACATCCGCTTCCCGGGCCCAAATAAGATCCGTCGCCCGCCCCACAAGGGCGCGAGTCAAAACACCGCCCGCGGAGTCCCTTTCGAGAAAAGCTGCGGACCCACCTCCCAATCCATCCACGAAGGCGGTCAGGGCGCCCTCGAGATCCGGATCCGGTCCGTCGAAGAGCAGCCGGACCAATGCGCTCACAATCCCGGGCCAAGAAGTGGGAACGGCCCGCGGCAGGTCGAGCTGAGTACTTTCATCCGCCCGGTCTAGATCTGCGCGGGATGAGGTTCCCAGGTCGACACCGTCGAGACGGATGGCCATCTCGAGCTCGTCTACGGGCACACTCTCCAGACTCAGGAGGGCGGGACCGAACTGAACCCAATCGTCCTCCTTGAGCCGGGCGTTGCGAATCCTCACACCGTTGACGAACGTACCGTTGGTACTCTTGAGGTCCTCGAGGAACACCCCGCCACTGTCGACCCGGATCAGGCAGTGGTTGCGGGAAACCTCGGGCACCGCCAGCCACAAATCGTTGTCTTTGCTCGAGCCGACGGACTGTTCGCCGGACTCGAGCACGAATGCCCTCCTCCGGCCGCCGATCTCGCCGACGAGCCGGAACACGCTGTTTGCCACCGGTTCGTCTCGAGACGCCCTCTCCGTCCGCCGTCTCACCTCAATGATTATATCGATAATCTCATGAGACGCATGAGTTACAGTGTCGCCGTGACCCGATGGCGGCTTCTCCTCGATTCCGACCGCCCCGGTGCGCGCAACATGGCGCGCGACGTGGCGATGCTGGAAGCGGTGGCGGCGGGCGAGGCTGCACCCGCCCTCCGGCTCTACGGCTGGGACCCGCCCTGTCTGTCGCTGGGAAAACACCAGGGGCTTGACGCTGCTGATCTATTGTTCTGCGCCCGGGAAGGCGTCGATGTCGTCCGTCGGCCGACCGGGGGGCGGGCGCTCCTCCACCACCTGGAGCTGACCTACGCGGTGACGGCGCCCCTCGGCTCGGGTCCACTTCCCCGTGGGTTGCAGGAAGCATACCGGACAATCTGCGAGGTACTGGTGCGGGCCTGCAGCGCGCTCGGCGTCGAAGCCGAGCTCGCCGGCGGCGAGGTCAACCTGCGCCTCCCCGGTCCCCGCACAACCATTCCATGTTTCGAGGTTCCGGCCGGCGGCGAGGTCGTTGTCCGCGGCCGTAAGCTCATCGGCTCGGCCATGCGGGCCCACAAGGGGGTAATTCTTCAGCATGGAGCGATCCTCCTCGATTGGGATGGCCGGATGCAAGCCGGCGCAATGGGTCTCAAGGATGGCCGCGGCCTCCGGCCACACATCACAACCCTCGTCGAGCAGCTCGGCCGGGCTGTCGCCCGAGAAGAGCTCGGCGAGACCATCGAACAGGCGTTCGAAGAGGCTTTGGGTATCGAACTCGAGCCGGATCGTTTGACTGATTTCGAGCTGAAGCACGAGAACGAGCTGGCACGCTCGTTCTCAGTCGTGGACTGACGCCTCGGAGGGCCTACCGTCGCCGCCCTCAGGGATCCGCGGCCGTACCAACGGCAGGAGGGCGAGGCCGGGGATGGCGAGGGCGGTGGTGAGAGCGAAGTAGGCGGCGTAGCCGAGCGCTTCGACACCGATTCCCGAGAAGGCGCCGGCGACATCGCGCGTGAGGGCGAACGCCGCCGACAGAATCGCGTACTGTGTCGCAGCATGCTCCTTGTCGCAGAGGCTCATGAGGAACGAGAGGAATGCTGCGGTTCCCAAGCCCTGCGTAAAGGACTCGATCATCGACGCCGCGTAGATGCTCTCACGAGGAAGATCGATCGCCGCCACTGCGACGTATCCGAGATTCGAGACGAGCTGCGCAATCCCCAGCCACAGCAGCGCTCGGAATATCCCGAAGCGATTGGTGAACCAGCCTCCGGCCAGGGCGCCGAGGATTGTCAGGACCACCCCGAGAGTCACCGAGATGGCCCCAATCTCCTTCAACGAGTAACCGTGATCCACCCAGAACGGTTTGACCATACGGCCGAGCGTCGAGTCCCCAACCTTGTAGAGCAAAACAAAGGCCAGTACAGGGACCATCTCCCAACGAAACAACCATCTCAGAACAGGGGCGAGAGCCTGTTGCCTACTCTGAGTGTCTAACGGGACACGAGGGCTCATCCACGCCGCGACCGCCAAACCGAAGAACATTATGGCCAAGGCAAACCAAAGAAACTCCCACCCGGTGTAGTCGGCGATGAACAGAAAGCCCCCACCACCGACCAATAGCGCCACCCGCGCCGCCGAGACCCGCACGCCGTTGATACTGCCCACCGTGGACGGCGTCGCCACATCGACCGCATAAGCGTCGATCGCGATGTCCTGGGTGGCCGACGCAGTCGTAAAAAGCAGCAACAGACCCCACATCAACCACGAGGGATGAGAGGCGTCCTGGGGAAGGATAGCCAGCGTTGTCGCACCCAGCAGCGCGAGACAGGCCGTGATCCAGTGCTGGCGGGCGCCATAACGGTCGACGAGCGGCGCCCACAAAAGCTTCCAGGTCCACGGCAGCGAGAGCAGGCTCATCAAACCGATCTCGCGCAACGACACGCCGTGCACCCGGAAGAAGACCGGCCACACATCGTAGGCGATCCCGAAGGGCAGGCCTTCGGCAAAGTAGAGGACCGCGACCCAGAAGAGAATGCGACGTTTCGTCACCAGGAGATATTACGCAATTCGCTGCGCGAATTGCAGAGTTCAGCCCTCTACCGGAATTGTCGCAATATCCTTCCGGCGCAGGGCGAGGGCCATGAGGATGCCGATGATCACCAGGATTGTGCCCACCCAGACCAGCGAGATCAAGGGTTTGGTAGACACGTCGACCACCAGGCTCGCAGGTTTCGGTTTCGGTGGCGCGAGCGAGGGATCGACAATCTGCAGCTCGACGGTACCGTTCCCTGCATCGATCCGTCCGGGACTCAAGGTGATGCCTCCGGTTCCGGGCACGATCACCGGAGTCACCACCGGTTCCCCTCCCTGACCACCGCGATAGGTTGGAACAACCTCGATGCTGCGGCCGTCTACCTCGACCGTGAACACAACACCAATGTTGATTTTACCGGCCTCGGGATCAAAATCGGAGAGGTCGAAATCGTCAAAAGTAATTTCGAGATTCTCGTAGGCTAGCGTCTCGCCCTTTTTCATCTCGGCAGTGCGCGCGACGCCGCCGCCGAGACCGAGCATTTCCACCCGCACCACGCCCGAGTCGACGCTCATTCCGGTGGCCCGCAGCCTGGCGCCGGCAACACCGGGGATGTCGACCGCCACCGACTGCACCCCGTCGTTGGTCGAAATCAACGAGGGCTGCAAAGTCACGTCATCTTCATTCGGCCGTTGGAGGTCCACCACCACACCGACCGTGAGCGCGCCAGGAACCGCGTTCTGACCCGACATGTCGAATCGGCGGAAGGTCAGAGTCCAGTCCTTGAAGGCAACGGGCTCGTCCTTGGTCAACATCAGCCTGCCCGAGACCGGCGCCTCCTCACCCGGAGAGTACTCGACCGGTGCGACATAAAGATCCGTCGTGAGAAACGACTTGATATCCGGGTTGGTCACCAACTGGTTGCTCTTCTGGTTGATCCACATCCGCGGTTTGAGCACGAAGTTGCGGCCGCGCGGCGAGCTCACCTCGACCACCATTGCGTCTCGAGCCTGGGGAGTTGGCTTCTCCACACCCCGGAACGTCATCGTGTACCCAAGCACATCAGTCGGCTCTCCCTCGGCCAGCCGCACCTTGTTCCGCGCCCCGAGCCACCCTGTGGTCAGGAAAGCGAGCAGGAGCATGCCGAGACCGATGTGGGCCACCGGTCCTCCGGCCAGACGCCAACGATTGTTGCGGGCATACTCCGCGACCGCCCAGGCATTGGCGACGATGCAGAACAACGCCGCCGCGACATAGGCAAGAGACGGAGCTCCGCGCAGACCTGCCGCGATACCCAAACCGAGCAACCCTCCGGTGACGGCGAGGACAACCGCGAGTCTCCGGCCGGCCTGCTTGCGGGCCCGGCTCCAGCCCAGGAACGGCGTGCCGCCGAGGAATACGGCGAAGACCACCGCCAGCCAGAAGCCCATGCGGTTGTAAAAGTCCGGCCCGACCTGAGCCGGCTCACCCCACAGCCGCGAGATCAG
>JBGMRN010000037.1:0-6876 GCA_048061535.1 Thermoanaerobaculales bacterium | reverse complement strand
TCGGCCAGAACTCCGGATCGGGTGAGGAAGGTGGCGTAGACCACCAGCAGATAGGCCGCGAAGGCCAGCACCAGATTAAGGCGCCGGAAGCGGTTGCGCCCACGCTGGAGCAACATGCCGTGGGTCAGAGCCAAGGTGGCCAGCCAGGGCACCAGGGAAGCGTTCTCGACCGGATCCCAGCCCCAGTATCCACCCCAGCCCAGGGTCTCGTAGGCCCAGTAGCCGCCGATCATGATGCCCGCGCCGAGAGTCGCCAGCGAAACCAGCACCCAGGGCAGAGAGACCTTGGTCCACTCGTCGTAGCGCCTCATCCACAACGCCGCGATGGCGAAAGCAAACGGGATCGCCAACGAAGCGTAGCCGATAAACATGACCGGCGGGTGGATCACCATCCACGGGTTTTGCAGCAGTGGGTTCAGGCCCTGTCCGTCCATGATCGGACCCGCGGCCGCCGTCAGGCCTTCATGAAAGCGGAAGGGATCCTCCCTGAGAAGCAGCGCAAGAAGGGAGAGCAGGGTCAGGTTGTAAATCACCATCACCCTCGACTCGTACGCCCGAGCGAAACGCATCAAGGGAAGGCCCAGGAGGACCCCACAGAAGACCCAGAGCAGAAAGCTGCCCTCCTGCCCACCCCAGAAGGTGGAGATCAGGTAGTGGAGCGGCAGCAGATTGTCGGAGTAGGCCCACACGTAGTGCAGGCGGTAGTCGTGGGTGACGAGAAGATACATCAGGAGTCCGGAGGCCACCACCACAGCGACCGTCATCAATACGTATGCCTGCCTGGCCGGTGACCGCCACCGCTCGAGATCGCGAATTGACAGCCAGTAGGTGATCGTCGAGGCGAGCCCGAGAAGAAACGCCGCCCACATCAGGATGGTCCCTGGAAGGTACATTGATGCTCCTATCTGATCACGAGAAGGCTCGAAGGAAAACGGTCACCGCCCGCAGGACGGGACCGGGTCAGGTCTCGGATCCGTATGCTGTGACCTCGTCTTCAACACCCTGGTACTTCGACGGGCACTTAACAAGCAATTGATCGGCGTGGAAGATCCCATCGTCATATCTACCGATCGCGACGATCTGGGTTGCTTCCTCGAAATTGCCCGGCTTTGTCCCATCGAAGAGCACCGTCATGGTGTCTCCATCATCTTCCACGAGGGAGAAACGCAGTTTCTGCGTCTCCTCCATATACTTGGTGGAGTTCTCCACCAGGCCGCCCGCCACCTGGACCTTGCCGGGCCTGTTCTGGGCTTCCTCGAAGGAAACATAGGGAGTCAGGTTCGACTTGAAGGAGGTCATCCCGTAGGCGAGAAATGCAACCACCAACACGCCGCCGATCGCGTACCAGACCCGCCGTTGGCGTCGTGGATCAGTCATTCAATCCTCCAAACGGCCGACCTTTCGGTCGAGCCGGTAGACGTAGGCGAAGAGGCCAACCCAGATAATGAGGGTGACCAGTGCAATGCCCATCAGGTCAGACATTTACAGCACCTCCTGCTGGCGCCGGTGCCGGATGGCCTCGACCCGGCATCCGATAGTATACAACCAAACGTAGAGTCCGGTAAATCCCGCCAAGGCGGCCATCAACACCTGGGTGTAGCGCGAGTCGAACTCGTTGGCGCCGCGGGTGTTGATGATGGTGTCCGGATGCAACGACCAGTAAATCCTCGGCACCACGAAAACCAGAAACGGCACGGTGACGAAGGCGAGAATCGCGTAGACGGCGGCGAGGGCCGCCCGCCGCTCGGGGTCGGCGATCGCCCCCCGCAGCGCGAGATACGCCGCGTAAATTAGGAGGAGGATGGTGATCGAGGTTTGGCGGGGATCCCAGTTCCAATAGGCCCCCCACATGATCTTGGCGAAGATCGAGCCGGTCACCGTGGCGAGGACTGCAAAGAGCAGCCCGAGGGCGGCGCTCACCGACGCCCGGATGTCGTCATTCGGGTCGCGCCGCCTGAGGTACATCACCGAGAAAATGCAGGAAACCAGAAAAGCCAGGACCGCCACCCAAGCCATCGGCACATGGAAAAATACGATCCGTGAGGACTCTCCGATGAACCCCTGCGCGGAATGGACATAAAGAAACGCTGCCAGAATCACCGCCGAAAGCCACACCAGCAACAGCCACTTCAAGATCTCAGAGACTCGCATTCGTCATTCCACTCCCAACCTCCGCAATTCCTCACCACAATTCCTCACTGCAACCGCTGGAGAGCATACCCTATTCCCTTGACGAATCACCGGTTGCAGTGAGGAATTGCAATCAGTCACTCCACACGACGGGGAAGAGCGCCGCCGACACAACGGTCATGATACCGCCCATGGACACTACCGCTCGCAGGGCGTTTTGCACCACCTCCAGCGAACCCTCGGCGGCTCCGGCGGTCCCCTGGATCAGGAAGATCATGAGCGGCAGCAGCAGGGGCAGGGAAAGCACCGAAAACAGGGCGCCCCGGGTCATCGCCCGCGCGATGATCGCCGCGATGATGGTTGTGATCACCGCCAGGGCATATCCCCCGAGCACGAGCATGAGTACGAACCAGCCGACCAACTGAATCTGAAACCCCATGAGGATGCAGTAAAGGGGCACGAGAATCGCCATCAGCATAAAGATGAGGAGGAGGTTGAAGACCAGCTTGCCCAGCCACACGGCGTGGGGGGACGCCGCCAACCGCAGCAGGGGTGCGGTGTGGCTCTCCTCCTCCTTGACGAACGAACGATCCAGCCCCGCCAGGGCGGCAAAGAACACCACGATCCACAGCAGTACCGAAAGCAAAAAAGGGCGGTCCTCGGCGGCGATGCGGTAGGGGCCGATGGTGTAGGAAATCGCGGCGAGAATGGTGAGGGCGAAGAGCCCCAACGAGTTCATCGCCACCCGTGTGCGAAATTCCGCCCGCAGGTCCTTGGCGGCGACCGCGAGTGCTTCAGCCAGCCAGCGCCACACGGCGCTCCCCCCATGTCATTTCACGCCGATCGTTGGTCGCCAGTACGACCGTCTTGCCGGCGGAAGCCAGATCCCGCACATGGCCCTCCAACCAGTCCTGTCCCTCCGGATCGAGATTCGAGCCGGGTTCGTCGAGGAAGAGCACCGGCGGATCGTGGAGCAGTGCCTGCGCAATTTTCAGGCGCTGAGCCATGCCGGTGGAAAACCCGCGCACAACTGTCCGGCGGTCGGGATCGAGACCCACCATTTCCAGGCACTCGCGGCATCGGCCCTCCGCGCCCCCCATCCCCCGGACTCTGGCGAAGAAGCGGAGGTTTTCCAGCGCATCGAGCTCCTCGTAGACTGCCATCGACGGCGCCACCACGCCCAGGTGCCTGCGCCAATCGGTTCGCTCCACCGCGACCTCGCCTCGGAAGTGGTGCACCTCACCCCGGGTTGGGCGGAGCAGGCCGCAGAGAATGGCAAGCAGAGTCGACTTGCCCGAGCCGTTCGGTCCGGTGATCATCAGCACTTCGCCCGGAACTGTTTCACCGGAGACCGAGCGGAAGATCACCCGCAAATCGTATCGTTTGGCCACGTCTGCGAACGCGATTCTGATTCCTTCCGTCATCGCCCCGCACGATATCACGGGCCAGCGTGCGCTTCGAAACGATTGGCCGGGTCCACCCGGTGCCTGCGCTATAGTCACGGTCGAAGGAGACGCCCATGCGCGCCGTGATCACCGGCACCGGAATGCACGTGCCGCCCGCCACAGTCGACAACCATGCGCTGTCGAAGATCATGGACACCTCTGATGAGTGGATCCGCGTGCGCACCGGCATCGTCGAACGGCACTACGCGGCGCCGGATGAGGCCACCTCGGACCTCGCGGTGCCGGCCGCGCGCCGGGCAATCGCCGACGCCGGACTCCAGCTCTCCGACATCGACTACCTCGTGGTCGCCACCATGACGCCGGATTACTTCTTCCCGGGCACGGCGCCGTTCCTCCAGCGCAAGCTCGGCCTCGGCCACATCCCCTGCCTCGACATCCGCCAGCAGTGTGCCGGCTTCGTCTATGCCTTGCAGCTTGCCGACGCCATCATCCGCTCGGGTCAGAGCCGGCGGGTGTTGGTGGTCGGAGCGGAGGTGCACGCCTCGATGGTTCCCTGGAGGGATGAGTCCTGGCAAGTGGCGCTGGGACAGGCCGAGGGGCCGGTGCCTCAGGAACAATACGAGCACAACACCACCACCCGCGACCGGGTCGTACTTTTCGGCGACGGCGCCGGGGCGGTGGTGGTGGAGGCCGACGAGAAGGACGACCGCGGAATCGTCGACTGCCTCCTCCACACCAACGGAATGGAGGCGGAGCGTCTGTGGACCAAGGCGGGGGGAAGCGCCTTTCGTCCCTACTTCACCCCCGAGATGTACCACTCGGACGACATCATTCCCATCATCGACGGACGCAAGGTCTACGCGCTCGCGGTGACCTTCATGCCGCAGGTGACGCTGGAAATACTCGAACGCAATGGGCTCGGCATCGACGACCTCGACCTGGTGATCATGCACCAGGCCAACCTGCGCATCAACGAGGCGGTTCAGAAGCGCCTCGGGCTGCCCGACGACAAGGTCTTCAACAACATCCAGCACTACGGCAACACCACCGCCGGCACCATTCCCATCGCCTTCCACGAAGCCCTCGAGCAGGGTCGGGTCAAGCCAGGGGATCTCCTTTGTTTCGTGGGTCTGGGTTCCGGGCTCAATTGGGGGGCAATTCTGTATCGGTGTTAGCCCGCATATCTCACCGGGTTCCGTAGCGAGGGTGGCGAGGTGCCGTTCCCAGTGGTGTTTTCGACCTGAGGGGCGCGGAGCGCGTACTTGCAGTACGTCGAGCACCCCGAGGCGAGCAAACACCGCTGGGTGTGGTGCATCGCCGGCCGCAGCAGAAAGCTGGTGAGATATGCGGGTTAGCCCGCATATCTCACCGGGTTCCGTAGCGAGGGCGGCGAGGCGCTGAGCGGGGGGGGATACGCATGGTCCGCGCCAATCAGTGCTACCCTATGCCCATGAGCGGGTTGATTGCCCAAATCGGATGCGCCCCGCTGAATCCATTTCTTGAACTGGAGACGTCGTGACCCGACGCATGCTCATCAACGCCCAGCGGCCCGAAGAGGTCCGCATCGCCGTCATATCGGACAGCGTCCTTGACCAGTACGAGGTCGCCGCCACCGAGTCCGGGCTGTGCCGCGGAAACATCTATCGCGGTGTCGTCGCCAATATTCAGCCCTCCCTCGACGCCGCTTTTGTCGATTTCGGCGAGGAAAAGGACGGCCTCTTGCGTGCCGACGACGTCGTCCCGCCGGCCTTCCACAAGAAATCCGAGAGCGGTGGTCGCCACCCGCGTATCGACCGCATCTTGCAACGAGGCCAATCCATCCTGGTCCAGGTGGTCCGCGATGCGGTCGGCAAAAAGGGAGGACTCGTAACCACCAACATCAGCATCGCCGGCCGGTACCTGGTGCTGATGCCCTTCGACGACGTTCGCGGCGTCTCGCGCAAGGTCGAGGAAGAGGAGCGGGACACCGTCAAGGAACGGCTGGCCAAGCTTGATCTCCCCGAGGGCTGCGGGGTGATCGTCCGCACCAACGCCCTCGATCAACCGCAAAAGACGCTCAACCGCGATCTCGGCGCCTTGCTCCGGCTGTGGAAGAAGATCCACCAGGAGTCTACCGTCGGCAAGGGGCCGCGACTGCTCTACAGCGACCAGGACCTCATCGTCCAGGCACTGCGCGACTCGCTCGACAGCTCGATCGCCGAGGTCCTCGTTGACGATGAAGAGGCATTTGCCAAGGCCCGTGGTTACATGCGCACCTTCATGCCGCGCGCGGTCAACCGTCTGGTTCGTTACTCCGACCGCATGCCGCTCTTCTCCCGTTACCAACTCGAAGAACAGATCGACCGCATCTACCAGCGCAAGGTGGAGCTGCCCAGCGGCGGTTCCATCGTCATCGACGGCACCGAGGCGCTGACCGCCGTCGACGTCAACTCGGGACGTTCCACCCGCGCCGCCAGCCAGGAAGAGACTGCATTCGCCACCAACCGCGAGGCGGCGCGCGAGGTCGCCCGCCAGCTACGAATGCGGGATATCGGTGGTCTGATCGTGGTCGACTTCATCGACATGCGCCAGACCAAGCACCGCCGAGAGATCGAGAAGACCATGCGCGAGGCGATGAAAGAGGACAAGGCGCGACACTCGGTCAGTCGCCTGTCCGAGAATGGCCTGCTCGAGATCAACCGCCAGCGCCTCAAGAAGGCGCTCCAGCTCCGCACCCACCGTCCCTGTCCAACCTGCATCGGCGCCGGCACCATAGCCAGCCCGGAGCTGATCGGGCTCAACCTGCTGCGCCGCATCGAGACGCGAGCCGTCACCGGCCGCCTTGGCGGTGCTCGCATCGAGCTCCACCCGGAGCTCGCGGACGCCCTCCAAAACGACCGCCGGCAGGAGCTGGCAGCGCTGGAGCGCGAGTTCGACATCCGGGTCGAGATCGTCGCGGCAGGCGGTCTCCACCGCTCGGAGGAGAGAATCGAGTGGCGCCAGCGCAGCGCCGGCGAGGAACCGCCGCACGGGGCGGCGGTCAGCGCCGCCGATCTTGCGGAAGGGGTGGGCGGAAAACCGGAAAAAGCCGCCGGATCTGGGGACAGGACCAATGAACAACCCGCCACCGGAGTCGGAGATGACCAGCCCACGTCCGGAAAACCGCGCCGACGACGACGCGGCGGGCGCAAACACAAGAAACCCTCCGATGTCGACCCCGGTATCGAACCGCATGTTGCCGAGGGGGTGCCGGAAAAGGGTGCAACAGAAACTCAAGCCGCAGAGGAGATACCGACCCCGGACGGGCCGTCGGCGAATGACGATGCCGCCCCGAAGAAACCGAGCCGGCGGCGGCGAGGTG
>JBGMRN010000036.1:12037-21766 GCA_048061535.1 Thermoanaerobaculales bacterium | reverse complement strand
GCTGAGCGGTCCTTGAGGTTGTTGCCCCCGCAACCGTCGCGCAGGCTTCCGAATCGGTTGAACTGGTAGGTTATATGAATCGCGGCGGAGTAGGTGTTGTGCTCGTAGAATCTGCCCTCGATTCCGTTGTCGTATATCCAGTTTCCTTCAATCAGGATGTCCTGGGTGGCGCCATCGTAGGCGCCTACGAACAAGCCGTTGCCCGAATCGCGCAGGACGCAGTTACGGATGACGAGATTCTCCGCCTTTTCAACGTAGATTGCCGCGGCGTTATTGACGTATGACTGGATGTTGCTGGAGGAGTTCGTGAAGGAATATGGCGGTCGCCCAGATCGGATCTCCAGGTTCTCGATCACAATGTGGGCGGGCAGCGTGTCGGCCGGTACGTTCGCGCCGCCTATCTTGAGGACGCCGCGAGCCTCGTTCCAGTAGTTGAGCTGGGTGCGGGTGACGGCGTCGCGGCCGTCGATGACCGGGAGCTGGCCGGCGGGTCCCGGCACTCCGGAAACGACAATCGGTTCGGCGGCGGTTCCACGCCGGCACAGCACCCATTTTTCCTTGTATGGAGTGTCGCGCCAGTGGATAAATACACGGTCGCCGGGAGCGAGATCTTCCCATGGAACCTCGCCGATGCTCGCCAGCATCCCGACCCCGGTTCCAACCTCGTAGTCGGTGCAGTGGCCGGGGACCGCAGCCAGGGCGATGGCCGCTCCGGCAACGAACGCAACAACGAAATTCCCATGTTTTTCCATCGTGGGAGGCATCTTATCCCACGGAAGTGAAAGCGCCGGTGATTCGGGTCACGCGGTCAAACCGCAATTCTCATAGTCCTTATGCTGAGCAGCGCAAAGCGCCGCTAAGCATAAGGACGATGAGAATTGCTACTAGTGGATCTCCTCGACGCCGGCCTTGGCACCTTCGATCCGAGCCGCCAGGTCAGGGTTGGTCCAGTCCGTTGAGCCCATGGCCTGTAACGCCTGGAGACCTATCGGATCGTAGATCAGGGTTTCTGGAAGGCGGCGAACCCCCATCAGATCGCCTGTCCGGGCATCCTTGTCGAGATACAGCTTCTCGGCTGCGATTCCTGCGGCCTGTGCCCATTCCCGGACACCATCCCACGATGATGCCTGGGCCACGAACAGGATCTCGACCATCGGATCGTCGGCGAAGGTCGCGGCGAACGAAGCGGCCTGCGCTTGTTCTGAATTGTCGGTTGCGGTCGGATCGAACCAGTGCAGCACGAGCACCTTGCCGGGCTGGCCGACAAGGTTGCGGCGACTTCCGTCGGAGGGTTCGATCCACAGGAATCCTCCGGCGTCGAGGGTGGCGATGGCGTGGTCGTGATCGGCGTGACGCGGCGGGGTCAGGCTGAAGAACATTTCGTAGGCGACCACGGCCCCCACGAGTACGATGGCCAAGCCGATGATCAGACGGTTGCGAACTGCTGGTTGCATCATGAGCGGAGAATAACAGATAGCCGGTATATCTCGCCAGCGCCACGGCCGTCTCCACCTGAGCGAAGCGGATTGGCTTGGTCCGTGTTATCCAACAATCGGCTTCTCGTGAACAGGCCGGGCCATGTAAATGATGTGCTTTGGCCCCTTGCCGACGCCGCGGGCACTGACTCGTTCTACTCGGACCCGGAAACCGGACGTGCGCAGTCGTCGTTCGAAGGAGGGGTCGGGGTCGGCGGACCACAGGCCGAGGACCCCCCCGGGACGGAGGGAGCGGGAGATGGAGGCAAGGCCGCGCACACCGTACAACCGTTCGTTTCCCTGTACGGTGAACGCGGTAGGTCCGTTGTCGACATCGAGAAGGACCGCGTCGAACGCCTTGGGACTGGAGCGGATCACCTCCGCGACATCGCCTTCGATCAGGGAGACCCGAAGGTCGTCGAGCGGAGCGCGGGTGAGGTGGGCGAGCTCGGTTCGGTTCCAGTCCACCACTGCACGGAAGAGCTCGACGACCACGATCCTCGAGACCGGAGGTTGGACGTCCAGGACCGCTCGCAGAGTGAAGCCCATCCCGAGTCCGCCGACCAGAACCCGAGGCCTCTTCCTCCGCACTCGGGCCAACACCATGCTCGCCAAAGCCTCCTCAGACCCGTGGACCCGGCTCGTCATCAACTCGCGGCCGCCTACCCGAATGCTGAAAACACCGTCGCGTTCATACAGGACGAGCTCGTCTCCGTCGGGCGTGGTCAAGCTGCTGATGGTTTGCTGGGGTTTCATCGTGCCGAGTGTAGCGGCATCCGCAGCAGGATGCTGGTGAGTCGCGGCTGGTCTCGATGTGTTCATCGACCATGGCGGACCTCCAGAAGTCCTCCCTTCAGAACCGAGCACAAATCTATCACGCTGGACAGTCGACGATCAGGGAAGGTGATCTCAGTCACCTTTCCCTTTGCGGGAGCTGACCATTTCACGAGCGACCCGTGCAACCGCCCGCTCGAGGTCTCCGATCGATCCGATCGGCCCCTCGCCGGGGCCCGCGTCGCCATAGAGAACCGCTGTCACCTGACCATCGACGATCACCGGAACCGCGACCACCTCGGCCGGCGCCTTTTCGCCAAGGAGCTCCATCAGAGGGCGATTCCCGGCGCTTTCCTTGAGCCTCCCGCGATAGCTGCGACCTTCGTCGATGACCCATGAGAAGACCGAGTCGGTGCTCGAAAGCTCGAGTATCCGACCGGCAACCGGAGAGGGCGAGTCGCCGTCCTCCAGGCCGAATCCCCCGACAACGCTGAGCACATCCTGGTAGACCGCGAACAGCACCGCCCGGCCTACCAACCGGGCCGCATGGCCGAGGAGCACCGCCGCCATCTCCGAGGTAATCGCCAGCGACATCCCCTGGAGGTCGGCGAGCATCAAACGTGCGGCCTCCTCCTTGTCCTGCTGGTCAACGGGGCCGGCATCCGCATCGGCTTCGGCAACCCCGTCGAGGACGAGCTGCTCGGTGCTGAGGCCGATTTCGAGGACGATCTCACGCGCATCGACGTGCACGGCGCCCAGGTCCGGGACCTCCACCACCTCGAATATCGCAGACCCGTGCTTCCACGACAGGGCTTCGCGCAGAGCGTTCTGGAACTGGATGTAGACAACGCCTTCGAGGTCCGCTCGGCTGAGAGCTCCCATGTCGGCCAGGATATTCCCGAGAAGGGCGATGTTGGTGGATCGCTGTTGCTCTTCGAGCGCCTTCTCCAACTCCTGGTCGGTGATCAGTCCGCGGCGCACGAGCATGGCGCCGACCGCCTCCCGAACACCGGTGGACGCAGCGTAAACGATTGCGCCATCGCGAAAGGCCGCCTTGACGCAGTCCTCATCGTGTTCGATGGTGAGGCGGCCCGTTTTCCGGTTCAGGGCCAGCATGAGCATGAGTTCGGCAACCGCGAGGTCTTCGATGTCGGCGCGAATGGTCATGGCGACGCTCCTCCCTCCCGGGAGGTACAATTCTATACCGGCAGCCGCCGAATATTCCGGTCGCCGCTGAAGTTCACAGGTGCTCCGGCCATGCCCAGGTTGCCTCTTCCTCGTCAAAGGCCGGCAGATCGGGTTCCTGTCCCCTTCGTTGGTCGGCTTGCCAGCTCCACAACGTTGTGTACTTGAGGAAGACGCTGTATGCCTGAAGGGCGCACATGACGAAGCCGCGGGTTCCTTCGATGCATCCGAATTGCAGCAGGTAGGTGCGCAGGAAACGCCACGAGGGTCGGACGACGACCTCCCACGGGCCGGCCCGGCGGCCGTCCCGCCACAGTTGTGCGGCGCCCCAGAATGCGTATTTCTGAATACGTCGTACGTACTCGCCGAGGTCTTCGACCATGTGGTGATCCAGCGGCGTTTGCAGTATCGCCGGTGGTTGGAGAGTTTCCATATCGGCGTGAACGCGACGGTTGGGGTAGCGGGCCGCGTCCCGACGAAACAGGCGGATCACCCGGTCGTGCTGCCATCCCGAGTAGCGAACCACCGAGCCGAGGGCGTAGGTGCGCCTGTTGATCGAGAAAGCCGAGGCGGATGGAGACGATGCAAGTTGCTCCTCGATCTCCCGGCGCAGCTCCGGGGAGACCAGTTCGTCCGCGTCGAGGATCAAGATCCAATTGTGATGGACCCGGTCGATGGCCCAGTTCTTCTGTGATGCGGCGCCGTAATAGGTTCGCTGCACGACCCGTACCTTGTCGTAGCCCTCGGCAATCGCCACCGTGTCGTCGGTGGAGAAGGAGTCGACGACCAGAATCTCGTCGCACCACAACAGCGACTCCAGGCATTTTCCGATAGTGTCTTCCTCGTTGAAGGTGGTCACGATCGCGGACAATCCTGGGAGATTGTGCGCGGCTGGGAGGGTCCTCAGCGCCGGTAGAACTGGTGAGAGGCATCGGTCTCCTGGGCTCTGGCGGGGAATCGCCGGGGCTGGAATGGCGCTCAAGATGGTACCTCCTCGGATTTATCGTCAGGGCCGCTGGGTGTGTGGTATGACCTCTTGGGACGGTCTCTGGTTTCATTCTAGCGTACGGATCGCGACGGGGGATCATCCAGTTGACGTCGATGCCCGACTCGACGTTGACGCACTTCGAGCCGCCAGGCCGCGATCCAGGTCACAAAACGCCGGAGATCGTGCCGGCTCAGCGGAACCAACCCGGTTGCGCACCGTGGCTTCGAGCCTCGTGGACGATTTTCGCCAACCTGCGCCGCTCGCCGAGGATGTCCTCGTCGAGAAGCCGCAGCTTTGCCTCGGCGCGGTCGAGGCGAGCCAAATTGCGGGCATTCATGCCGCCGTCCTCGATGCGGTCGATCTCCAGCTCGAGCATTGCTCGGCGTTGCTCGAGCTTCTGGATGACCTTGCTTTGTTTCTGGTAGCGCGCGCGCCAGCGAGCGCGCTCTTTCTTGTCGACGCCTGCAGTGGGTTTTGCCGACGATTGTCCGCTCACCGCGGGAGATCCGATAGTCAACGATCGGCCGGCGGCGAGAGCGGCCAGGTTCTCCGAGGTGATGGTCACGTGGCCGGTCGTGCCGTCGACTGCCGAGCGGTCGAGGGTCCTGTGACTGGCGAAGGCGGCAAGGGTCCTCGGCCGCGGCGTCGGGGTTGCTGCGGGCTGGTCCGTCGATCCGACGGCGGGCGTTGCGACGCAGGCGATCATCGCGGCGGCGCGCACGATGGGCTTGAACGAGGAAACTGTGAAGAGGTTCATGCCGGATTCCTTTCCGGCGTGGACGGGTTGGGCACACTATACACGTATCCTGCATATCTCACCAGGCTCTGTTGCGAGGGCGGCCAGGTGGCGTGACCTACTCGAAAATAAGGCTCAGGTCGGAAAACCGGTTCTTATGGTGATCCACCACTGACCCGACCCGCCGGGCGGCGGACAACGCCGCCCGGATTCGGAGCCAGGTCCTCCCCGTTGACGATGCCGAGGGGTTGGTAGCCGCTGTAGCCGGGGAACACCGTGGCCAGCTCGGGATTGCCGAGGCGGCGAATGAGCACCTCCGAAAGGACCCGTCGAAAATCGGTGGTGACTTCGACGTCGAGCCCCGTTCCCTGAGCCATGAAGCTGACGATCTCCTGGCGCGCCGGCGCATCCATTTGCCTGAGCAGGACGCGTTCGATCCAGTAGTCGGCCAATTCTTGAGCGGTTCGTTTGCCGGCCGGCGTTCCACCGACCGGGTCGACCGGCCTGAATCCGGAATTCTCGAAGCCGGTGAGGAAGTTGATCAGGCGCCAGCTCGACACCAGGGAGTTCGTCGTCAGCCAATTCTGCTTCTGGTCCGGGTAGCCGGTCGGCGGACCCCAGTAGTAGGGGAGGTTTCCGGTTGTGAAGAGAAGCCACACGAAGAGGTCTCCGAATTCGCCGTTGACGGGCAGAGTGAAGTCCGGGTTCATCGACCGGACCGCACTCACGACCAGCTCGAAGGGCCGTTTGACCTTGTCCCCCCACGACGTGGAGAACTCATTGGAGAGGAGGATTGTCCGTACCACACGGCGCAGCTGGTCCGGCTCGTCCGTGGTGTCTTGAAAAACCTGGGCGGCGGTTTGGATCAGCGACTCGGTGGGGTTGTCCGCCACCAGCCACCGACACAGCTTGCGGCACACGAAGGTCGCGACCCCCGAGTGAACGGCGAGCAGGTCGAGGACCTTCCGGAGGTCTTCAATTCCGTTACCTCCAGCGGGGATTTCGAGCCCGAGGACTCTCTTGCTCCCGTTGTCATGCCAGGCGGAACGGAAGAGAAACGCCCCCGTGTTCTCGTCGAGGGACCAGCCCGTCAAGCATCGGGCAAGCGCGCGGACATCCTCGTCAACGTAACCCAGTGGCACTCCATCGTCGCTCCGGGGGACCTCGGTGGCCGGGATCGCGCCGAAGTAGTTCTCCTCGCCGAGGGCGTGGAGCTCGAGCAGCTCGCGGGCGAAATTTTCGTTGGGTCCGTCCGCCGAGTTGAAGACGTTGTCGAGGTAGAAGGCCATGGCCGGGGAGGCGGTCATCGCCTCGAGGAGCTCACGGAAATTCCCCAGCATATGGGCGCGGATCACGTCGCGATCGTAGTGCACGAAGACCGGTCCGACGAAATCGTGCCATCCGAAGACATTGAAGTGGTTGTGCCAGAAACCGGCCAGGACCTCCGCGAGCTGGCGTTTGCTGTAGGTTGCGCGCAGAATGACGGCGTGCTGCGACTCCCAGATCGGGAGCATTCGGTAGTCGAAGTCCTCCTCCTCGAGCTGGTGTTCGGTCCACAGCTGCTCGAGGCTCTTTTCGAGAGTTTCGTAGCCCGAATTGGCGAGCCGGGTCGCGAGCTCGGCGTCTGCAATCGCATTCGGTTCGAGCTGTCGGTCCACCCATGCTTCGAGACGCTCCGCCGGCGTGCTGCCGAGCGAACGAAAGGTCGCGACGTCATCGGGCGTCGGCCCGAAGCCCGCCCGGTTGAGGGCCAGACCAGCGATCGTCGGGGGTGATCCCGGGGGAGAATTGAAGACCTTGGTCGCCGTCGGCCTCTCGTTGCGGAGGGGGGTCACGCGCATCCGGCGGGCGAAAGCTCCGATCCGGCCGTGGTTGGGCGGCGGCGGCGAACCCAAAAACTCGGCGATGCTTTGCTTGGCCGATCTCCGAGCCTGCTCATGCCGTTGGTGACGGCTGTTGTCGTGGTTCATCATGGGCCGCTCCTTCGGGCGCTTCTATTCGGCGATCTGGTTTTCCAATTGAAGTGATACCGACTCCTAATAGTACAGGATTCGGATGGTTCCGACGAGGTGATTCCAGTCACTCCGTAGAGGCAATTTCGAGTCGCGGCGGACCGCTCATCTCAGAGCGAGGCTGTTTTCGGGATTCCATGTGGACAGCGTCCGCAGAACGACTAACATTGAGAGAAGGGTTTGCGGTTGCAGGTCGGCTCTGCCTTGAAGGGGGATGAGATGAAGAATCTGGCCGTCGCGGAGTTGCGCACTGATGAACAGGACCACGGTACGCTCGGCGCCCCAGATCTGGTGGATCAGCCGCAGTGCCGGGATGCCCTCCAGGCGACTGCCCTTCGGCAGCGGGCGCAACGCCTCGCTATCATCACGCGAATCCGACGAATTGCGTCAGTCGTCTTCGAGCTCCACTCCGAGGCCCTCGGCGATGCGGGTCACGAAGTTGAAGTAGGCGACGATCTGGCAGGCGTCGAGGATCCCCCGGTCGTCGAAGCCGACTTCGCGGAGGGCGGTGACGTCATCCTCGGTCATGTCTCGAGGATTGCGGGTGAGCTTGTCCGCGTACGCACAGAGGGCGCGGTCGGCGTCGTCGAGGGAGGCGGCTCGCCAGTCGCGGGCGAGGGTGGACGCGAAATCAGGGTTTTTGGTCAGTCGACGGAGCGCCGCCCCGTGATGGGTCATTCAGTAGTGGCAGTCGATCGCCGCCGCCACAACCACCGCGATCATTTCTCGTCGGCGGCGGGAGAGGGGCGATTCCCCGAACATCAGCGTCCGGTAGAGCAGGTGATGGCCTTCCATGGAGGCTGGGTTGGGTCCGTGGATGCGGAGGATGTTGTCGACGACGCCGTCCGGTCTGCGGTGGCGGTCATAAAGGGCGCGCAGCTCCTTTGAGGCGTCCTTGTCGAAGATGTAGTCGATATAAGCCATGAGACTACTTGTCTGCCGCCGCGCCTGCACGGTGGCGGTGGTAGTGGATGCTCCAGTCCTCCAGAGTCTCGGCGGAAGGACTGGAGAGGCCGAGCGCGGTGGCAGCGCCGATGAAGAGCACCGCCGCGGAAACAACGAACCACGGCGGAATCAGGCCGCCGACCGAAAAGCGCGCGAAGAGCTCGCTGAAGGTCTCGGGCCGGTGAGGATGAATGAAGATTTTCGCCAGCCAGACCGCGGTCACGAAGTAGGTCACGAGAAGATAGTTGCGGCGCAGACGCAGCCTGATTGCGGTGAACCAGGTGATCGAAAAGTGTGTCTGGCGGAGGTCGGAGGCCAGCAGGCGCCGCCAATCGGGTACGCTTTCCCCCTGCCTGTCGGGGTTGATGATCTCGGCGAAGAATCCCGATTCGATGAGATACAGCCTCCATTTGCTGTGGTGAAGGTGGCGGTAGCGCCTTCCTTCGAGCAGGATCGATATGAAGATCAGCGAGATGCCGAGGAGCAGGGTGTAGTGCGGCACATCCGGGTTTCCAAGGGTGAAGGTGGTGAGGGCGGTGGCGAGGATGATCGCCCAGTTGGAAGTGATGTCGAGCCGTTGCCGCCACCTCGACATTCGGTTCATCTCGGCCCGATACAGATGTGCAACCGCGGTGACGAACTCGGTCGAGGACGGATCGAGCTGTCCGGAGTCGTTGCCCTGTGTCATTCGCCGACTTTAGCCCGGATTCCAACCGCTGTCACGAAGCAGACGCGGGGATGGTGGATCGTTCCGACAGCCTCGGACCCCGGCGTGTTCCCGAAAACGGTTCTGATACCCAGTATCCTGAAACGCAACCTCCACGCCGGCCTTGCGTAGAGATTCCTCGAGGGACACGAACTAAAAAGCCTCCGAAACCGCAATTCTGGAATGGAGTTGGGCAAAATGAAGAAAGCAATCTTGATCGGGCTTCCGGTTCTGGTGGTGGTTGTCGCCGGAGGATATGCGTTGGCTTCGCGGAACCGGACGCTGGAGGGCGTTGAGATCGAAGCGGCGCCGGTGGGCCGTCGCGAGGTCATCCAGACCGTGACCGCCACGGGCAAAATCCAGCCCATGATCCAGGTCAACATCTCAGCGGATGTCAGCGCAAAGATCACCCGCCTCGAAGTGGCGGAGGGTGATTGGGTGGAGCGCGGTGCGTTCCTGCTCGAGCTCGACCGCGAGCGCTATCTGGCGGTGGTGGAAAGCGCCGAGGCGAACCTCTCCGCGGCTCAGGCGAACGCCAACCTGGCGCGCGAGAACATGGTCAAGGCCGAGAAAGACTACGTGCGGACTCAGGAGCTCTTCGACCGCAAGCTCGAGTCGCAGGCGGTTCTCGACACGATGTACGCCGCTGCCGAGGTGGAGAAGGCGCGCTACCAGTCGACCCTCGATCAGGCCGGCCAGGCCAGGGCAGCCCTCAGGCAGACCCGAGATGACCTCTCCAAGACGACAATCTATGCCCCGATGGCGGGCACGGTGAGCAAGCTCAACAAGGAGGTCGGCGAGATCGCTCTGGGATCGCAGTTTCAGGAGGACGTGATTCTCGAGATCTCCAACCTGGAGGGCATGGAGGCCCTGGTGGACATCGACGAGAACGACATCGTGTCGGTTTC
>JBGMRN010000036.1:10262-11937 GCA_048061535.1 Thermoanaerobaculales bacterium | reverse complement strand
TGGAGGGCATGGAGGCCCTGGTGGACATCGACGAGAACGACATCGTGTCGGTTTCCATCGGCGACGAGGTCGAGATCGAGGTTGACGCGCTTCCCGACGTCAAGCTCAAGGGCCGGGTCACCGAGATCGCCAACAGCGCCAAGTCGGCAGGTCAGGGAACCACCGACGAGAGGACTGAGTTCGAGGTCAAGATCGCCGTCATCGAGCCTTCGGCCAAGTTGAGGCCGGGAATGACGGCCTCGGTCGAGATCGTCACCGAGGTCTGTCAAGACTGTCTCAGCGTTCCGATCCAATGCGTCGCGGTACGGACGATGGAGCAGCTCGGCGTCGGCGGGAGCGCAGATGGCCCCCCGGGTGAGAGTGAGGAGGCCGCACCGCCACGGTTCTCCCCGGACGGTGAGGGTTTCGTTGAGATCGTTTGGGTGGTGGCCGACGATCGCGCCGAGGCGCGCCAGGTGAAGACCGGCATCCAAAGCGAAACCCACATCGAGATTGTCGAGGGGCTGGAAGAAGGCGAGCAGGTGGTGACCGGGAACTATCGAGCGATCAGCCGGGATCTCAAGGATGGCGTCGTCGTCCAGACGGGCGATCCGGCCGGTCGAAAGGGGTGAGGTCATGACTCTCGATCTTCGTGACGTCGTCAAGACCTACGAGATGAACTCGGTGGGCGTCCGTGCCCTGCAGGGCGTCTCGTTTGGAGTCGGCCAGAATGAGTACGTCGCCATCATGGGACCGTCGGGGTCCGGAAAGTCGACGCTGATGAACATCATCGGCTGCCTCGACGTGCCGACGTCGGGGACCTATCTGCTCGACGGCGCCGACGTCGGGACGCTCGGCGAAGACGAGCTCGCCGAGATCCGCAACGAAAAGATCGGATTCGTCTTCCAGACCTTCAACCTACTCGCCAGGTCGGATGTCTTCCACAACGTGGAGCTGCCCCTGATCTACGCCGGTCTGCGTCCGGTAGAGCGGAAGGAGCTCGCCGAAGAGGCGATCGCCCGGGTGGGCCTCTCCGACCGTATGCGCCACCGTCCAAACGAGCTCTCCGGCGGCCAGCGCCAGCGCGTTGCCATCGCGAGGGCCCTGGTCAACCGGCCCTCCATTCTCCTGGCTGACGAACCGACGGGAAACCTCGACACCGCAACCGGCAAGGAGATCATGGAGGTCTTCGACAGCTTGCATGCGGAAGGGAACACGATCCTGTTGGTGACCCATGAGGATGAGGTCGCCCGCCACGCCCACCGCGAGGTTCGCTTGCGCGACGGGCTCATCGAGAGCGACAGCGCCCACTCCGAGGCGGCATGAGCCGCGTCCACGCTTCGGTCGAGGCGGTTCGCATCGCCTTCGCCGCCTTGAAGGCGAACAAGGCGCGCGGCGTGCTCACCACGCTCGGCATCATCATTGGCATCGTCGCGGTGGTGACCACCATGACGGCCGCCAACGGACTCGCGAATAGCTTCAAGGAGAGCGTTTCGGTGCTGGGTACCGACGTTCTCTATGTGTCGCGCATGCCGTGGATCTTCACCGGACGGTTCTTCCAGTTTCGCAACCGCCCCAATCTCACGCTCAAGGACAGCGGCAAGCTAGAGCGCCAGCTCGGCAACCGGGTGGCGGTGAATCCCACCGCGGACACCCGGCGGGGCGTCAAGTACTCATCGGAGGTCCTCGACAACAC
>JBGMRN010000036.1:6981-10162 GCA_048061535.1 Thermoanaerobaculales bacterium | reverse complement strand
TGCCGGTGACCACCTTCGTCAAGTTCTTCGGAGGGCAGCGCCGGAGCTTCAACTTTGCGGTCAAGGCGCCTGCCGGCGTGGATCTCGAGGACTTCGAGTTCGAGGTCGTCGGTGAGATGCGCAAGATCCGCAGGCTCCGTCCAGGTGCGCCCGACAACTTCGCGATCAACAAGATGGACTCGCTGCTCGAGGCCTTCAACAACGTCATGGGAGTGGTCTTGCTGATCGGGATGGCGGTGACCGGGATCTCGCTGTTCGTCGGCGGCGTCGGGGTGATGAACATCATGTTCGTCTCGGTCACCGAGCGCACCCACGAGATCGGGATCCGCAAGGCGATCGGCGCCAAGCGACGGGCGATCCTCCTGCAATTTCTGATTGAATCCTCGGCTATTTGTCTGATCGGCGGCGCTATCGGGGTCGTGCTCTCATTTGCAGTGGCAGCGGGAATCGATCGTTTCGTGATGCCGGCCAGTGTTTCGGTTCCGATCGTGGTGATCGCGCTGACCGTGTCGGTCGCCGTCGGCGTGGTCTCCGGGTTCATCCCCGCCTGGCGGGCTTCACGGCTGAATCCGATTGACGCGTTGCACTATGAGTAGCAATTCCCTCCCACTCCCCATCCCGAATCCGATGCTGACGACGTGTCGGGAAGGTGGCCATGATCGGCATCTGAGGAGGGAGTGGGCACAGGAGTGGGAGGGAATTGCAGCATGACCTTGGTCGATTCGTTCAAGATGGCCATGTCGGCGATCGGCGCCCACAAGCTGCGCTCGTTCCTCACCCTGGTGGGAATCATCGCCGGTGTCGCAGCCATCATCTCGGTGATGACCGGGATCTCCGTCATCCAGACCACCATGGAGCACGAGCTCAGCGTGCTCGGAACCAGGACCTTTCAGCTCCAGAAGTTCCCCCGCGGGAACTTCAACGACAATCGGAACCTCAATTTTCGCGAGATCGCCCGTTGGCCGCCTCTGACCTACGAGCACGTCGAGCTGATTCGTGACAAGGTGAAGTCGGTCGATCTCGTCGGCGCTGAGCTCTGGCACTACAATACCGAGGTTTCCTACCGCAAGGAGTCCACCGAACCGAGCAACATGGTCTGCGGCGGTACCCCGGAGTACCCCGAGAACAACTCCCACCTGGTGGAGCTCGGCCGCAACCTGACCGAAGAGGATGTGGATGTCGGTCGCGCGGTGGTGGTCATCGGCTTCGGTATTGCCAACGAGCTCTTCCCGTTCACGGACCCGATCGGAAAGACCGTCAAGGTCGACGGACGCAAGTACACGGTGCAGGGTGTGTTTGCGGAGAAAACGTCCGCCATGGGCGGCCAATACGACAATTACGTGTTGATGCCGATCACGGCCTGGCTGCGCGCCTACGGCACCCGGGATCAGGACGGTCGCGAACGATCGATCTACATCACGGTGAGGTCGAGCCGGCAGCACAATATCGAGGAGGCCATCGAGGAGACCCGCGCCGTGCTGCGCGCCGGACGCGGCCTGTCGCCCCGCGACCGCGACAATTTCTTCTACTTCACGAGCGACAGCATGATACGGTCCTTCAACCAGGCCACCTCGGGCCTCAAGACGGCCGCATTCGTCCTCGGGATCGTCGCCCTGATCGTGGCCGGAATCGGCATCATGAACATCATGCTGGTCTCGGTCACCGAGCGCACCAAGGAGATCGGCATTCGCAAGGCCCTCGGCGCTCCGAGGCGCGCGATTCTCCTCCAGTTCTTGATGGAGGCCGTGGTCCTGTGCAACCTCGGCGGGTTGCTCGGCGTCGCGCTCGGCTTCGGCCTGGGGAACATTGTCACCCTTTTCACCGACTTCGCGATCAACGTGCCGGTCGACTGGGCGGTGCGCGGAGTGATCTTCTGCTCGCTGATCGGCCTCATCTTCGGCATGTGGCCGGCCATCCGTGCCTCCCGCCTCGCTCCGATCGACGCGCTGCGGTACGAGTAGTCACCGCCCGGAAATCGCACCAGCTTCAATTCACAAACCGCCGCGGGTTCGGATTCGCCGAGTATTGTGTATCATGTCGCCATCAGGTTGGCTGAAGGCTGAGACACGGCCGGATTTCGCGTACTTTTGCGCCGAATTCCGGCGTTTTCTCGGAGCTTTAATGTCGATTGTTTGAAGGAGGATCCCGTGCAGCCTGTCCATTTTATTTATCTGGTCCCTCTCCTGGCGGTGCTGGCCCTGCTCTACGCCTACATCCGCGCCTCGTGGGTCAGACGTCAAGACGAGGGCACCGATCGCATGAAGATGATCGGAGGTTGGATCGCCGAGGGGGCGATGGCCTTCCTCTCGCGTGAGTACCGGGTGTTGGCGATCTTCGTGATCGCGGTGGCGGTGCTGCTCGGCATCACCAACCACTTCGTATCCGAAGACACCAACGCGTTCATCGCTCTTTCCTTCGTGCTCGGCGCCTTCTGCTCCGCCCTGGCCGGTTACTTCGGGATGAAGACCGCCACCGCGGCCAACACCCGCACCGCCAGTGCGGCGCGCAAGGGGCTCAACCAGGCCCTGCAGGTTGCCTTCGCGGGTGGTTCGGTGATGGGCCTGTCGGTCGTCGGCCTGGCGCTCCTGGGGCTCGGTCTGCTGTTCATTCTCTACACCCGCATGTATCCGGCGGCGCTGACCTCGGAGTCGGCGATGATGCTGGTCCTCAACATTCTCTCGGGCTTCTCGTTGGGCGCGTCGTCGATCGCGCTCTTCGCCCGCGTGGGCGGCGGTATTTTCACCAAGGCTGCGGATGTCGGCGCCGATCTGGTGGGTAAGGTGGAAGCCGGGATTCCGGAGGATCACCCCCTTAATCCGGCCACCATCGCCGACAACGTCGGCGACAACGTCGGCGATGTGGCGGGCATGGGCGCGGACCTCTTCGAGTCCTACATCGGCGCCATCATCTCCTCGATGATCCTGGGCGCCGCCTGGTACACCGGGCTCGAAGCGGTTCAATCCGGGAGCGGGATGTACGCCGTCTACCTGCCCATGGTGATCACGCTCATCGGGCTGGTGGCCTCAATCATAGGGTTCTTTCTGGTCCGCACCAAAGAGGGAGGCAACCCCCAGGCGGGCCTCAATCGCGGCACCTTCGGCGCCGGCATCCTGATGGTGATCGGCACGATTTTCGCGATCAAGTGGGTGATTCCTGCGGGCGGGGTGACGGTCGTCGGTCT
>JBGMRN010000036.1:0-6881 GCA_048061535.1 Thermoanaerobaculales bacterium | reverse complement strand
GCGGCCCTCGGCATGCTCAGCACGCTCGCCATCCAGTTGGCAACCGACGCTTACGGCCCGATCGCCGACAACGCCGGCGGAGTCGCCGAGATGGCGCGCCTGGGTCGCGACATTCGCGCCCGAACCGACAAGCTCGACGCGGTCGGCAACACCACCGCCGCCATCGGCAAGGGTTTCGCCATCGGTTCAGCCGCCCTGACGGCCCTCGCCTTGACCGCAGCCTTCCTCACCAAGATGCAGGGAAAAGTCAACATCGACGCCGCCGATCCCTATGTTCTGGTCGGCCTGCTGATCGGCTGCATGCTGCCCTTCCGGTTTTCGGCGATGGCGATGGTCGCGGTCGGCAAGGCGGCCCAGGATATGATCCAGGAGGTGCGACGCCAGTTCCGGGACATCCCCGAGCTGCGACCGGCGCTCGACGCCGCCCAGAAGGCCGAGTCCGAGGAGCGCGAACCGACGGCGGAAGAGGCCGCGATTATCGCGGCCGCCGACGGCAAGGCCGAGTACACCCAGTGCATCGAAATCGCCACCGCCGCTGCCATCAAGAAGATGATGGCGCCGGGATTGATGGCGGTGGTGGTGCCGATCGCGGTCGGTCTTTATTCGGTCGACATGCTCGGCGGCCTGCTCATCGGGGTCACGATTTCCGGCGTTTGCCTGGCCATCTTCCAGGCCAACGCGGGCGGCGCCTGGGACAACTCCAAGAAACAGGTCAAGGACGAAGGGCATACGAAGTGGGGTGAGCATTTCGACGAAATGCACAAGGCCACCGTCACCGGGGACACCGTCGGCGATCCTTTCAAGGACACCTCGGGGCCCTCGCTCAACATTCTGATCAAGCTGATCTCGGTGGTGGCGATGATCATCGCGCCGATCCTCTACGCCATCCACTTCGGTTGATTCAAGCTCGCCTCCGGAATCGAATAGCGCCGGGCTCCCGCCCGGCGCTATTTGTGTCGGTGGCCGTTCCCGTCGGCCGAGGACATGATGTTCAGGAAGGCGCTTCTTATTTCAACGCGGGCTTTCTGTCAGCGGTTTGCCCGTGAGGATGCCAGGCACCGATTCGCGGTAGCGCGCTTCCTACCCGCGGTGGGATGCTGCGAATCGAAGCCAGGCACCTCCGAAACGACGCGCCCAAACGCGGGTTACTACGCTTCAACTCACGGGATCGTTCCCCCGCGCGGCCTCAACTAAAAACCAAAAGGTCTCAGGTCTCAGGATTCACGTCTCCGGTGGCGGCGCCGTGGAGCTTGACCTCGACGTTGTCCTCGAGGTTGTCGTAGTACTCCTTGAGCACCGCGATCACTTCCGGTTTCGAGAACTCTTCGGGAACCGGCTTGCCCTCGCTCATCAGTTTGCGCAGCAAGGTGCCCGACAGGAGAAGGCGGGCGCCCCCCTGGTACTGGCCGTGGTCGTCGATCACAGCCTTCGATTCGTGGGGGCAGGTCTTCATCGAAGCCATGGTGCCGCATTCGTAGCAGTAAAAGGTCCAGTCCATGCACAGGGGCTGGAGCTTGAGGGCGCCGTCAGGGATCTCGTTGAAGATCCGATGGGCGTCGAAGGGGCCGTAGTAGTCGCCGACCCCAGCGTGGTCGCGGCCGACGATGAGGTGGCTGCAGCCGAAGTTCTGACGGAAAACAGCGTGCAACAGGGCCTCGCGGGGGCCGGCGTAGCGCATCTCCATCGGATAGCCTCCCTGCAGCACACGCTCGGGACGGAAGTAGTTGTCGATGAGGGCGTTGATTGCCTTGACCCGGATTTCGGCCGGAATATCGCCCGGCTTGAGCTTGCCGACGAGTTGGTGAATGTAGACACCATCGCAGACCTCGATCGCCACCCAGGCCAGGTAGGCGTGGGAGCCGTGCATCGGGTTGCGAAGCTGCAGGGCAGCAACGGTGGTCCAACCGCGGTCGGAGAATATCTTGCGGGCGTCGGCGGGGCGCTGGTAGATCTCCGCGAACATCTCCGGGTAATAAGATTCGGACAGTACTTTTACCGGACCCGCGAGGTTGACTGGCGCCTGGGCCATGACCTTGTTCACGCCCGGGTGCTCCTCGTCGGTGGTCTTGAAGACCTCCCGGCACTCGTGGGCCTTGTCGATCGCGTACTTCTCGGTCACCTGCATGGTGCCTATAATTGCTTCGGTTTCGCTATCCCAAAGGGCCACCTCCTGACCGATCGAGATCGAATCGGCGAGGTCTTGGCTTGCCGAGAGGGTGATTGGGATCGGCCAGAAGAGATCGTCCTTCGAGGGCATCGTGTAGTTGTCACAGATGCCTTTCCAGTCGTCGTGGCCCATGAAACCGTCAAGGGGGGTGAAGGCGCCGATTCCCATCATGATCAGGTCCGAGGTTTCGCGCGTTGTCATGGGGACGCGCTGCATTCCCTTCGCACGCTGCATCTCCTCGTCGCGGGCTGGACCTTCTAGCAGCAAGGGCTTCAGTTCAGGGCTCCCGTGTGGTGGAACGAGCTGACTCATTTTTTTCGATCTCCTTTTGTTCTTGACACCCCTGCAACTGACGTCAGCCGGTCCTCAGGGGAGTGAGTGATCAGGTGTTTTTGAATCTCTTGCGCAGCGATATTCGTGCGCCGCCGCCAGCGTACGGTACAGGATTCCTCCGAAAAGGGTTAGCATGGGTCGCGGGCGGCATGGCCGCGGCCATGCCGGCGAAACCTGTATTCTCTTTTTGAGAGGCGTTGGAAACGGCATCGATCGCACAATTCTCCACGTATTTGGAGGTAGAGGCATGCGGCTGATTCTTCTTGGACCACCGGGCGCCGGCAAGGGAACCCAGGGCAGGTTCATCTCTGAACGCTACGGCATTCCGCAAATCTCTACCGGTGACATGCTGCGCGCAGCGGTGGCGGCCGGCACCGAGCTGGGCCTCGAAGCCAAGGCGGCCATGGACGCCGGCGCGTTGGTCTCGGACGAGATCATCATCGCCCTCGTCCGGGAGCGCATCGCGGCCGACGACTGCGCGGCAGGATTCCTTTTCGACGGTGTTCCGCGCACTCTGGGCCAGGCCCGGGCCATGATCGACGCGGGGGTCACCATCGATGCGGTGGTCGAGATCGCGGTTCCCGACGACGAGATCGTCAAGCGGCTCTCCGGCCGGCGTTCCCACCCGGCCTCGGGTCGGGTCTACCACGTGGTCTTCAACCCGCCGAAGGTTGCGGGCCGCGACGACATTACCGGTGAGCCGTTGATTCAGCGCGACGACGACCGGGAGGAAACCATCCGCAAGCGACTGGCGACCTACCACGCGCAGACCGAGGCGCTCGTCGAGTTCTATGGCAACCCATCCGCCCGCTGGACGGCTGCCGCTCCGGTCTTCATCGCCATCGACGGAACGCAGTCGATCGAAGAGGTCCGTGAAGCGATCGCGGAGGCGCTGGAGAAGGTCGGTGGGTAGAGGGTTCAGGTCTAAGGAGGTTAGGGGGTTAAGAGGTTAGGGGGTTAGGACCGAAAACCCATTCCTCCGCCAAAAGACCAACTCGTGCGTTGTCTCACCGGTTTGAGCGCGAAATGACCAAGTGGGGTCAGCAGGGTCATCGTCAATGGAAGATCTGAACCCTGAAATCTGAACACTTCATCCCCTAACTTCCTCACTTCCTAACCCGCATTTCCGGATTTCGTCCCGCGACCTACTCAGACGATTCCGGTTTCGAGACTGCTTCTCGGAGCAGGTCCGCGAGCTTTTTCGGCTCGGTGGTGGGAAGCCGGCACTGGAAGTCTCGGCACACGTAGGCCGTCGCCCGGTCATCAACTTGCGTGTACGGCTCGGTGAACGGGGCCAGGCGGTGGACGGCTTTTCCGCTCGAGCCCGGCGGCACCAGCAGGACGGCGGCATGGGGCAGGTAGTCGGCGCGCACGGTTTGCAGCAGGGCGCGGGTGTCCCGGGCGCCCGGATCTCCCACGATCACGACCTCCAGCGACGGTCCCGCAGCGAGCTGATTGGCGATCATGAGCTGGGTGTGGGCCGACGGCATACTCGTCGCTTCGGCGGCAAACGCCTCGAAGATGGAGTCCGCCTCGCGGGCGAACTCGGGGTCGCCGGTGAGACGCGTGAGGCGAATGAGGTTCTCTGCCGCCATTGAGTTGCCGGAAGGGATCGCGCCGTCGTAGATCTCCTTTTGGCGGATCAGCAGCTCCTCGGAGTCGGTGGCGGTGAAGAAGAGGCCTCCCCGCGGCGCGTCCCAGAACAGATTCGTGGTCTGCGCCTGGAGCTCCATGGCCTTCCCCAGGTACTCGGCCTCGAGGGTTGCGTCATAGAGATCGAGCATCGCGGTGGTGAGAAAGACGTGGTCGTCGAGAAAGGCGGGGATCGAAGCCTCGCCATCCCGGAAGCGGTGAAGGAGGCGCCCCTCCTTGGAGCGCATCGTCGAGAGGATGAAAGCAGTGGATTTCCGTGCCGCCTTGACCCACTCCGGCTCGTCAAAGGCCCGGCCGGCGCGGGCCATCGCCGCCGCCATCAGCCCATTCCAGTCCGCCAGGATCTTGTCGTCCTTGAGGGGGTGGATGCGTTGCTCGCGAGCTGCGAAGAGCTGCGCCCGCGCGCGCTCCACCCGCTTGTCGAAGTCCCGGGCGCTCGTGCCCGGGTCCTTGGCGGTGCCGGCATGGGTTTGAGTGACGTGGGGGATGTTGCGCCCGGTGCGCTCACCCACAACCTCGTCATGGAAGTTCCCCTCTTTCGAGAGGGACCACACCGTCGCCGCGAAGGCCGCGTCATCCTTTCCGAGCACCTCGGCGATATCGGTCACGGTCCAGAGGTAGAAGAGCCCCTCCTCGCCCTCGCTGTCCGCATCCTCTGCGGAGTAGAAGCCGCCTTCGGGAGCGGTCATGTCACGCTCGACGTACTCGATGATCTCGCGGACAGTCCGTTCAAAGATCGGGTTGCCGGTTGCGAGCCACGCCTCGGTGTAGGCCATGGTGAGCATCGCCTGGTCGTAGAGCATCTTCTCGAAATGGGGCACCAACCACTCGGCGTCCGTCGAATAGCGGTGGAAGCCGAATCCGATCTGGTCATAGATCCCACCGAGGCGCATCTGCTCGAGGGTGTGCTCGACCATGTCAAGCGCCCGCTGGTTGCCGGTCCGTTGCCAGTACCGCGTCAGAAAGACCAGATTGTGGGCGGAGGGGAACTTGGGGGCGGCGCCGAACCCTCCATGGGAGGCGTCGTAGCGTCCGGCCAACTCCTGGTAGGCAGCGTCCACGGCCGCGGGCGCGAGATGGCCGGATGTTTGGCGGTCATCGAGAGTTTGGAGGCCGGCGAGGATCTTCTGGGCGTTGTCGATCGCCTTCTCACGGTCGTTCCGCCACAGCTCCCGGACCCGGGGCGCCAGGTCGAGCATGCCGATGCGGCCGAAACGGCTCTCCTTGGGAATGTAGGTCGCGGCGTAAAACGGCTGTTTGTCGGGCGACATGATGATGGTCAGGGGCCAGCCCCCACCGCCGGTGAGCATCTGGCACACGGTCATGTAGACCTGGTCGATGTCCGGACGCTCCTCGCGGTCGACCTTGATATTGATGAAAGCGTCGTTCATGAGCCCGGCGACGGTCGGATCCTCGAAGCTCTCGTGCTCCATCACGTGGCACCAGTGGCAGGTGGCGTAGCCGATCGAGAGGAAGATCGGCTTGCCCTCCCTCTTCGCTTTGGCGAACGCCTCCTCACCCCACGGGTACCAGTCCACCGGGTTGTCGGCATGTTGCAGGAGATATGGGCTCTTCTCCCCGGCGAGGTGATTGCTGCCTTGGGACGACTTTGCGACGGGTGATTCAAGGCTCGAGGCGTTTGTCATGAGGGCTCCAAGCAGCGCCAGGGCGAGCATAAAAGGTCTGAAAACTTTCACGAGGGTGGAAACAGGGTGGGGGAGGGGGCCATTCCGGAGGGATTTCGGAATTCGGAATTGGGAATTCGGAATTTCCGACGCGGGGAAGCGATCGGGTGACTTCAGGGTTTTGCCCGTGCCTGGGCGCGCTCGTTCGGAGGTTCGTGTGTTGTTGTCAGCCATCCTGTCGGGAAGCGCGACGAAGAAAGGTCGCACCGCCCGTCGGGAGCGTGAATCATGGATAATGCGTAGGCTAAATTGGAGGCATACATGGATACCAGTATTTTTGTCGCCCGTCGAAGGGCTTTGATGGAGGCGGTACCGAGCGGGGCAATTCTGATCATGGGGAACGACGAGGCGCCTCGGAACTACACCGACAACGTGTACCCGTTCCGTCAGGACTCCCACTTTCTCTACTACGTGGGCGTCAACCAGGCCGGGATGGCGGCGCTGCTCGAGCCCGACGGCCGCGAGGTGCTCTATGGTGCGCCAGCGCATCCGGATGATCTCGTGTGGCACGGGCCGCATGCAACCCTGGACGATCACGCCGCGGCGGCCGGATTCGGCGACCGGGCCGGTTTCGCGAGCCTGGGGGATCGTCTGGCGGAGCTTCGTGGCCGCGGCGTTGTAATCCACTACCTGCCGCCTTTCCGCGCCGAGCGGAGCTTAACAGTCGGCGCCCTGCTGGACATCGACCCGCGGGAGGTGGAGGCAGGGGCGTCGGGCGAGCTGGTACGCGCGGTGGTCGCGCAGCGAGTGGTCAAGGATGCGGTCGAGATCGCCGAGATCGAGGAGGCGCTGGCGGTGACCGCGATGGGTTACCGTGCGGCCATGGAGGCCACCGAGGCCGGGCGTACCGAGGCGGAGATCGCCGCAATTCTGCAGGGCCCGGCTCTCGCCCGTGGGTGGCAGCAGGCCTTCGACCCGATCGTGTCGGTGCGCGGCGAGGTGCTCCACAACAAGAGCTACGCCAACACGCTGGCCGACGGCGACCTGCTGCTGGTGGACAGCGGCGCCGAGTCGCGGCACTGGTACGCCTCGGACATCACCCG